>JBKCCF010000062.1:0-3944 GCA_046305255.1 Methylococcaceae bacterium
CCCTTGTGACATAAGCCCGAGGGTTCAAATAGGGTTCAAGGGAGAAATGAAAAAGGCGCCTAAGCGCCTAAGTTATAGATTTATTGGAGCCGAAGACGTGATTCGAACACGCGACCCACACATTACGAATGTGTTGCTCTACCAGCTGAGCTACATCGGCTTTGCCGGCATTATAAATCTTACGGCTTGTTCGCTACAAGCCTTTGTTTATTCTGACGGCCTCTGGTTTTGAATCATAGAATTGACTCGCTGTTTTTATTTTTCGGCAGGGGGCCGGTCACCCTGCCTTTTCCAGGATGGCCCTATAAGCGTCTGAGTCCAATTCCTGTCCTTTAGAGTCATCGTGACTGATCGGACTTTCGGGCAGGGACAGAAAAGCTTGGAGCATGGCGGCCTCAGCGATAGCGTCAAAGAACGCAGCCTTTAGCGCCCAGGAAAAAACACCTGCAAAAACGTAGGGCCAAAAACTCATATTGATGGGGATGCCGGCTATGAGTTTTTCTATGCCAATCAGCAGGAGCGGATAGGAGACGATAAAACCCAACCATGAAAAAGCTGTGACATAGACCCTGTTCTTCACGATCATGGGGTAATTGCAGTTGGTGATTTCGATGGCCTCTGCTATTGATTTCCAGGGGTTTTTTGAGCCCGAGTAAAAATGCCAGGCAATCAAGGTTTGATGATTTAGTGCTGAGAGCCGCCGCCATAGCACACCGAGCACTTGTTGGAGTTGGGGTGGGGCTTTGGACAGGTAAGACGCGGGTTTGGATGTGGCTATGGATTCAAGTGTGCTACGAGTCAGTTTGTCCAGCTCGAACAGTGCCGAGGTGCTTGGAAAACTGTCGACCTGACGCTGTTTTGCATAATCGATCAATGCCTTGCCATGTGGTAGCTGTTTTCCGGAGGCATTGTCAGCAATGACAGCGAGCTGCGGCGCTTTGACGGTATTTAACCAAAAGGCCCGAATCGTATACATCAAAAATGCGAATAGCAGGAACCCGACAATCGCGCCGAACGGCCCGACGCTACTTGCGTTCTTGGTCAGCGATGCAAAACCTACCAGCGTACCTGCCCCGCCTAGGGTGGCGAACAGATATCCGAGTGCTGCCCCAAGGCAGATTAGCAGCCTGTAGAGTACAAAAGCCATTGATGTCTCAATGGTTCTGGTCGCAGCCATTAGATTAAAGTTCCACATAGCACGCTCCGCGAATGAATAATTCTTTGTTGGACGAGTTGGACAGGAAAAGTTCGTCGCTGTGCCGCCGATGTCCCTGCAGGATCTCAGATTGTACTAGACGGACATGGTTTGGGGGGTGGATATGATGGGGCTGCCAGGTATCAAGCCCGATTGTGATTAGGGTGGGGTCTAACCTCTCGGTCTCCGTGATTTTTTCGTGGTTCTGCTTAGCGGAGGCAGGCCAGTGTGCTGCGTGTTGCAGGATTGGGTTTTTCTTGTGGTTCTTGCCCCCTCGGGTGATTGACCGGTTCCGGAGGGCTGCCAGTTTGGAACGAGATGATGTTTGCCATTTCCGATCAGGTCTGCCCGCCCCATTTGTTTAAGCGCATCGCGCAGGATTGGCCAGTTCTCGGCATCGTGATAACGAAGAAACGCCTTGTGTAGCCGACGCTGCTTCATTTTTTTGGGGATATATACATTTTCGCTGTTACGGCTGACGCGATGCAGAGGATCCTTGCCGGTGTAGTACATGGTGGTTGCATTGGCCATGGGGGATGGCAGGAAAGCCTGAACCTGGTCTGCACGAAAACCGTTGCGCTTAAGCCAGAGAGCGAGATTCAGCATATCCTCATCGGTAGTACCCGGATGGGCCGCGATGAAATAGGGGATGAGATATTGTTCCTTGCCTGCCTCCTTTGAGTATTTATCGAACATGGCCTTGAACTGGTCATAGGTGCCTATGCCCGGTTTCATCATTTTCGAGAGCGGGCCGGATTCGGTGTGCTCCGGAGCGATCTTCAGGTAGCCGCCGACGTGGTGGGTGACCAGTTCTTTTACATACTCGGGCGAGCGGACCGCGAGGTCATAGCGCAATCCAGAACCTATGGTGATTTTCTTGATACCAGGTAGGGCACGAGCCCTGCGGTAGAGTTTTATCAGCGGGGTGTGGTCGGTATTCAGATTCTTGCAAATACTGGGGAATACACAGGAAAGGCGGCGACATGAGGCCTCAATCGCGGGATCCTTGCATGCCAGTCTGTACATGTTAGCGGTGGGGCCGCCGAGGTCAGAGACATGGCCAGTGAAGGAGGGCGACGTATCGCGTATGGCCTCCAGTTCACGAATAATCGAATCTTCTGATCGATTCTGGATAATACGGCCCTCATGTTCGGTAATGGAGCAAAAAGTGCATCCCCCAAAACAGCCCCGCATGATGGTGACGGAATGCTGAATCATCTCAAATGCAGGGATTTTGCTGTGACCATAGGATTGATGCGGTAACCGCGAGTATGGAAGGTCGTAAACACCATCCATTTCCTGGGTGCTAAGGGGAATGGGTGGTGGGTTTATCCAGATCTCTCGTTCACCATGGCGCTGAATCAGCGCACGCGCGTTGCCGGGATTCGTTTCCTGATGTAAGACCCGTGAGGCGTGGGCATACAGTACCGGGTCGCTTTGTACCTGTTCGAAGGAGGGCAGGCGGATTACGGTCCGTGTCGGATCAGTTCGGCGGCGCTCGAAGCGCAAGGCCTGACCGCCTGCTGTCTCGGTTGTGCAGTCCGTAGATGCCATCTGATAAGGATCCACCGGAGGTGCAATGGGGCCTGGCTGATCAATCTCGGTGGAGTCCAGGACAAACCATCCATCGGATGGGGCCTTACGCATGATGGCCGTACCCCTGATAGCGTTGAGCTCGGTTATCGGTTCTCCCGCAGCCAGTCGATGTGCGATTTCAACGACCTGTCTCTCGCCATTGCCGTAGACCAAAAGGTCGGCCTTGGCATCCATCAGCACTGATCGTCTGACTTTGTCTGACCAGTAATCATAGTGCGCGATGCGGCGGAGGCTGGCTTCGATGCCGCCTAGCACGATGGGTACATTACGGTACGCCTCACGGCAACGTTGAGAGTAGACCGTGACACAGCGATCAGGTCGTTTATGGGCTTCGCCGTCGGGTGTGTAGGCGTCGTTTGATCGGATTTTGCGATCCGATGTGTAACGATTAACCATGGAGTCCATGTTGCCTCCGGTCACACCGAAAAACAGATTTGGCTTCCCCAGTTTTTTGAATTCGTGGGCAGAGGTCCAATCCGGTTGGGAAAGAATGCCAACCCTGAATCCCTGAGCCTCAAGCAGCCGACCGATGATCGCCATACCGAAACTCGGATGATCAACGTAAGCATCGCCAGTGACCACAATCACATCACAGGAATCCCAGCCCAAGGCATTCATTTCATCCCGATTAGTGGGTAATTGCCGGGCGGTGCCGAAGCGTTTTGCCCAGTACTTGCGATAGGAAAAAAGATTGGGAGGGACGATCATGTGTTGTGAGCGTGTCCAGTAAGGACCTGGAAGAGAAAGATTTTATTCTACGGCTATTTCCTACTGTTGGGATAGGAAGTTCGCAAAGGCAGGAAGTTCGAAAGGCGCGATGAACCATAAAAAACCCCCACCACAATTGGTGAGGGTTGGTTTCGGGGGGAGGTTGATATCCGAAGATGTCAACCTGAAGCCCGAGCTTTAAGCGAGATCAGGGCATAGGTCAGCCTTGATCAATTTACCGAAGCTATCAAACACCTGGAGTAGTACACCAGCGATTGCCAGTGCCAGCCAGCCGAAGAACACAAAGCCGTAGTGCAGAGGCGCTACGAACAGCTCTTCCATGAACCAGAAGGTGTGACCCCACTCGTTCAGACCTACGTTAGGCAGAATCATGAACGGACCAACAACGGTTACCAGGTAGGGCAAGGACAGGCCTTCCGCAAAG
>JBKCCF010000063.1:0-14931 GCA_046305255.1 Methylococcaceae bacterium
CTGATGTCCTGGCTGTTCAGCGCGCCATCAGTGTCGATCGCAGGTTCCAGATCAATCGTAGCGGCATGGCGCAGAACTTCGGTCTCGAAGGCGCGACGGACATCATCCAGACGGTCGCGGGCAAGGCTTAAACCTGCGGCCATCGCGTGCCCGCCGAATTTTTCGAGTAGTCCCGGGTGACGGGTGGCGATGTCGGCCAGCACATCGCGAATATGAATGCCGGGGATGGAGCGTGCCGAGCCCTTGAGTTCTGTTTTTTCCAGATTGGCCGGTGCGAAGGCGATCACCGGTCGGTGCAGCCTGTCCTTGATGCGGGAGGCGACCAGGCCGACCACGCCCTGATGCCAGTCTTCCTCAAACAGGCAGAGCGCGGGCCGAGTCTCGTCGCTGCTGGCGAAATCTTCAATGCCGGCCAGCGCGTCGGCTTTCATCTGGTCTTCGATTTCGCGGCGGTCGCGGTTGATCTCATTGAGTTGGGTGGCCATGGCGCGGGCACTGTCGGGGTTGTCGGTGAGCAGGCATTCGATACCGAGCGACATGTCCTCCAGTCGGCCAGCGGCATTGAGTCTGGGTCCTGCGAAAAATCCGAGATCGCTGGCGCACGCCGGCCCCTGTTTGCGGCCGGCGACCTCCAGCAGGGCCAATAGCCCCGGGTGTGCCTGCCCCGAGCGGATGCGCTGCAGACCTTGATGAACCAGGATGCGGTTCAGGTGATCGAAGCTGACCACATCGGCCACCGTGCCCAGTGCCACCAGATCAAGCAGGGTGGCAAGGTTGGGTTCTGGGGTTTGAGCCTTTATGAAATGGCCGGTCGAGCGCAGTCGCTGACGCAATGCCATCAGAACGTAGAACATCACGCCGACGCCCGCCAGCGCCTTGCCGGGGAAGCTATCGCCGGGCAGGTTGGGATTGACGATGGCCGCCGCTTCGGGCAGGGCCGCGCCCGGCAGATGGTGGTCGGTAACCAGCACTTTGATGCCCCGTGCGTTGGCCGCTGCCACGCCGTCGATGCTGGAAATGCCGTTATCGACGGTCAGCAGGAGCTCGGGCTGTTGCCGGGCGGCGAGGGTGACAATTTCCGGGGTGAGGCCGTAGCCGTATTCAAAGCGGTTGGGGACCAGATACCCGACCCGCGTGAGGCCCAGCGCTCGCAGGCCACGTACCGCGACCGCGCTGGCGGTGGCGCCGTCTGCGTCGTAATCGCCGATGACCAGCAGTGAGCGGTTTTGGGCAATGGCGTCGGCCAGCAGCTCGGTCATGGTGTCCATGCCTGACAGCAGGGCCGGGCTGGGTAGCTGACTCAGTGAGCGATCCAGCTCGACCGCACTCCTCACGCGTCGTGTGCCGTAGATGCGCTGGATCAGCGGCGACAGGTGGTCTAGCTGAGGCGGGGTAACGGGAGGGGCGCGACGAACCAGTTTTTTCTGTACGGGATGATAGAGCGGCATGAGGGTGTTTGTAGTGGGCGCCATCGGTATCGCCCGGGGACGCGTCGCGATGTCAGAGTGGCAGGTAGTGATCGACCAGCAACGCCGTGAAAAGGCCCATCAGGTAGAACAGCGAGTAGCCAAAGGTTCGCATTGCCAGGCGGTTGTTGTCGGCGCGCCTGAGCCGGATTGCGAAATAGAGAAAGCCTGCACCGAGTACCAGGGCCGTCACCAGATAAATGAGGCCGCTCATGCCGGTCAGGTAGGGTAACAGGCTGAAGATCACCAGCAGGATGGTGTAGAGCAGGATGTGCAGTTTGGTGACGGCATCACCATAGATGACCGGCAGCATCGGCATGTCGGCCAGCCGGTATTCGTCCTTCTTGGCCAGGGCCAGCGGCCAGAAGTGAGGCGGTGTCCAGACAAAGATCAACAGAAACAGCAGCAGGGCATGGGGATGTACGCTGCCGGTTACGGCACACCAGCCCAGTACCGGAGGGGCCGCCCCTGCGGCACCGCCAATCACGATGTTTTGGGTCGTGACCCGTTTCAGGTAACGGGTGTAGATCACCGCATAGCCGATCAGTGAAACAAAGGTGAGAATGGCGGTCAAAGGGTTCACGAGGACTGTCAGGATGGCCATCGACAGAGTGCCGATGATCACCGCAAAAACATTGGCCTGACGCGGTGAGAGCTGCGACTGGGGCAAGGGGCGATCTTCGGTCCGGCCCATTTTGCTATCGATTTCGCGATCGTACACATGGTTTAGCGCTGCCGCCGAGGCAGCGGCCAGCCCGATTCCCAGGGCGCCCCATAGCGTTTCGGACAGCGGCGGCAGCCCCGGTACTGCGAGAAACATGCCGATTATGGCCGTGAACACGATCGCGCTGACGACCCGGAGTTTGCAAAGTCCGAGGTAGGCGCGCCAGATCGAGGGTGAAGCGGCTTTGATTGCGGTTGTCATCGTTGGCTTTGGCTTCGTTTACAATAACGTGATAGTGGCGGAAGGCCGCCAATCCCGAGACATCAACCCGACATCAAGGAGCACGTCAGATGTTGTTACGCGGACTCCGTATCAGCCTGTTTGCCCTGCCGCTGACGCTGCAGGCGGCAGAACCTCCGGTGCATGAGTACCGGCTGGATAACGGCCTCAAAATTCTGGTTCAGGAGGATCACCGCGCACCGGCGGTGGTCTCGCAAGTCTGGTACAAGGTCGGTGCCGGCAATGAGTATGGCGGCATCACCGGCATTTCCCACATGCTTGAACACATGATGTTCAAGGGGACGCAGCGCCATCCGGCCGGCGAATTTTCCCGCATTATCGCAGCAAACGGTGGCAGGGAAAACGCTTTCACCGGGCAGGACTATACCGCGTATTTCCAGACACTGGAGAAATCCCGCTTGCCGGTGAGTTTCGAGCTGGAAGCCGATCGCATGCGCAACCTCAAGTTGATTGAGGCTGAATTTGCCAAGGAGCATCAGGTGGTACTTGAGGAGCGCCGGCTGCGCACCGATGATCAGCCCCACGCGAAAGTGCAGGAGCATTTCGAGGCGGTGGCCTACAGCAATAGTCCTTACATGAATCCGGTCGTGGGTTGGCCGGATGATGTCGCCGGGTTGACGCTGAACGACCTCAAGGCCTGGTACACCCGCTGGTACGCGCCCAATAACGCGACACTGGTCGTGGTTGGCGACGTCAAGCCGGACGAGGTGTTGGCACTGGCGAAAAAGCACTTCGGTCCGCTCAAGCGGAGCGAGCCGCCGGTGGTCAAGCCGCAAGGCGAAGTCGAGCAGCTTGGTCTGCGCCGCATGACGGTGAAAGTCCCGGCCAAGCTGCCGTTTCTGGTCATGGGCTACAAAACGCCTTCACTGAAGACCGCCGCCAGCGAGACCGATGCCTATGCACTGGAAGTCGCTGCCGGGATACTGGACGGCGGCAACAGCGCCCGTTTCTCCAGTCGGCTGGTACGGGGTCAACAAATTGCGGCATCGGCGGGGGCGGGCTATGACCTCTATTCAAGGCTGTCCAATCTGTTCACGCTGGAGGGAACGCCGGTGCAGGGTAAGTCGGTGGCGGATCTTGAAAAATCCATGCTCGACGAGATTCGTCAGTTGCGGGATGAGCCCATCTCGGCAGAGGAGCTGCAACGGGTCAAGGCGCAGGTGCTGGCTCACCATGTCTACCAGCTTGATTCCATGTTCTATCAGGCCATGCAGCTGGGCACTGCCGAGACGGTGGGCCTGAGCTGGAAGACCCTTCAGGACTACGTTGACAAGGTGAATGCCGTGACGCCGGAGCAGGTCAGGGATGCCGCGCGTAAATACCTGATTGATGAGCGCCTGAGCATCGCCCACCTTGATCCGCTGCCGCTGCCCGAAGGGAAGCCGGCACCCGAAGATGCCGTCACTGGAGGCAACCATGTCCATTAAGCTGCTGTTTGATTCGATCACTCGACACGGGCTGGCGGGTCTGGTGCTATGTGCGCTGAGCGCAAACGTGCTGGCAGTGCCTGATATTCAGCATTGGACCACCGCGCGCGGCGGTCGGGTTTTCTATGTTCCGACCGAAGGTCTGCCACTGGTGGATGTCCGGCTGGTGTTTGATGCCGGTAGTGCCCGTGATGGCGAGAAGTACGGGCTGGCCAGTCTGACCTCGGGCATGCTTGATGCCGGAGCCGGAACCTGGGACGCCGATGCCATCGCCACCCGATTGGAAAATGTCGGTGCAGTGTTAGGTACGGGTGCTAGCCGCGACTCCGCCTTTCTCTCTCTGCGCAGCCTGACCCACCCTGAAAAGTTGGCCGTGGCACTCGAAACAGCCAGGGAAGTGCTGGCCCATCCGCGCTTTGAGGTGCGGGACTTCGAGCGGGAGAAAAACCGCACCCTGCTGGCGATCAGGCAGCAGGCAGAAGATCCGGGCGAAGTGGCCGAAATCACCTTCATGAAAACGCTTTATGGCAACCATCCCTATGCCCATCCGCCGGAAGGACTGAAGGAAACGGTTGAACCGCTGACCCCGGCCGATCTGGCCGACTTTCACAAGCGGGTGTACACGGTGAAGAACGGCATCGTCGTAATTGTGGGCGATGTTACCCGCCAGAATGCCGAATCCATGGCGGATAACCTGCTGGCTGGCCTGCCGGAGGGTGAGCCGCTGGCCGACTTGCCGGAACCGGTGGCGGGTGGTTCGGCGCAGACCGTGAAAACGGACTATCCGTCCGAGCAGACCCATATCTTTGCCGGTCAACTCGGCATGAGGATCAATGATCCTGACTATTTCCCATTGTATGTCGGCAATCACACATTGGGCGGCAGTGGGCTGGTGTCCCGCATTATGGAAGAAGTCAGGGAGAAACGAGGTTTTGCCTATAACGCCTACAGTTATTTCATCCCGCTACGGGTGACCGGACCCTTCGAAATGGGTTTGCAAACCAAGAACGCGCAGGCGGAGGAGGCGCTCAAGGTTGCGGTTCAGACGGTGCACGATTTCATTGAGAGCGGGCCAACCGAGCAGGAGCTGGATGCTGCCAAAAAGAACATCATTGGCGGCTTCGTGTTGCGGCTGGACAGCAATCAGAAACTGACCGCTGAAGTAGCCTCGATTGGCTTCTTCAAACGGCCGCTTGATTACCTGAATACCTTTACTGCCAAAGTCCAGGCCGTCACCCGGGAGGATGTGAAGCGGGCATTAAAGGCGCGGTTGGATACTGGCAGGCTACAGACTGTGCTGGTGGGCGGCGGTGCCAAATAATGAGGGCCGCTCCGGGGTTGCGCTTTGCCTAGGTTATCCGGTCCCAGGAATGAGTTGCGCATTATCGGGGGGCTCTGGCGCAGTCGAAAGTTGAGCTTTCCGGCAGTTGCAGGCCTTCGGCCAACGCCCGGTCGGGTTCGCGAAACACTGTTTAATTGGTTGCGTGATGATGTCGAAAGTGCGCGTTGCCTTGATCTGTTCGCGGGTAGCGGCGCACTGAGCTTTGAGGCTGCATCACGCGGAGCTGCGAAGGTGGTGCAGGTTGAGTCCGATGCGCGGGTAGTGACAGCACTGGCGGCTAACCGGACGCTGTTGCGGGCCGATCAGGTGACGGTACTGCGGGAGGATGCCCTGCACTATCTGGCGGGCCCGGCCGAGACTTTTGATCTGGTGTTTCTGGATCCTCCGTTTCGTCAGGCCAAGGTCGCTGAAGCTGCTGCCCTGCTGGAGGTCGGTGGCTGGTTGACGCCATTCGCCAAGATCTATATCGAAACCGAGCCCGAACTGGCGCTGGATGATCTGCCGTCCGGGTGGGCCTTGCTGCGGCGAGGCCGGGCGGGTGATGTCGCCTACTTTTTGTATCAACGTAACCTCGTGCAAGGTCCGCCATGAGGTCAGTATTTTTACTTCATAGACTAGCCGCTTGATGAACATTACAGCGATTTATCCGGGCACTTTCGATCCCATTACCAACGGTCATATTGATCTGGTGGGCAGGGCGGCCCGCATGTTCAGTCGGGTGGTGGTCGCCGTGGCTGAAAATCGCAACAAGGTGCCCCTGTTTGCGCTGGGTGAGCGGGTGACCATGGCGCGCGATTCACTGGCAGAGGTTCCCAACGTGGAGGTCATCGGCTTTGATACCCTGCTGGTCGACTGTGCCCGAACTACCCGAGCGACCGTCATCCTGCGTGGGCTGCGCGCCGTGTCGGATTTTGAATTCGAGTTTCAGTTGGCGGGTATGAACCGGCATCTCGGGCCCGAAATTGAGACGATGTTTCTAACGCCGAGCGAAAAGTACGCATTCATCTCCTCGTCGCTGATTCGAGAAATCGCCCGGCTGGGCGGCGATGTGTCTCCTTTTGTGCCGGAGCAGGTCGGGCTGGAACTTCGGCAGAAATTCGCCGACAGGGCGGCAGGGTAGGGTTATGGCACTCCTGATTACCAACGAATGTATCAACTGTGATGTCTGCGAACCCGAGTGCCCCAACGGGGCTATCTCGGAAGGCGAGTTGATTTACGAGATCGACCCTGATTTTTGCACCGAGTGCGTGGGCCATCACGCAAAACCTCAATGCATCAGGGTCTGTCCGGTGGAGTGCATCATCCCTGACCCGGATCGGCCGGAGGAGCAGGCTGCGCTACAGGAAAAGTTTATCCGGCTGACCACCAGGAAATAGGGCGGGTACAGCTGGGTCCAGGGTCCAGGGTGACGCTACGCCGGCGACCGTGAGCAATTGTTTGGCCGGGAAGTGTCATACTGGTGCCTCTCAAGCCACCTGTTGTTGCTGCCGCCATGAGCCTATCCGCTGCTGTGCCCTTTGCTCTGCTGTCCCCCGACTGCATTCTGAATGCTCTGGAGAGTGTCGGCTTTATCTGCGATGGTCGCCTGCTGGCGCTAAACAGCTACGAAAATCGCGTCTATCAGTTCGGCCTGGAGGATGGGCCGGTGCAGGTGGCCAAATTCTACCGACCCGAACGCTGGTCCTCTGCGGCTATTCTCGAAGAGCATGGCTTTATGCTGGAGCTGGCTCAGGCGGAATTGCCCGTGGTGCCGCCCCTGCCCAACCCGTCCGGGGTCACCCTGCATGAGTTCGAGGGTTTCCGCTTTGCGGTCTTTCCGCGTCAGGGCGGGTACGCGCCAGAGTGTGACAATCCTGCGACGCTGAGCCGAATGGGCCGTTACCTCGGGCGTATTCATGCCATTGGTGCATTGAAAAGCTACCAGCATCGGCCAGCACTGGATGCTGTATCTTTCGGCCACACCCCCCGCCACTATCTGCTGTCGCAGAACATCATTCCGGTCGAACTGCGCGATGACTATGCGGCGGTGTCGGCACAGGCGCTTGAGGGCGTATTGCGCTGTTACGAGCGGGCGGGTGATGTGCCTCGGCTACGGCTTCACGGTGATTGTTATGCCGGCAATGTATTGTGGGGCGATGATGGCCCCCATTGGGTCGATTTCGATGACAGCCGAATGGGGCCTGCGATACAGGATCTCTGGATGCTGCTGTCGGGCGATCGGCTGGAGCGGGGCGGTCAGCTGAGTCTGCTTTTGGACGGTTATGAGACATTCTTTGAGTTTGATCTGCGTGAGCTGCATCTCATCGAGGCGTTGCGAACTCTGCGCCTGATCCACTATTCGGCCTGGCTTGCCCAGCGCTGGGATGATCCGGCGTTTCCTGTGGCGTTTCCCTGGTTTGCTGCGCCGCACTACTGGCAGGCGCGGATACTGGAACTCAGGCAACAAATTGAGGCGATGGCTGAACCTGTCCTGCGGTTGACCTGATGGTAGCCTTTAAGCGGAGGCAAGTGGCTCAGCCTGAATCAGGGTGAACCTGATGGAGACTCGATGATCAGCCGTCGTCGCGCGATACAGTTGATGGCCCTCTCTCTTGCGGCATTTGCCCCGATAACTCAAAGGAGGGTCGCGGCGGCAGGTTCAGGCGGTGAGCGGGTGCTGGTCATTGGTGCCGGTATAGCGGGCCTCGCAGCCGCGCAAAGCCTGAAAAGAACCGGCTTTCAGGTCACCGTGCTGGAGGCAAGGGATAGGGTCGGTGGGCGGATCTGGACCAGCCGTCAGTGGCGCAAAAGACCCCTTGATCTGGGTGCGTCGTGGATACACGAGAGCCGCGGTAATCCGCTTACGGTATTGGCAAGACAATCCGGGGCGAGGACGCGTGCCACCGACTACGATAATGCCTGGGCTTACGGGGCTACGGGTGCCGGGTTGACCCGGGCTGATGAGCGGCGTCTGGAGCAGTTGTCGCAGTGGCTGGACGGTGTGACCGAGTCAGTCGCCACGCTGGGCGATCGCAGTCTTGAGGCCGCTATTGCCGGGAGGCTTGCCGATTACTCGGCCAGCGATCTGACGCTGCTCCGGTTCCTGATCAACACCGAAATAGAGCATGAGTATGCCGCTGATGCATCGGTGTTGTCGCCGCAAGCGCTATCATTCGGGGAGGGTTTTAGTGGCTCTGATCTGCTGTTTCCGGGAGGTTATGCCGCGCTACTCAGGCCCTTGCAGCGTGGGTTGAACATCAAAACCGGTTGCCGGGTTGATGCCGTCCGCCATGACGAAGCCGGCGTGACGGTTGAGACTACCGCCGGGGTGTTTCAGGCGGACCGGGTGATTGTCACGGTGCCGCTGGGCGTACTTCAAAAAGGGAGTATCCGCTTCACGCCGGCCCTGCCCGAGGCAAAGCAGGCGGCCATGGCCGAATTGGGGATGGGTGTGCTGAATAAGGCCTATCTTCGTTTCCCCAAGGCATTCTGGCCAAAAACTCCGGAGGTGCTGCATTACATCTCGGACTCCCCGGGGCAGTGGGCAGAGTGGTTGAATGTCAGTCACTACGCGGGCTGGCCCATATTACTGGGCTTCAATGCCGGAACCTTTGGGCGTGAGATTGAGGCGTGGTCGGATCGCGAGCAGGTTGCCTCTGCTCTGGATGTATTACGAAGGCTTTTTGGTAATGCCATTCCCGAGCCGACTGGCTGGCAGCTTACGCGCTGGGGTTCAGATCCCTACAGCTATGGTGCCTATTCGTACATGCGGCCCGGTGGTGGCAAGAGTAGCTACGAGGGGCTGGCTGCGCCGGTCGATAACCGGCTTTTCTTTGCTGGAGAGGCAACTTCGGCCGCTCACAGTGCCACCACCCATGGTGCGTATCTATCCGGTCTGCGCTGTGCCGAGGACATTCGTCGAGCGTGAATGCATCGTCACAGGCCGAGGAGGTTGGCCTCGCTTTCTGAGAGCAGCGACTGGCGCAGGTCGCTGACCTGTTCGCTTCTGACCCGGTCTAGATAGCGGCGTGATTTGTCGACTTCAAGGCTGAGGGCGGTTACTGTTTGGTGCATGTTGTCCAGTGTTTGTGTCTTATAGTTAGCCACCATGTCCACGCTGTCGTAGATGTTCTGAAAAGCCAGTTGCAGTTTGTCCAGACTGACGGCGGCGCTGGATGCCTGCTCATGGATCTTGCCAGCCTGATTCTTCATCATGCTGGAGGTGGACTCGATCAGGTTGCTGGTTGTGCTGTTGAGGGCGCCAATCTGGTCGAGAACCAGTTTCTGGTTGGCTAGAGCCTGGGCGACGATAACCGCCGTGCGCAGGGCGGATACCGTGGTGGTGGTGGCCCGGTCGATGCCTTTGATCAGTTCCAGATTGTTTTTCCGCACCATGTCCATGGCCAGATACCCCTGAATGGTGACGGCCAGCTGTGTGAGCAGGTCCTGGACCTTCTGACGGACATAGAACAGCAGTTCATCCTTGATCACATGGGCCTTCTCAGGATCAGCGGCTTCAATCTCGGCGAGTTTTTCAACAATCGCCGCATCAATTTTGCGACCGATATAAACATACTGCTCCAGCCGATCCATGATGTGCCAGGCATTCACTTTCTCCTCTTCTACCGCGGCATTGTCCTTCCACAGTTCATCCTGACCCGAGTAAAGCGATTTGATGATGGCGTCGAGGTGAGTCTGGGCTGATTGGTACTGGCGGAAATAGTCCGCAATCGTGCTGCCCCAGGGAATGAGCCCCAGAATTTTTCGAGGCTGCAGCATGTCGCCTCGTTTCGATGGATCCAGTTCTTCTATCTTGAGGCGAAGATCAATCAGGGATTTGGAGATGGTGGAACCCTCGTCGAACAGCCCGGCGTTCATGGCCCGGACGGGTTGTTCCAGCAGGCGATTTGAGATGTTTGCCGCCGCCCGGATATCATCGTTGCCAAGGGTATGAACCCCGGACACCCGGGCCTTGAATACATCACTATCCACCTGTTCGCGCAGGATGGCGTCAACGAAATCGTCGACCTTGCGATTGAGTTCGCTGATTTTGCCCGGCTCCAGTTTGACCATGGTGGCAGCATTTTCCGGGGCAATGACAGTAACCGGGGGCGGTGGGGTCAGGCTCTCGGGGGGACTTAGTTCGATTGGCGTGCTGCTGATCGTCATCAGGCAAATCCTCTTGCAGGCGGGGGTGGTTTCGGGCTGGAAATTCAGTGGTCAGGCCAGCAGAATTGTAGCTGAATTGACGGATAACACCGCCAAAGCAGCGGTGCAGGGTAGGGTGGCTGGACTGATAAGGCATGAATTGCTATATTCCGCGGCCATACTTAGCTGAAAAGCCGGTTTATAGAGGCATTTCAGCCCCACTCAGGGCGGTAAGGCCCGTAAGCATACGAGTATCCACCCAAGTTCGGTAAATCTCATCCGGGTCCGCAAGTACTTATGGTCTGGCGGTTTCGGTTGGCACGAATGAATTTCCCACTCATCCCACCTAGATCATTGGAGTTAGGCATGACTATTAAAGTTGCTATCAACGGCTATGGCCGCATCGGACGTAACGTATTGCGGGCATTGTTCGAGTCCGGTCGTCAGGATGTCGAGATCGTCGCCATCAATGATCTGGGCGATGCCAAGATCAATGCCCACCTGACCAAGCGTGACACCGTTCATGGCCCCTTTGGCGGCACAGTCGAAGTGGGTGATGGCGCGATTATCGTCAACGGTAAATCCATCAGGGTTTTCTCCGAACGGGATCCCTCCAAACTGCCATGGGCCACCATGGACGTTGATGTGGTGCTGGAATGTACCGGCATTTTCCGTAACAAGGAAAAATGCATGGCCCACATTAGCGCGGGTGCCAAGAAAGTCATTATTTCGGCACCCGCCGATGGTAATGCTGCCGATGCCACCATCGTATTCGGTGTTAATCACGGCGTTCTCAAGGCGACCGATCAGGTTATCTCGAACGCGTCCTGCACGACTAACTGCCTGGCTCCGCTGGTAAAGCCCCTGCATGACACGCTCGGCATTGTTTCCGGCCTGATGACGACGGTGCACTCCTACACCAACGACCAGGTACTGACTGACGTCTACCACACTGATATGTATCGCGCTCGCGCTGCGGCCCTTAACATGATTCCGACCAAGACGGGTGCCGCCCAGGCGGTAGGTCTGGTAGTACCTGAACTGAATGGCAAGCTTTCAGGTTTCGCGATTCGTGTGCCGACTGCAAACGTATCGGTGGTCGACCTGACGTTCGTCGCCAGTCGCGATACCAACAGGGATGAGGTTAACGCTATCCTGAAAGACGCCTCCGAAGGTGCGCTTAAGGGTATCCTGGGTTACAACGTTGAGCCGCTGGTCTCCAGTGATTTCAACCACACCACAACCTCGTCCAACTTTGATGCTACCCAGACCACGGTTATCGGCAATCTGGTAAAGGTGCTGTCCTGGTATGACAACGAATGGGGCTTCTCCAATCGTATGCTCGACACCACCGTTGCATTGATGAACGCACGCTAAGCGCTGTTCTTTCGGTCGTAACTCTTGTTTAACAGTAGGGCCACCATGGTGTGGCCCTACGCGTACCTGATACATGGTTTCTTATGAATAATGTTTTCCGTCGCACCAAGATCATCGCAACCCTCGGGCCCGCATCGGAATCTCCCGAGGTTCTCGAGAAGGTTCTACGCGCTGGTGCCGATGTGGTTCGGCTCAACTTCTCCCATGGCACGGCCGCAGAGCATCGTGCGCGTGCCGAGTTGGTCCGTGACATTTCAAAGAAATTGAATCGCCACGTTGCGATTCTGGCTGATCTGCAGGGGCCCAAGATTCGGGTGGCTCGCTTCAAGGATAACCGGAAAATTTTGCTCGAAAAGGGGCAGAAATTCGATCTTGATACTGCATTTCCCGCTGATGATGGCGATGAAACCCAGGTGGGCTGCAGTTATGAGCCGTTGCCCCGTGATGTAAAGGCAGGGGATGTCCTGTTGCTAAACGACGGATTGATTGCCATGGAAGTCGACGCAGTAGTCGGGACCCGAGTCAAATGCACGGTGACGGTGGGGGGGGTACTATCCAATCATAAGGGTATTAACAAGCAGGGCGGTGGACTGTCTGCTCCGGCACTTACTGAAAAGGACAAGCAGGACCTCAAAACTGCGGTTGAAATCGGTGCTGACTACCTGGCCATTTCCTTCCCAAGGTCACGCGAGGATATGGAGGAAGCCCGCCACATGCTAAAGGAGCTGGGCAGCGACATGGGCTTGGTGGCCAAGGTTGAGCGGGCAGAGGCGATCCTTGAAGGGACGATTGAAGGTATCGTCGAAGCCTCCGACGTCATTATGGTGGCGCGCGGTGATCTGGGTGTGGAAATCGGCGATGCTCGTTTGCCGCACGTCCAGAAGCATCTGATTCGCCTGGCCCGCACCTATAACAAGGTTGCGATTACGGCCACGCAGATGATGGAGTCCATGATCAATAACCCGCTGCCCACCCGGGCCGAAGTATCCGACGTTGCCAACGCCGTATTCGACGGCACCGATGCGGTGATGCTGTCCGCCGAAACTGCCTCGGGTGACTTCCCTGATCTGGCGGTTGAAGCCATGGCCCGGGTTTGTCTTGAGGCCGAGAAATATCCGCGCGAAAAATCCAAACATCGCCTTCATGAGCGTTTCGAGAATATTGACGAAACCGTCGCGCTGGCTGCCATGTATGCGGCAAATCATCTCGAGGTGCGTGCCATCGGAGCCCTGACCGAAACCGGTTCCACCCCGCTATGGATGTCCCGCATTAGCTCCGGTATACCGATCTATGCGCTGACCGCCCATGAAAAAACCTGCCGCCGCGTCACCATTTTCCGGGGCGTCTATCCGGTCAGTTTCAATCCTACCGGGATCCATGATCATGCTGTGCTTAACCGGGCGATACTCGACGAGTTCCTCAATCGGAGTCTGGTCCAGGGTGATGACAGGCTAATCTTGACCAAAGGTGATCTGATGGGGACCAAGGGCGGTACCAACGCGATGAAAATCGCAAGCGTTGACGAAATCCTGGCGGCGGCCCCAGAGGACTGGAAGGCCCAGTGTCCGGACTATAAATAATCATAACCATATTTAGGAGGGCGACATGCAAGGCCAACAGCTGACCCAATTTCTCATCAACGACCAACGCAAAATTCCCGGTGCAACCGGAGAACTCACCCTGTTACTGAATGATATTGCCTCTGCCTGCAAGGCGATCGGTCACGAAGTGAATCGTGGTGCTCTTGCGGGTAACCTCGACGTCATCGGTTCCGAGAACGTACAGGGTGAAGTCCAGAAGAAACTGGACATTCTGTCCAACGACATCTTTATCAAGTCGCTCGAGTGGACTGGCCACCTTGCTGCCATGGCGTCGGAAGAGAATGACGAGATCATTCCCATTCCGGAACAGTACCCGAAAGGCAAGTATCTGGTTGCCTTTGATCCACTGGATGGCTCTGGGAATATTGAAGTCAATCTTTCTATTGGCACCATCTTCTCCATTCTGCGCGCGCCCGAAGGCAAGACTACGATTACGGCTGACGACTTCATGCAGAAGGGTACGGCGCAGGTTGCGGCTGGATTCTGTATCTATGGTCCGACCACCATCCTCATCCTGACGACAGGTCAGGGTGTCAATGGTTTTACCCTGGATCGTAATATCGGTGAATTCGTCCTGACCCATCCGAATATCCGGGTGCCGGAAGACACCAGCGAATTCGCCATTAACATGTCCAATCATCGGTTTTGGGAAGAGCCCATGCGCCGCTACGTGGACGAATGTGTGCAGGGTAAGGCAGGCGGCCGTGAGAAAGACTTCAATATGCGCTGGCTGGCATCCATGGTGGCCGAGGTCTATCGCGTGCTCATGCGTGGTGGCCTGTTCACCTATCCGATGGACGAAAAGCTAAAGACCAAGGGTGGTCGCTTACGTCTGCTGTATGAAGCCAATCCCATGGGTTTCATCATTGAACAAGCCGGCGGCGTGGCCAGCACCGGTCGCGAGCGCATTCTTGATATTCAGCCTATCGGCGTGCATCAGCGTGTACCGGTGATACTAGGTTCCAAGAACGAAGTGGAACGGCTGGTTTCGTATCACAAGTAAGGCATAGGGGATTTTCCCCTATCCCCTACAACACAAAAGCCCCGTTTACGGGGCTTTTGTGTTGTAGGCGTAGACTTGCTCTAACCGCGCCAATCAGGGCAGCGCTCTTTGCTGATTTGCAAAAATGATCTTGGGTTGACTCTATTTGCTCTAGCCGCGAGGGTGATTGCTCACGAACTGCAAGTAATCATGTCAAGGATTGGCCCAAAACCAAGAGCCGGATCCACAGATTGAAGACCGATTGTCAGGCTGCAGACCATGGGATCAAGAGTCTGGACCGACAGGCAATGAGGAAGTGGCGCGCCCGATACGATTTGAACGTACGACCTTTGGCTTCGGAGGCCAACACTCTATCCAACTGAGCTACGGGCGCATGCGCGGAGTATAGCCTACACAAGGGCCTTTTAACAGGCGACAGTTGTCGGTGATAGTTTTGCGCATCGCTGTTTATTTTTTAAATCAAAAGGATAGAGTATCTGTCAGGCCTCGCCACGACAGGCGTTGCTCAGCGTGGTAAAACCACGGCAGCAGTAGGCCATAAGAACGCCCTCGCATGGTGGAGCAGAATTGCAGCTGCGTTTGTTTTTGTGTCGGGCACAGCACCTGTGCCACTGATCAAACCAC
>JBKCCF010000064.1:0-9931 GCA_046305255.1 Methylococcaceae bacterium
GCGCGACCAACGACCTTCAGCGTCTCGGGAATCGCCACGCCATGCAGATCAAATGACCGCAGCATCAGCGCATCGGGATTCTGGATTTCTGAGGCAACTTCGTATAGGTCGCGGGGAAACTTGTCCAGGCCTACGGCAGAAATATTATTGTATGTCAGAACTTTGAACATGGTTTTATCCGTACTTACGCTCAAATTCGCTCATGAAGGCGACCAGGGCATCCACACCCGCTTCGGGCATGGCGTTATAGATACTGGCGCGGAAACCTCCGACCGATCGATGGCCTTCGAGATTGACCAGACCCACGGCCCTTGCTTCCGCCAGGAATGTTTTTTCGAGATCAGGGTTGGCGATGCGGAACGGCACATTCATGCGGGAACGACAGGCGGGTGCTACCGGATTCGAGTAGAAATCAGAAGCATCGATCGCGCCGTACAGCTTGCCAGCCTTGCGGTCATTGTGGGCATCCATTGCATCCAGCCCCCCCTGGGCCTGCACCCAGGACAATACCAGACCGAGTAGATACCAGTTGTAGGTAGGCGGTGTATTCAGCATGGAACCGTTATCGGCCTGCACCTTGTAATCAAAAATGGAGGGGGTTCCCTTCAGGGTCTCGCCGATGAGATCATCCCGCACGATGACCATAGTGATGCCGGCGGGCCCCATATTTTTCTGGGCTCCGGCATAAATCAGCCCAAAACGACTGATGTCAATCGGACGGGACAGGATGTTGGATGACATGTCCGATACCAGCGGCAGACCGCCAGCATCAGGAATCTGATGAAATTCCACCCCTCCGATGGTTTCATTGGAGGTGTAATGCAAATAGGCGGCAGATGGATCAACCTCCCATGTATCGCGCTCTGGTATGGCGCTAAATTGGGTGGCTTCGGCAGACGCCGCAATTTTCACCTCGGCATAGGCCTTGGCTTCACTGATAGCTTTTTTGGACCAGATACCGGTATTGACATAGTTAGCCGCGGTTTTGCCTCGCAATAGATTCATCGGTACTGCAGCAAACTGACCGGTCGCACCGCCCTGCAAAAACAATACCTTGTAATTATCTGGCACGGCGAGCAGGGCCCTGAAGCTGGCTTCGGCCTGTTCGGCAATGCCCACGTAATCTTTGCTGCGATGACTCATTTCCATTACCGACATACCGGTAGAGTGCCATTCGCACAATTCGTCGCGGGCCTGCTCCAGAACCGATGTCGGCAGCATTGATGGGCCGGCGCTGAAGTTATAAATCCTTGTCATCAGAAACTCCTTCTGCTTGTTCATCATTGTCGTATTCACTGGATTCATCGTCCTCACCCTCAAGCATGGGGATGCGGTCGACGCCCACTACCTTTTCGCCGGGACTGAGGCGGATCACCATGACCCCTTGCGTATTTCTGCCCAGTTCACGGATTTCTTCAACGCGGGTGCGCACCAGCGTTCCGGCATCGGTAATCAACATCAGTTCATCGTTATCCTGGACCAGAACGGCGCCGACGACACCACCATTGCGGTCATTGGTCTGCATGGTGATGACACCCTGGCCGCCACGACGGTGGCGGGGGAAACCGCTGATGGCTGTCCGCTTGCCAAAGCCATTTTCCGTCACATTGAGCACCGAACCCTCGGTGCCTATGATCAGTGCGATGATTTCCTGTCCTTCCTGCAAGGTCATGCCCCGGACGCCGGTGGCGCCGCGCCCCATCACCCGGACTTCGTCCTCATGGAAGCAAACCGCCTTGCCCGAATTACTGAACAGCATCACATGCTGCTGACCATCGGTGACCGCTACATTCACCAGTCGGTCATCCTGCCGCAGGTCCAGGGCAATCTTGCCCGATGAGCGGGGTCGTTCAAATTCCTTCAAGGCCACTTTCTTGACAATGCCGGAGGCCGTCGCCATGAAAACGTAATGGCCGTCATCAAACTCTCGGATGGGCAGAATGGCATTTATGTTTTCGCCCGTTTCCAACGGCAACAGATTGACAAACGGCTTGCCACGCGCCACGCGGCTGGCGACAGGTAACTCGTAGACCTTCAGCCAGTAAACCTTGCCCACGCTGGAGAAACAGAGAATGGTGTCGTGGGTGTTGGCCACGATCAGCTTGTCAATGTAATCCTCCTGCTTCATGGTGGTTGCGGCCTTGCCTCGCCCCCCTCGACGCTGTGCCCGATAGGCGCTAAGTGGCTGGGACTTGACGTAACCTTCATGCGAAACAGTTACCACCATATCTTCTTCGGTGATCAGGTCAGCCCGCGACAAATCCAGATAATCCGCAACAATCCGTGTGCGGCGCTGATCGCCGAACGGGTCACGGATGGCGATCAACTCCTCGCGAATCACCTCCATCAGCCGCACATCACTGGCCAGTATCGCCATCAGTTCATCAATGCGCGCCAGAATTTCCCTGTACTCGGCGATGATCTTGTCCTGCTCAAGACCGGTCAGGCGATGCAGCCTAAGATCGAGAATCGCCTGAGCCTGTTCTGTGGATAACCGATAGCCTCGTTCGGAAAGACCAAAGCCCGGACTCAGGGTCTCGGGGCGGGAGCGGGCAGCATCTTCGGCCCTCGCCAGCAGGTCGGATACTACGCCTGGTCGCCAGTGGCGCTCCAGCAAGCGCTCCTTGGCGATGGCAGGGCTGGGCGAACTTTTGATAAGTTCAATGACTTCGTCAATATTGGCCAGCGCCACCGCCAGCCCCTCGAGGATATGGGCCCGGTCGCGGGCCTTACGCAACTCAAACAGCGTTCGTCGTGTGACAACCTCACGGCGATGATCAATGAAGGCGGCAATAATCTCTTTCAGGTTGAGGCAGCGAGGGCGGCCATCAATCAATGCGACCATGTTGATGCCAAAGACGTTTTGCATTGCGGTCTGCTGATAAAGATTATTCAGCACCACCTCGGGCATCTCACCCCGTTTCAGTTCTATCACCATGCGCATACCGTCCTTGTCAGACTCGTCGCGCAAGCCAGAAATACCTTCCAGTTTGCCTTCCTTGGCCAACTCGGCAATCTTCTCCATCAGTCGCGCCTTGTTGACCTGATAAGGCAGCTCATTGACGATGATGCTCGTGCGGCCATTGTCGTCTTCGAACTCGCATTTGGCCCGCAGGTAGATGCGACCACGACCGGTCAGGTAGGCCTCGCGGATGCCGCTGGCACCATTAATGATCGCCGCCGTCGGAAAATCAGGACCTGGGATACAGGCCATGAGATCTTCGATGCTGGCATCGGGATTGGCAATCAGCAGCAGACAGGCCTCAATCACCTCGGTCAGATTGTGCGGCGGAATGTTGGTCGCCATACCCACCGCTATACCGGCCGAGCCGTTGACCAGCAGGTTGGGCACCCGGGTCGGCAGCACCGATGGTTCCTTTTCGGACTCGTCGTAGTTGGGCGTGAAGTCGACGGTATCCTTTTCCAGATCTGCCAGCAGTTCGTGCGCGATCCGCGCCATGCGCACTTCGGTATAACGCATCGCAGCAGGTGGGTCACCATCTACCGAGCCGAAGTTACCCTGACCGTCAATCAGCATGTATCGCAGCGAGAACGGCTGTGCCATACGGACGATCGTGTCGTACACGGCGGAATCACCATGGGGATGATATTTACCGATTACATCACCGACCACACGGGCAGATTTCTTGTAGGGCTTGTTCCAGTCGTTCCCCAACTCGTGCATGGCGAACAGTACTCTGCGGTGTACCGGCTTCAGTCCATCCCGAACATCGGGCAGTGCACGACCCACGATCACACTCATGGCGTAATCGAGGTAGGACTGTTTCATCTCATCTTCGAGATTGACCGGGATGATCTCTTTGGCGAAGGCACTCATTCGGCTAGAACAACTCGTTAGGGGCTACTGTCTGCACGTGACAGCGTGCAGCGCAGTAAAAACGTTGCATTATACGCAGCAGCGCCCTTTGGCTCCACAGCCGCTTGTTTCAATTGATGACGCCGGCAGTGGCAACAACGAAATCGCTTTGGACGGTGGCCGCACTGCCTTGTTATTCTGTCGCACGCCCGCCGGTTCAGCGCGCCGCAAGAGAGCTGCCACCGGCCTATCTGCCAACCTGGCCAAATGAGACGCCATCATGCGAGACGCCACACCCAAAGCCATTCTGCTTAAGGATTACACGCCGCCCGACTTTTTGGTCGACACGGTCGATCTCTACATTGAACTGGAAGAAAACGCTACCCGGGTGACTGCCAAGCTCGCACTGCGGCGGAACCCGGCATCCAGCAGGACAACCCCCGCCTTAACGCTGGATGGCGAGGCGTTGAGCCTTAATTCGCTCAAAATAGATGGTCACGTTGTCGCTGCTGACCGCTATAGCCAGACCAGCGAAATGCTGGTTATCAATGACGTTCCCGACCATCCGTTCGAGCTGGAAGTCGTAACCCAGATTAACCCGGCGGCTAACACTGCGCTGGAAGGGCTGTACCTGTCTGATGGGCTGTTTTGCACCCAGTGCGAGGCGCAGGGTTTCCGCAAGATCACTTACTTCCCTGATCGTCCCGATATCATGGCGATCTACACCACTACCCTCGTAGCCGACAAAACACGTTTTCCGGTATTGCTGTCCAATGGCAATCCGATGGGTGGCGGTGATCTGCTGGATAATCGGCACTGGGTGAAGTGGGTCGATCCCTACCGCAAGCCCTGTTACCTGTTTGCCCTGGTCGGTGGCCAGCTGGAGTGGCTGGAAGACCGCTATACCACCCGTTCCGGTCGCGAGATCACCCTGCGCATCTTTGTCGAAAAGCATGATCTCGACAAATGTGGCCATGCCATGGCTTCGCTCAAAAATGCCATGCGCTGGGATGAGGATGCCTACGGCCGTGAATACGATCTCGACCTCTACATGATTGTGGCGGTGAGTCAGTTCAACATGGGCGCCATGGAGAATAAGGGGCTTAACATCTTCAATACCAAGTACGTACTGGCTCGACCCGACACCGCTACCGATGCCGACTATGAACACATTGAAGGGGTGATCGGCCACGAGTACTTTCACAACTGGACCGGTAACCGCATCACCTGCCGTGACTGGTTCCAGCTGAGTCTCAAGGAGGGACTGACGGTGTTCCGGGATCAGGAATTCTCGGCTGACCGTAATTCACGCGCGGTCAAGCGGATTGATGAAGTCAATATGCTCCGTACCCGGCAGTTTGCCGAGGATGCCGGCCCTCTGTCCCATCCGATACGACCCGAATCGTATATCGAGATCAACAATTTCTACACGTTGACCATCTATGAAAAAGGTGCCGAAGTAGTCCGGATGCTGCACACCCTGCTGGGCAAGGCGGGCTTCCGCAAGGGTACCGATCTGTATTTCCAGCGCCACGATGAACAGGCCGTGACCTGCGAGGACTTTATCCGGTGCATGGAGGAAGCCAACCAGATCGACCTCGGTCAGTTCCGTCTCTGGTACAGTCAATCCGGCACGCCTGAACTGGAAATAGCCAGTCACTACGATAGCGCCCGTGGCCGGCTGGAACTCAGGGTAAAACAAAGCTGTCCCGCAACGCCGGATCAGCCGACCAAGGCGCCCCTGCATATCCCACTGGCGCTGGGACTACTCGGACCGGATGGCACCGAGCTCCCCATGCAACTCGAAGGCGAGCAACAACCCGCCGCAGTAACCACCCGTATTCTGCACATTCGCGAAGCCGACCAACGGTTCACCTTCATCAATTTGCCTTACGCACCTGCCATTTCTGCCCTGCGGGGATTTTCGGCACCGGTAAAACTGCAGCAGGCGCGGCCCGATGATGAACTGGCTTTCCTGTTTGCACACGACACTGACGCCTTCAACCGCTGGGATGCGGGCCAGCAACTCGCGACCCGCATGATGCTCAACATGGCCCATGAGATCAGTGAGGGCAAAAGTCCCGGGCCCATCCCGCCCCTGCTGATTGAGGCCTATCGCCACATCGTACGAAACCCCGGCACTGACCTTTCCTACTGTGCCCTGCTGCTCACCCTGCCCTCCGAAGATTATGTCAGCGCCTCGCTTGAGATCATCGACCCCGTCGCCGTCCATGCCGCCCGCCAGTATTTGAAGCAGGGACTGGCCACGCACCTCGAGCCTGAACTGACCGCTCTCTATCACGGTCATCACCGGGATGACTTCAATCAGTTTGATGCTGCCACCATAGGTCGACGTCGTCTCAAGAATACCTGCCTGAGCTATCTGACCGAACGTGAAACATCGGCCACTCACGCCCTGGCGGTGACCCAGTTCGAAACCTCGCGCACCATGACCGACCGGATCGCCGCGCTAACCGCCATCACTCATAGCCACAACCCGCAGCGCGACACCTGTCTGGCGGCGTTCTACCAGCAATGGCATGCCGACCCTCTAGTTGTCGGCAAATGGTTCTCCCTGCAGGCCACCAACGGTCTGCCCGGAACGCTGGCCCGTGTCGAAGCGCTGGTACATCACCCGGCTTTCGATCTGCGCCTGCCCAACCAGGTCCGCTCACTGATTGGCGCGTTCAGCCAGTCCAACCCAGTCAGCTTTCATGCCAGTGACGGCTCGGGCTACCGGTTCCTGGCCGATCATGTCATCGCCCTCAATGCCATCAATCCGCAGATGGCTGCGCGCATGCTGACCGCACTGACTCCCTGGCGGCGTTACGATAGCGACCGACAAACCCTGATGCGCGAGCAGTTACAGAGGATAGCGGCTAGCGACAACATTTCCCGGGATGTTTATGAAGTGGCCAGCAAGGCTCTGGCCTAGGGGAGCCAGGCCAGGACTCGCAACCGGTGTCCTGCTGCTGGTGATTTCGGGAGAGCCGCTGGCGATCACGGCTCCGCCCCGCGTTGAGGTCGATTCAGAGCGGAATTTCGGCTATGTCATGGGCGATGTGGTACGCCAGACTTTGACCGTCACCACCTCGGCTGATGAGATGCTGGACACCACCGCCCTGCCCGGCCCGGGCCCGGTCAATGACTGGCTGGATATCCGCGACATTCACTGGGACAGCCAACCCGGTCCCACGGGGCAGATCCACCACATCTATTTGCAGTACCAGATATTCAAGGGCCTAAGCGGCCCCGAGCAGGTGATTATCCCGGGACTTACCCTGCACTTCGGCGGGGCGTCGCCGCGGGATACCACGGGACCGGACTGGCCCATCGCCCTGCTACCGATCATTCCGGTCACTCTGTCATCGGAAGAGGTGGAATTGCGTCCCCCCATGCTGGCGGAACCGATGCCGACGGATGCCCACTGGCGCCGCTTGTGGCTATGGCTTATGGCGACCACGACAATCGGACTTTATGCCGGCAGCCACTATTGGCGGGGACTGCGACGCACACGACCGCTCCTGCAGGCGCGGCGGGACATTAGCCGGCTGTTGCAAGCCCCCTTGACCCGGGAACGCCTCAGTTCTGCGGTGAGGACACTGCACGCAGGCCTTGATCAGAGTCACGGTGGCACCCTGTTTGGCGGTCAAGTCGGCCTGTTTTGTTCTAAAAAACCGAGTTTTACCGAACTTGAAGCCGAATTAGAGGCTTTTTTCAGCCTTTCAAACCAGCTGTTCTTTGCATCGGACAGTTCTGCCCTCGACCTGACGGCATCAGCCAAATCCCTGGTAATGCTTGCCAAACGGCTGGCGGCAGCCGAACGGAGAGCGGCGTGAGCCTGGGTTTCATGCAACCCTGGGCCTTGTTACTGGCGGGTTTTGCGCTGACCCCCTGGTTCCGGCGAGGTCAAGACAGCCTGCAGTATTCCAGTATCGCAATGCTGCCTGAGGATAACCTTTCCATATGGATAGACCGGGGGCTACGCGGGGCCGGGAGCGCTGCCGTACTGATGCTGGTGTTCGGAATAGCCGGCCCCTATCTGCGCGAGCAATGGGTGGATCGCATGGGTACCGGCGCCCACATCGTGCTGCTGCTTGATCGCAGCAGTAGCATGAACGATAACTTCACCGGCAGACACATGGGTGCACGCAGCAGCGAATCCAAAAGCGCGGTGGCTCGCGACTTGCTGTCGGAATTCGTCGGGCGCAGGCCGCATGACATTTTTGCGATGGTCGGTTTTGCCGCGGCCCCGATCTACCTCATGCCACTGACTGATGATCATGTCGCCATTCAGGCGGCCATTGCTGCGGCGGGTGCACGGGGGCATGGTGTGACCAGCATGGCCCCGGGTCTTGCCATGGCCCTCGATTTTTTCAGCGGCAAGCCGATGACCGGCGCACGCATCATACTGCTGGTCTCCGATGGCGCTGCACAAATTGACGATGTCACCCGCGACCGGTTGCGTCAGTGGTTTCAGGAGACACGCAGCAGTCTGTACTGGATTTATCTCCGCAATCCGACCAGCGCCCCGCTGTCGGAAAAACCCGCGAACCCCAATGAAAGTCAAACCCCCGAGTATTTCCTCAACCACTACTTTCAGACCCTGGGTGTGCCCTACCGTGCTTTCGAGGCCGAAAACCCGGACGCGATGCAACGCGCTATCAGTGCAGTCGAGGCCCTGGAAAATCAGCCCATCAAGTACCGCGAGCAGCGCCCACGCCAGGACTTGTCAGCCGTCTGTTTCGCCGTAGCGCTCGGCCTGATGCTCTTGCTGTTGGCTGCCAAAACCCTGGAGGTGCGATCGTGGCACGCCTGATCCTCTATCTGACTTCACGCCTTTCAGCCTCCGTCGTGATCGGGGCTACCCTGGTGTTGACACTCGGCGGTGCTTCTTACGAGGCCTATGAGTTACGTCGGCTGATCGCTGACAATCAGCGGCTGAATGAACCGGAAAAGATTGGCGTAACGACTAACCTGGCCCCGGAACTGGCGTTAGCCAAAGCCTTAAGCCTGCAACGGAGCGGCAAACCGCTGGAGGCCATACAGATTTATGGCCCATTGCTGGAACGCGATGATGCTCACTTACGGGCGCGGGTTCATTACAACCTGGGGACCCTCTATCTGCAGGATGCCGCAAAACTATGGAAGGAACGCGGCTTGCTTGAGTATGTACGCATCAATAATCAACTGGCGGCTGCCAAGGAGAATCTCCACGCAGCGCTGGGACTTGAACCAGGGCTGTGGGATGCTCGCTACAATCTTGAATACGCGTTCCGTATCACGCCGCCTCCCAAGGAACAGCCCAAAACCGACTTTCAGGGCTCAAAAAGTAGTGTATTCGCGACGCTACCCAGTATCCCCGGTGGTGGCCCGTGAAGCGGCTAAGGGTCGCCTGGGGCTGGCTAAAAACCCATTGGCGGGTGTTTTTTCTAGCCCTCGCAGCTCTGCTCACACTCAGTGCCCTTGGCAATCCTCAACTATCGTTCTCGCGCAAGGCCTATCGCTACAGCTTCGTACTGGACATTACCCAAAGCATGAATGCCCGCGACTACCATCAGGCCGGTCTGCCGGCGGATCGTCTGGGCTACGCCAAGGCCGCTGTCAGCAGGGTGCTGGAGAGGCTACCCTGCGGTTCAGAGGTGGGAATAGGCCTGTTCACGACCCAGACTGTGCATTTTCTGTTTGAACCCCTTGAGGTCTGCGGGCATTTCAGTGTGATTGAGGATGTATTGGCACAGGTCGATTGGCGTATGGCATGGTCGGCCGATTCGCATGTCGAAATGGGCCTTTATCACGCCCTGAGAGAGCTGAAGAAAAAAGCCAACGGCACCCGACTGGTCTTTATGACCGACGGCCAGGAAACACCGCCGCAAACGGTTCGCGCCCAGTTTGGCGACAAACCCGGTGCCATCAGAGGTATTGTGGTTGGAGTGGGCGGCCTGAGTCCGGTTACCGTGCCACGGTTTGATCGGGACAATAAACTGCAGGGGATATGGCAAAACGCGGATATCGAAAAACCACCGGTATCAAGTACGGTCTATTCCGAAAAGATCGTGACGCGGAACCTGCCTGAGGAAGGCCCCTACCAGTCCTGGCTTGATGAAGCGCATC
>JBKCCF010000065.1:0-2021 GCA_046305255.1 Methylococcaceae bacterium
GCTTGCCGCTGCGGGCAAGTCCCAACGCGTGGTTCAACACTCGGCCAATCTGTGTCAGGCCCCCTACGCAAGTCACTTGCTCCATTTCCCGACGCAATGCGCCGGCATCACCAAGCCACGTTGAGGCCCTGAATTCCGCCATCCCTTGATAGTGGCAGAGTTGAATCTCCAGACCGCCAGAACGGGTGGCAATCTCGAACATCTCCGCCTGTATGCGTTTGGCCTCGCGCCAGGTGGCCTCCCGACTGGCGGTTGCATCCATGGCGAACATCAACCGTGCCTTGGGTTCGACCGGGCGAACCGTGGGCAGCCTGGCCAGCTGATCAATAAACGATGCTATAGCCGGGGAGGGCGGGACAGTTCCAACGGGTTTTTTATCACTCATATGCAGCAATTTTGGCACGTTTGAGGGGTGCTGTTGGTGGCTATCATTCGCACCTCGGATGTGACGGTACGATGCTAATCATGCGATGGAAAGGCCTGATTATGGAACTTAGGCGAAGATTGCGGTGTCCCATGCGCTAATGTTCGAGGCTAGGTAGCGTGAGCGAGCTCAACGTGGCTTGATTCGGTGCAACCCATATCAAACCCTGCCCCATTCCTTGGACAGTAGCGAGCGTCAATTAACAGTTTGCATTGATATGGCAACATGATAATTTGCGTTGGCGATGGTCTTCGATTTTTGTCCTGAATATAAGTATAACGAGGAGGTAGCCCAATGTCCGAAGACAACAACAATGCAGCGAATCTGATCAACAATCTCAAGGCCAACCCAAAGATTCTATATGGGGTCCTGGGGGCCGTTGTGGTGGGTGCACTCGCCATGGCCCTGGGGGGGGGCGGTGATGGTCAGGTTCATGTCAAGACTGCGGTCAGCAGTGGCCAAAGCGTAACGCTGGAGAACCCCAATGGCGGAAACTCCCATGTTACGACTATCCCCGGCCTTTTGAGCGCATCTGATGCGGAAGAAGACAAGGAAAAGAGCGTATGTGTTGCCAAGTCGGGCACCAAGGCGACAGTCGAAGAGGAGCAGATTGTGGGGCAGCTTCCTTTCGTCAAGGTTAAAGTGACGGAAGGGGAATGCGAAGGCAAGTCCGGCTGGACTTCCAAGGTCAACGTCAAGGGCGGCTAATCCTATCCGGCGCTGGGCGAAAACACTCCGCTCAGCGCCTTTCAAGTGCTTTAAAACTGCCTCAAAACTTCCAATGGGCTGATTGTCACAACCCTGCGGGTGTTTAAATAACCTGCAACGCCTACCGCTAGCCCGCCCAAGATGGGACTCAGCATAAAATTCCACCAATGAATTCGGTAGTCCAGTTCCAACACCTGGCTGTAGACTACCCATACAATTAATTCCGCCAGCAGTGCCGAGATCAAGCCTGCCATCACACCCAAGGATCCAAACTCTACCCATTGTGCCTGTCTGATCAGGCGTTGCTCGCCGCCCATGGCCCGAATCACTGCATTTTCATGCGCCCTTTCGTCCAACGTCAGCCGCACCGTCGCGAACAGCACGGTAAACCCGGCCAGCAGAGCGAGTGCCAGAACAAACTCTACCGCCAAGGTTACTTGCTGCACGATAGCCTGAAACTGGCCGATTAGGGCATCGACTGCCAGCAATGTCATGCCAGGGAACGCCTTCGCCAGGCGGGGCAATGTCATCTTGTCGGCTGCCGGAACATGAAAGCTCGTCAGCCAGGTGTGTGGGTAGCCATCCAGTGCGCCGGGCGAAAAGATCATGTAGAAATTTGGGGTCATGCTGTCCCACTGTACGCTGCGAGTGCTGGTGACAGCGGCGATCAGGGTCTGCCCGCCAATGGAAAAACTCAGCCGATCGCCCAAGGCTATCCCCAACCGCTTCGCCAGTTCCTGCTCAATGGAGACACCCACAGCCGTCGAGTGCCACCACGTACCGGCAATGATTCGGTTATCCGGAGGCAAGACATCGCCCCAGGTTAGGCTGAGCTCTCTGTTGATCGCGCCTTCTGCTCGGCTGTCGCCTTTAATAAGTCCTGCGACAT
>JBKCCF010000066.1:0-18471 GCA_046305255.1 Methylococcaceae bacterium
GGCCAGCGGGTAGGCCGCTACGACAAAATTCACCTGTTTGACGTCAGCGTACCCGGCACCGAGGAGAGTTATCAGGAATCCGCCACCATTGAAGCGGGCGAGGATGCCTTGGTCATCGACACCCCCTTCGGCCGCCTCGGCCTCTCGGTCTGTTACGACATCCGCTTTCCTGAACTTTACCGGCAGATGGCAGCAGTCGGCATGGACATCATGGCCGTGCCCTCCGCCTTCACCGCCCGCACCGGGGCGGCGCACTGGGAGATTCTGGTCCGCGCCCGCTCGGTCGAAAATCTCTGTTACACGATTGCCGCCAATCAGGGCGGTTTTCACATTAACGGCCGCGAAACCTTCGGTCACAGCATGATCATCGACCCATGGGGCGCTGTTTTGGCCAGTCTCTCGCAGGGCTCGGGCGTGGTCACTGCAGAATTTGATCGCGACCGGCTCGAAAAGGTACGCGCGGCCTTCCCTGCACTGGCGCACACCAAACTCTACTGTCGCTGATCCGAGAGCCTGCCTCAGCCAGCTTAAGACCTTACCGGACCTCCACTATGACCCAAGAAGCGCTTGCGATTGCACAACACACCCTGCTGGAACCTGCGGGGCTCGCAGACCATGATCTCGAACGCGTAATGGGCCACCTCCTGGGCGGCGCCATCGACACTGCTGACATTTACCTGCAAGCCACCCGCTATGAGTCCTGGGGACTTGAAGACGGGATCGTGAAAGAAGGCAGTCACAGCATTGATCAAGGCGCGGGGATTCGCGCCGTCGCGGGCGAGAAAACCGGCTTCTCCTACAGCGATGACATCGCCCTCCCCGCCCTGCTGGAAGCCGCCAAAAGTGCCCGCGCCATTACCCGGTCGGGGCAGGAAGGCAGCCGACCGCTGGCCGGCAACCATCGCCCGCCGGCACTGTACCTGCCGTTTGACCCGCTGCAGTCACTCCCGGAGGAAGACAAGATCGCCCTGCTCAAGCGGCTTGATGCAGAATGCCGCAGTCTGGATCCCCGCGTCGAGCAGGTCTTCGTCAGCCTTTCCGGCAGTCACGAGGTCATCCTGGTGATGGGCCAGGATGGTGCCATGCAGGGTGATGTGCGACCGTTGGTCAGGCTCAACGTCAGCGTACTGGTAGAACAGGACGGTCGGCGCGAACAGGGCAGCTATGGTGGCGGCGGGCGCACGGACTACCACTACTTTCTGGAAGGCGACCGCGCCTCCGAATACGCACGCGAAGCCGTCAGGCAGGCGCTGGTAAATCTCACCGCCGAAGCAGCACCGGCCGGTAACATGACCGTCGTGCTGGGCTCGGGCTGGCCGGGCATCCTGCTGCATGAGGCGATCGGCCATGGCCTTGAGGGTGACTTCAATCGCAAGGGAACCTCCGCCTTCTCAGGCCGCGTCGGTGAGCAGGTCGCTTCGCCACTCTGCACGGTGGTCGATGATGGCACACTGCCGGGCCGCCGGGGCTCCCTCACCATTGATGACGAAGGCACCCCCACAGCCTGCACCACGCTGATCGAGAACGGCATACTGCGAGGCTATATGCAGGACAAGCAGAACGCCCGCCTGATGGGCGTTGCCCCCACCGGCAATGGTCGGCGGGAATCCTATCAACACCTGCCGCTTCCGCGCATGACCAATACCTACATGCTGGCCGGCCCGCATGACCCGGACGAAATCATAGGGTCAGTAAAGCGTGGACTCTATGCCAAAAATTTCGGTGGCGGCCAGGTCGATATCACCTCGGGCAAGTTCGTTTTTTCCGCCAGCGAGGCTTACCTGATTGAAGACGGCAAAATCACCCGGCCGGTCAAGGGTGCAACCCTGATCGGCAATGGCCCCGATGTCCTGACCCGGGTCAGTATGGTCGGCAACGATCTGCAACTGGATACCGGCGTGGGTACCTGCGGCAAGGATGGCCAGAGCGTCCCGGTCGGTGTCGGTCAACCTACGCTCAAGGTCGATGGACTCACGGTGGGCGGTACGCGGGTAGAGTCTGCCTGAGACCCGATGGCGCCATCAGTCCCCCGACCCGGTTACTACATTTTTGAACAACAGGATTTTTCGTGACCCAATCCAATCTTCCCGCCGCGGATAAAGCGCAACTCGATCAACTTCGGACCCTGGTGCAGGAATGTCTGGATGAGGCCAACCGTCAGGGCGCCACAGGGGCCGAGGCGGGCATCAGCATGGAATCCGGGCTGTCAGTCACCGCCCGGCTGGGAGAGGTGGAAACGGTAGAACACCATCGCAGTCGTGGCCTGGGGCTGACCGTCTATGTGGGTCAGCGCAAGGGTTCGGCCAGTACCAGCGACCTGAGTCCAGCAGCGATGCGTGAAACCGTGATGGCCGCCTGCCGCATCGCCCGCCACGCCGCCGAAGACCCCTTTGCCGGATTGCCGGATCCGGCGCTACTGGCCACCGAATTTCCGGATCTCGACGTCTATTATCCCTGGCAGATTGAACCCGAGCAGGCCATCGGACTGGCGATAGCCTGCGAATCAGCAGCCCGCGACTTTCACAGCGACATCAGCAACTCCGAGGGTGCCAGCCTCAATACCGTCCAGAGCCTCAGGGTCATGGGTAACAGTCTGGGCTTCCTCCATGGTTATGCCTCCAGCCGCCACAGCCTGAGCGTTTCGGTGATCGGTGAGCGGGACGGCCAGATGCAACGCGACGACTGGTGGACGGTTGCCCGCGACGCTAACGACCTGCAATCTCCCGCAGACGTTGGCCGCATCGCGGCAGAACGCACCCTCCGACGACTGGGTGCCCGGAGTCTCAGCACCCGCCAGTGTCCAGTCATCTTCGCCGCCGATGTGGCCTCGGGTCTGCTAGGCCACTTCATCGGTGCAATCCGCGGCGGCAATCTTTACCGGAAGTCATCTTTTCTGCTGGATCATCTCGGCAAGGCGGTATTCCCTGCCTTTGTGAATATCCATGAGCAACCGCACCTGAAAAAAGCACTCGGCAGTGTTCCCTATGACGCCGAGGGCGTTCGCACCTGTCCGCACCATCTGGTCAGGGACGGTGTGCTGGAAGCCTATGTCCTCAGCACCTACTCGGCCCGCAAGCTAGGCATGATCTCCACAGGTAATGCGGGCGGTGTTCACAATCTGATCATCGACCCGGGTGAGATGGATCTGCAGGGCCTGTTAAACCACATGGGTACCGGCTTGCTGGTCACGGAACTGATGGGCCAGGGTGTGAATCTGGTGTCGGGCGACTATTCACGGGGCGCTGCAGGTTTCTGGGTAGAGAATGGCGTGATTCAGTACCCGGTCGAGGAAATCACCATCGCCGGCAATCTCCGCGACATGTTCCTGACGTTGCAGGCCGTAGGCAATGACGTCGACCTGCGCGGCAATACCCGCACCGGATCGATATTGCTCGAACAGATGACCGTGGCCGGCAATTAAATCAGTCGCTTGATGCGCCGTTTACGTTCAGGCGAGTAAAGACCGGTAGAGCGCCATGACCCGCACTATCACCTCCTGAACCGAGAAATCCGCCAGCGCAATGGCTCTGCCCCTACGGCCCATCCGCTGTCTTAACGCCTGATTGTCGGCCAGTGTGGCCAGGGCCTGGGCCAGCGCCTCGGCATCATGGATGGGCACCAGCAGACCATTATCCCCGTCGCGAACAATTTCACGGCAGCCCGGGATCTGGGTGGCTACGATAGGCCGACCCGCTGCGGCAGCCTCAATCAGCACCTTGGGGACCCCCTCGCCGTAGGCAGTCGGCAGACAAACGATGCTGGCCTGCGCGAAAGCCGAAGGCATATCGTCGCAGCGTCCCCACCACTCGACCACCCCATCACGACGCCAGGTCTCGAGTTGCTCGAACGGTACCGACGACGGATTCTCATCATCCGGACTGCCCGCCAGTACGAACCGGCCCGGCAACCCGCGCTCACGAAATAATTGAGCCGCTTTAACAAATTCCCCAACACCCTTTGCCCATAACATGCGGCAGGCCATCAGAATGAGTGGCGGCCCCGGAGGCTCTTCAGTCGGCGAAAACTCGGTCATATCAACACCTGCCCCCGGCACCTGGGTAAGTTGGGCATCCGGCACCCCCAGGGCGCTGACTTGGGCATAGTCATTCGGATTTTCGACAATGACATGCCCCTGATTCAATACCACCCGCAGCGCCAAGGTCAGTGGCAGACGCGTCAATTGAGCCATCGCACTGGTAGCCGTAAAAAGCCAGCCCAAGCCAGCCACATAGTTAACGACAGCCGACTTCCTCCCCATAAAGCGAGCCGCGAGCGTCCCATAGATAACCGGCTTCATTGCAATATGCTGAACCAGATCGGGCCTGATATCACGATAGACGCGAATAATCCGCACAAGTAGCTGAAGTTCACGCAGCGGGTTTCGACTACTGCGCTGAATCGGCAGAGGGATAACGGTGGCACCCCGCGCCTCGATGACCGCCTGATGTCTGGATACCCGGGTCAGGACATAGACCTCATATCCCTCGGCATGGGCGGCGCTGATATGCGGCAACCAGTGAGAACAGACAAACCAGTCCTCAGTGACAAAGAAAAGTATTTTGGGAGCTGACACCGGTTGTTTCTCTACTAAAGGTAACTGAATATAAAGTCATGGCGGATGGCCGTTATTTCCCGCAAACGTGAGCCGATAGCACCCCCGTTCACTGCGCCTCCAGCCAGGCCTGAAACATCAAAACAGTCCAGAGACAAGCCGCCCTGTTCTGCCGGCCCGACTGGTGCTGTCTCCATGTTTCCTTTACCAGGGCAGGGCTGAAGTAACCTTCGGCTTTCAGCCGTTTGGGTTCGATCAGTGCTTCCGCCCAGCCCTTAAGCGGACCGCGTAACCAGACATCAACCGGAACCCCAGAGCCCCTCCTGGGAGGGGCCACCAAGGCCTGCGGCAGGTAGCGATAGAGCACCTGCCGCAGCAACCACTCGCCCTCCCCTTCGCGTATCTTCAGGCTAACGGGCAGACGCCAGGCGAACTCCAGGATCCGGTGATCAAGGAAGGGCATGCGAGTCTCTAGGCTGACGCCCATCGCGGCGCGATCGACCCGGGTCAGAAGGTTATCGGGCAAATAGCTCATGGTGTCGAGGTACATCATGCGATGCTCACTATCACGCAGCTCCGGCCATTTGAGGGGGTCATTCAGCACCGTTTGCGGTTCGTTGGCACCTATGACCACACGACTCGGTTCTTTCCACCGGGAAATCAGCTCAAGGTAGATGTCCTCGGGTCGTCTGGCGCCGAGGATACGGGTCAGTTTGTGCAGTTTGTCGCCGGGACTGGCATAGCGTAAGCCGGCAGGCAACAGGAAGCCTAGTCCACGAAACGCGGTGTTCCAGGCATGTGGCGGTACCACGGTCAACAGACCTGCCAGTGCCGTGCGGACGTTACCGGGAAAAAAGCGCCATCGTCGCCAAAGCTTCATGGCCGATAAATAGCGACTGTAACCACCGAACAACTCATCTGCGCCATCGCCGCACAGACTCACGGTGACATGCTGACGGGCCCACTGCGAAACCAGAATGGTCGGGATCTGCGATGAATCGGCGAACGGTTCATCATAGTGCGACGGCAGACTCGGGATCACGGCTAAAGCCTGCTCTGGTGTTACCCGGAGTTCGGTATGCTCGGTGCGAAGATGCTGGGCAACAGCCCTCGCCTGTTCTGCCTCGCTGTCCTCCTGCCCGTCAAAGCCAACAGTAAAGGTTTTCACGGGCCACGAGGCGTGCGCCTGCATTGAGGCGACGACCAGGCTCGAGCCAAGGCTGCCCGAAAGACAGGCACCCAGCGGAACATCAGCCGTCATTCGGGTTGCCACTGCCTGACCTAACAGACCTTCCAGGGTGTCTGCCGCAGCCTGCTCGGTGCCTTCAAACGGCTGTCGCTGTCCACGCAAAGCGGCATCCTGCGCCGTCCAGTAGGAAACCGGGTGATTGTCGTAACGGTGAAGCCCAAGAGCGATAAAGGTGCCGGGCGGCAGCTTTCGAATGCCTTGATAGATGGTGTGGGGCGCCGGGACATAACTATGGCGTAGAAACAAGGTCAGCGCGTCCCGATCAATCTCCGCCCTGAAGTCCGGATGCGGCCTGAAAGCCTTGAGTTCGGAGCCAAACAGCAGAGTGGTGCCTTGCCAGCCGTAGTAAAGCGGCTTTTCGCCCAATCGGTCACGGGCCAGATAAAGCACTTTGTCGTGCCGGTCCCACAGAGCAAAGGCGAACATGCCGACAGATCGCTTGAGCGTTTCTCCCACACCCCACGACGCTATGGCCGCCAGCAGGGTTTCCGTATCGGAATGACCACGCCAAAGGCCGGAGTTTGCCGGAGAGGTGTCTGTCTGGGGAGGACTGTCAAAGAGGGGATGATCGGGAATGGCAGATAGGCCATCCAGTTCTTTTCGCAGGTCCATATGGTTGTAGATCTCGCCATTGAAGGCGACGACATAGCGACCATTGCCGGACATCATGGGTTGCTGACCGGTGGCACCGGGATCGACTATGGCAAGCCGCCTATGCCCGATTGCCACACAGGCCATGGGATCCGTCCAGATCCCGCCCTCATCGGGTCCTCGATGCAGCAGGGTTTCGGTCATGCGACCCACAATTTCGCTCAGGCGATCAGGGCTGGTCGATTCGGAGCGATCAAGAAATCCGGCAAATCCACTCATAAGCTGGTCTGATAGGGGTTTGTGTCAGCCCGCAAGGACGGGGGCTTTTTGCAACAGTTGTTCGTACAGTCCATGATAGGCGTCAGCCGTGAGTTCCAGAGAGAAATGCGCCAGCACACGCTGACGGGCAACCTCCCCCCTGATGCGCCTGAGTTCGGGTCCCATCTGAATCAATTCACTCAAGGCGGTTGCCAGGGCATCACTGTCCCTCGGAGGCACCACCAGGCCGCCATCCCCTACCAACCATGCGGCATCACCGACATCCGTCACCACGCAAGGCACACCCGAAGCCATGGCCTCGCCAACGACCATGGGGAAAGCCTCGCCGTGAGAAGAGCTTACACACTGGATATCCAGACCCGCCATAATGCGTGCGGTGTCACTGCGCTCGCCCAGCATCACCGTATGTGAATCCAGCCCGTAAGCTGCCAGTGTGTCCTTAAGATCGACATTGGCGTGATCAACGCGTGATCCCGCCAGTATCAGCTTCACCGACGTGAATGATCGGGTTAATTTTGCGATAGCAGAAAACAGGTTGTCATGATCTTTCATTGGGTGCAGACGCGCGATCATTCCGATCAGCACATCACGATCGCCGGCACCCACTTCAGCACGAAAATCCGCCCTGGCCTCGGCATCAGGCTTGAACGTATCCCCGTCAAAACCATTAGGGATCAACACCCGCTGTCGATCCTGGAAGCCCAGACACTGATGCTGATCGGCGCTGACCCGACTGACGTACACCGTCGCCGCAGGAAGACGAGAGCACCACCGACTGGCCCTTATCACCGCCCGAGTCCCCCATCGCTCGGCGGAGAGATCGTGGAGCGAATGGTGGATACCCCAGACGACCGGCAATCTGGCGAATATACCGGCCAGCGAGGCAAACAGGTTGCCATGGTACATCCATCCCTGCAGGACCGCGGGATTGAGCTGCCGTACCAGGCGGATGAGTTTGAATACACCCCGCACCGCTGGCAGTCCCGGTGACATATCCAGCGTGTAGACCGGAATACCAAGGGCCTCAATCCGCGCCCCCAATGAGCCTTTGTTGATCAACGATATCACCACCGGCTCGTACCGCTCCCGGTGAGTGGCAGACAACAGCCTGAAGAGCATCATTTCCGCTCCGCCCATGTGGAGTCCGGTGATAACGTGACAAATTCTTAAAGTGGCCATGAGCTAGTCCTCTGATTGATGGCGAGCCATCATCAACATACCCTTCGTTGCCAAAATCCACATCAGCGGCATCGCGATGATACGTTCACGCCCCCCAAACTCACCGTAGCCGATGATATAAATGGCCGCCTCGGCCGCCAGCCATATGAGGCACATCAGGAGAGCGGGCTGATGCCGCCAAGACAAGCGCCACCCCGCGAACAAAAGGGCCGGGAGAAAGAAAAGCCAGAGGGTCATTCCTGGATACATAAGTTCGTAAAAATTGTTACCCGATAGCCCGTGCGTCAGGGCCACCCATGGATAAGGTCCCATCAGAGTCCGGGTTATGGCCTTCACCCCATTCAGCCAGAGGGGTTGCTCACGAAGACGGGTATGCCATTGCTGGCGTACGCTGTTGACGCCAGCCTCGTGCGCATCCCCGGTCCGTCGGGCAGCCTCCAGCACCCGTTCGGCACCCTGGAAGATCTGAACGTTTTCCATCACGATCTGACCCGGCAAGCTGTTATCAAGGGCGGTCCGAAACCCCGGGCCAAATTGCGATGCTATCGCAACCAGGGCGATAAGCCCCGCCAGGCCTATCACGATACTGCGCCAGGCAGGGCGTTGAACGCCAGACAGCAGCGCACATCCCATCGCCAGCAGCAGTGCTGCCACAACATTGAATCGAAGCACGGACAACAGCCCCAGAGCTCCGGTCAATACTCGGGCATTTGACCCGACGGTGCCCTCCCGCTTGAGCATTCGAGTACTCGCCAGCAGCGCCAATACGGTCAGGAACAGCATGAGCGATTCACGCAATAACACCGAGCCCCACACAGCAAAATTGGGATCCAGCATAACCAGCAGCGTCGCAAAGCCAGCTACCCGCCGTCCAAACAGGCTGTCGGCAAGCAGGTAAACGCCAGCGGCCATTCCCGCCAGCAACGGCACATTCGAGAAAACGGCCGTTATTCGTGAGCCATCACTGAGTGCGTAGATGATGGCAACCCATATCTGGTAGAGATAGCGGCTCATACCCAGAACCGTGGTGTAGTCGTAACCATCAGTGGGCAACCACTCCGGGATATTCCGGGCCGTCAGACCCTTGAGCTTAAAGTCAGCGGCTGACACGGCCAGCCCCTGCCAGTGACTGACCAGCGCCCGCGCATTGCTGTCATAAAGGGTTGAATCGGGAAAACTGTCAGACCATTGAGGCAGGGTTTGAACCAACAGGGTTTCGGTTGTATACGCCAGCAGGGCAACCGCAAAAACAGTGCAAATGACCGGCCTATGGTGGGCAGTGGCGAGTCCCCTGGCCACCCAATAAATCCCTGCGGACTCAAACAGAGTGAGGGCCATTCCGGATAGCGGCAGATCAATGACGCCCACCAGCACTCCGCACCATAGCAATAGCGCGGTCACCCGAACATGGCAACCATTACCGGCGGCCCAATTCAGCGAGGCAAGCCGTTTTATTGATTCTGAAGTACGCATGTTTAGCAAAAGGCAGAGCACAGCAGCCAGCGCTTAGTCAGCGACTATTGCCCATGCTCATGTTAAGGATTCCAATGCAGCCAACGTGGCGGTGACGAGGGCATCCACACTGAAATGGCTGTCGATGCGCTGACGCGCTTTTACCCCCAGCGTCACTTTCTCGGCCTCGGACAGTTCCAGCAACTCTCGCCAGGCGTTAACCAGCGCATCGGTATCGCGCGGCGGGATCGTCCGCCCGACATCCCCGACGATCCGGGCAGAATCACCCACATCGGTCACAACGCAGGGAACGCCTGAAGCCATGGCTTCGCCAATCACGTTGGAAAAGCCCTCGCCAAAACAGGATGATGAAGTCAGTATGTCCAGTGCGGGATAGACCTTCGGCATGTCATTACTGGGATGCAGCCAAAGCATTCTGGCATCAAGCCCCAACTCTTGTGCCAAATTTTTCATGCTCTCACGGTATGCCGGGTCGCCCCCGCCCATGCAAAGAAACCGAACCTTGGGGTCAGTCCTGGCCCGGCGCGCTGCCGCACGCAGGAATCCGGGATGATCTTTCATGGGATCAAAGCGGGCAATCAATCCGATAAGTACGTCCGAGTCGGTTAAACCCCAAGCCAATCGGGAACGCTGTCGTGCTTCCTGATCCGGGCAAAATCGTTGGGTATCAATGCCGTTGGGGATAACCTTAATTTTCCCGGCTGGAAAGCCTTTATCAATGTGGTAATCCCGCCCCGCCCAGGAATTGACAATAATGAGATCAGCCCACCTCGATAACCAGCATTCAAGCCTGAACGCTATACGAGACAGTCGATCATAGTGGTTGAGGTCAATATCGGAAGCCCGCACGCCCAGTACCACCTTGACTCCCGGGACGACACGTTTCAGCAGCACCGCGAGAATATTCGGTACGGTGAGGTAGCCATGGATGATAGCGGGCTTTTCTTGCCGAATATAATCCATCAGTCGCCTAAGAAACGGCAACAGGTCCCAACGTCCTTTTTTGGCCAGATCATGCAGCGGTAATCCAGTCGTCTGAAGCTCCCGCTCAAGGCCGCCGGACGTATAGAAAACAGCCAGCCGCACGTGATGACCGGCGTTGTAGAGGCGGCCACTCAGCAACACCAGCTGTCGCTCGGCGCCACCAAAATCCAGGGAACGCGCCAAAAACAGGAGGGGCGGGCCCTTCCTATCTGAACGAAGCTTATCGGCCATGCCCCTCACCCGTGTTCTTACGCGTTTTTTCAGATTCAGCAAGGCACTCGCCCATCAGCTGATCCCATTGATTCATTATCCTTTCCAGCCCAAACCGTTCCGACACTGCCCGCGCATTGCGGCCAATACGCGCACGTTCCGCCGGGTTGTTCATCAAGCTGGCCATAGCGTCAGCGAGCGCAGCCTCGTCTCCGGGAGGCACCAGAATCCCATTCACGCCAGAGTCAATTATGGCGGCAGGTCCGCTGGGACAATCGAAGCTGACGCAAGGCCGACCCAGCGCCATCGCTTCCAGCAAGGCCATCGGAAATCCCTCGTACCGGGAGGACAGCACGAAAAGATCGGCATGCAAGAGCACAGACGCTGATGGATCAACGGTTCCGGGAAGGTAAACCCGATGCTCAAGACCCAATTCGGCTATCTGTTCCTCTAGCACCGCACGCTCCGGACCCTCGCCAAAAATGACCAGCCTCCAATCGGCATATCGCTGGGCAATTCGGGAGAAGGAGCGAATCAACGCGCGGTGCCCCTTCAACGGGTGCAATCGCCCCAGCGTGACAACGGTATGGTCAGCGAAAAATACGGGGCGAGCCGGCAGCCGCTCCGGCGTGTCGATATGCACTGGATTTGGAATTACGGTCGCTCGCCACCTCGGCCATTGCTTACACGCCCACGCCAAGGTCGGCTCAGTCAACATCACAACGCGACTGGCCCATGGATAGGTTAAACGCCTAAGCAAGGCCCAGGCACTGCCCAATCGGCGATGACGGGGGTCGGTATGTTCGGTCGCAATAATGTTGAGGCCTAAACCCAGCGTTGCCAGTAACACGAGGATATTGGTTTGATCACAGAGACTGATCACCACATTCGCGTGACTTCCGGCGAGTGCACGGCGTATCGCCAGCAAACGTCGAACATTATTGGCAATTGCCTGAAAAACCGTAGCTGAATCCTGCATACCTGCAAGACTAATGCGCCCCACCTGGGGGTTTAGGCTATAGAAATCAGTTTCCGGGGTGGCCAGCGTCACCACCGTAACCTGATCCCCCCGTGCATCAAAGGCATTCGCTAAAATCGAAAGAACCCGCTCGGCTCCGCCAGCACCCAGGGAAGGGGCCACGAAAAGCAGGCGTAATATGGGTTTGTCCCCGTTAGCCATGGTCGAGAATGTCTTCGATCATGTCCTCCCATAACGCCAAAACGCGCTGTTCGGAAAACCTTTCCGAAACCTCAGGCGCCTTGGCCGCCAGTCGCTGCCGCTCGGATGCGTCCCCCATGAGACTGGCCATGGCCGCTGACAGCGCCTCAACGTCCATGGGGGGGACCAATAGGCCGTCAGTGCCATCGCGGATAATGTCAGGAGGGCCATTACAGGCAAAACTGATGACGGGTAAGCCTGCGACCATGGCCTCAAGAACCGCCATAGGGAATCCCTCATACCGCGAGGACATGACAAAGATATCCGCATGCATCAGGACAGTCGAAACCTCTGCCACCCTACCGGGGAGAGAGACCCTGTTGTACAACCCAAGCTCAGCAACCTGGCGCTCAAGACGTGGGCGCTCCGGGCCCTCGCCACAGATTACAAGCGTCCATTCTGGAAAGCGCTCCGCAATCGCAGAAAAAGCGTTGATCAAAACATCATGCCCCTTTACCGCTTGCAGTCGCCCCAGGGTAATAAGTGTGCGAGAGGCCAGGAATTCGGGGCGGGCCGGGGTTATGGGTGGCAGTGTCATGTACACCGGGTTAGGAATAGCGGTCGCCCGCCAACGCGGCCATTGGTTAGAGGCCCACGCCATCGTCTCCTGGGTCAGCATAACCACCCGCTTTGCCAGAGGGTAATAACAGCGGCGTAATAAATTCCAACGCCACCCAATAGGATGATGGCGGGGGTCGGTGTGCTCAGAGACAATCACGGGAATACCTGTGCCAGAAAGAGCCATCAGAACCGCAACATTGGTGGTATCCAGAAAGCTGATAACGATATCTGGTTCCTCTGTCAGGATAGCTTGCCTGAGTGCTGATATCCGCTTGCGCTGACAGCAAACATCAAACCAGCGGCAACTCAACTCCACATCGCCAGGTAGCGTCACCCGCACAACAGGCGGTTCTACCGAAAAGAAATCGCTATCCACCTGCGAGAGCGTCAGCAAGGTGATCCCATAGCCCTGATGTGCGAGGCCGCGGGTGAGACTGACCATAACCCGTTCAGCCCCACCACACCCCAGACTGGGGATGACGCAGACAATCTTGCTTTTGGATTTTGCTGCGGCACACTCAAGCGTCCCCATATGCCTCACTGTCACCTCAAGCAATGGATCGACGAGGAGCAGCGCAGGTATGGGATACACTCACCACACCCCGATTGCACTTGGCTTCTAGAGCGCTTTCCAATGGGATAGATCTCTGTTGAGGAGTAGAGCGAGCCGATCTATATCCTCCGAATACTCTTCCAGCAATACCTTTCTCATACCGATGGAAAGCGGCTGCCGCGGTTCATGAACAACATTCCATCCTCTCATTCTCGAAAGCATGCCCAGTCGCTCCACCCCAAGCATTGCTTTCATGCGGGAAATAACCCTGACTGCACACGCTGGAGGTTTTTGACTAATGGTATGCAACAACAAGCTCCTGACCTTCTTGCTCGCATTAACTTGCGGAAATACACTTTGCCCGTCATCCTCGACACCAAGAAAATCAAGAACATCACGATAAATTGATCTGGCATCCAAAGTCAGATCCTCGAAGAGAATCACTTTAAGCCTGCCTTGAGGAACCTGCGAAGATATTCTGGCCATATGAGTACCCAGTTTCCCGAGTGCTTTGTAGTCTACCAACCGTGGATCTTTGCAGTGTTTTGGGATATCTAATCCGCTCTGCCTGTTTTCGCATAGCGCCCACGCCAACTCAAAATCTCTTACATCTTCTTCAAGGCCAAGGATCCTCTGCGCATGAAGCGCATAAATCATGTCTACAGGGTTGCGGAGCATGACTATAAATCTGGCATCAGGGGAGAACTTCAATATATTTGGAATTGCTTCGCAGGAATAAAAATAAAGCGTTGAGCCCTCCCCAACAATTTGAGTGCTGTCACTACAATGACCGAAGCAGTTTGCCAGATAGTCAGCCTCATGGGATACACCTCTTACTTCCGGAAAGTCCGTACAGAAGTACCTTGGTTCCTTAGGTTGAGAAAATCCTATATCGGGATGCCTGCCAAGATACTCGCTCAATGCCGTTGTGCCACATTTTGGCGCCCCAACTATAAAAAAACTCGGCCTAACCATGGCTAGCTATAAACAAAAAAAGAAACCCAAAATCAACCCCGCTTCAGAACTCTACCATCAAAAACCGTAGGGTTCAGACCCAATCTTCTGGCCACATAAACTAGATTAGCCAAATTGAGAATAACTAAACCCATGGCATTAGCAGAAGCGGCACCTACAGCCCCGTACTGAGGAACCATAAATCCTGCGAGAGACAACGTAATAGATACGCTCACAGTAACCATCCTCGCCAGAAAAACCTGATGCCCCGTCATCGTAAGCAGTAAACCCACGCTCCCCGTCAGGGCATTTACCATTTGCCCAGCCACCAAAATCAACATCGGATAGTAGGCGGCAGAAAAGTCAGGACCAAAGAGAAGCAGCACCCTATCGCCCAGGCTATACAGCACAACCGCGACCACAGCCGTAAATCCGAAAATACCGTAGGCTGCATGGGTTAAAACCTCCTGCAATCGCTCCTTACGCCGGGTGACATACAATTCTGAAATGACGGGTGCCAAATTGAGGTTTACAGCCTGCAAGCCAAAGGCCGCGAGCTCTGCAACCCTAAGGGCCACCGCATATATTCCTACCGACCTAGGGTCGGACTGGAGTAACCCGACCAACAGCAGACTCCCCTGACTCATCAGTAGCTGTATCAGGCCCATACCGCCGAGGGGCAGGCACACGGAAAGCCAGGATCTCACTGTTACCGTGGAAGAATGGCCGCGGGCGTCGTCAGGAATAGCGGCGTAAACCCAGCCAATCACTATCGCCAGTACCGCTGCGGCCGAGACGAGCCCGCAAAACATGCCGGCACTCGCCGACAATTCCCGCGACTGCCAATAGACGATACAGACCGCGGTCATCATGGCGATGCGGAGCAAGGCCTCTGACAGTTGAGCCCGCCACGGTTGCTTGAACCCGTATAGCAAGGATTGCCCGACCACGACCAGGCTGGTCACGGGCAACAACAACAGGGCCCCGGCCCAGGTCAAAAAAACATCCTGACCGATTTTTGACTGGTATCCATCCAGCAGGAGCGCGCCCAACATGATCAACACCACACTGACGACCAGCACCACAGCATAGCCAAACCTGATGAGCCCCTTGAGTAAGGCCCATTTCGCCTCAACAACATAGGCCGCAACAAATCGGGTCAACATGCTATCGGTGCCCATCCGCGCCACTGTCGCCAACACTGTCAGCCAGGTCAGCGCGTTGACATAGACCCCAAACCGCTCTGCGCCCATCAAACGGGTCACCACAAGTTGGTTCAGAAAGGCCAGACCAACAATCGCTAGTTTTATGATGAGCGACCCAAGGGCACCGCGAGCAAGAAAACCCAACATAATGAATCAGAACCCCAAAAGCTTTTTTACTCGCCTCCGCTCACGCACAGAGATTATGTATTCACCCAGCCTTCCGGCATAAAGCGAGCTACCAAAGCCCTCACGGTAAAGGGTAAAAGCACGTTAAAATCAATAAAACACCACGCTTGAAACGACCATGCCAGCAAAGATCCTGACCGCGCTCATTCTGCTACTGTCGTGCTCTCCCGGCCGTGCGGGGGAAACCCGGGCGAATCACATCAAGGCCGGCGTCCTCGCCTTCGGTACCCTCAACTGGGAAATCACTGTGATGCGGGATAACGGTCTCGACAAGACGCATCACCTGAACCTTGAAACCGCCACCCTGGCCAGCGCCGAGGCCGGAAAAATAGCCTTGCAAAGTGCCAGCGTCGATATCATTGTGGGCGACTGGATTTGGGTTGCGAGGCAGCGCATGCAGGGCCGCGACTTCGTATTTGCGCCGTATTCTACCAGCCACGGCGCTCTGGTAGTTCCCGTCGGTTCCAAAATTAACGATGTTCGCGACCTCTCCGGCAAGCGGCTTGGCATAGCCGGCGGTGGCCAGGACAAGAACTGGTTGCTGCTGCGCGCCATGGCACTGAAAGAGCACAAGATTGACCTTGACGCTCTGGTTGAAAAGACCTTCGCCGCGCCACCCTTGCTCAGCCAGTCACTGGAACAGGGCCGACTGGATGCGGTGCTGACCTACTGGAACCAGTCCGCCAGACTTCAGGCCAAGGGCTATCGGCAAGTTCTGGATGGGCAGCAGATCATCGAGCACCTGGGCATCAAGGCAAAGGTTCCGGCGCTGGGCTATATTTTTCGTGAGCGCTGGGCTAAAGCCCATCCCGATGCGCTGGCTGGCTTTCTGCAGGCTGCGACTGCGGCCAGAGATGCACTCTGCACATCCCCTTCGGCATGGGCGCGAGTGGCACCGCTCACACAGGAAACCGACCCAAACCTGCAGGAGGCGGTCAAACACCACTACTGTGAGGGCCGCATCACCCGGTTCGGCGACCCTGAAATCAAGGCCGCCAGTGAGATCTTCGACTACATCACACACAGCGATGGCATCCGGTCCTTACCGGCGCAGCCATCACTGCCTTCAGCGGTTTTCTGGACCGGTCTACCTCACTGAGTCGAGCCTGCGCGAAACCCCGATTTTCGGCTCAGGCACTGTCTGATACCATTACCTGCAATAGCCTGGGCACCCGGCAGCATCCTGCAGAATGGCCACCGTATGCCCCGGATAACACCTCTCCAACTCAACCCTCTCAAACACACATGACGCTGCCCCGGATCATCATTTTTACGCTACTCATTTCCAGCGGATTGGTCATCTACGCGCTGTTCAATATCGAATCGGACAACCCCGAGTCCGGGCCCACCGAGGAGCTCGCCACCGCAAGCAAGCCTGCGGCCACACCGTCCGCGCAGCCACCCGGTACGGCAACCATCGCCCCAACCACCAATGGGCCGACCCCTCCCGCTGCAGTTGAAATGGCTGAACCTGCCCCGGACGAGATTGAAGATGAGGCACAGATTGAGAGAGAGCAAATCGCGGCAGCAATGGCGCTGCTTTACAGCACCAACAACGAAGAGCGTATAGAAGCCGTGGAGCAACTCGGCGCCTATCCCAGCCCGGAAACCGAGGCTACCCTCAGCCAGCTACTGACGACCGACACCAACGCCGAAGTCCGGAACGCTGCCGCGCTCAGCCTGGGCTCACTGGATACCCCCTCCGACAGCACCATTAACGGGCTGGTCAATGCGCTGGCGGACCAGAACGAAGATGTTCGCTTCAGCGCACTTTCGACACTGGAAGACTTCATGCTGGGTCTGGAAGAGGATGCGCCCAACTACAAGAAAATCCAGGGCGAACTGAAGGCAAAGGCGGCGAGTCAAGGCGTTCCCAAGGACACCCGCGAGGCCATCAGTGAAATCCTGCGGGATCAGGCCAACCCGCCGGCCGGCGCCGCCGAGACAGGCAACTGATCGCCACGCTCACTCCTCGCGCATGATCTCCGCCGCAGCCCCATGCAGACGGGGGAGAGCCGCTACCAAGCGCCGCGTGTAAGCTTCCCGCGGATTGAAAAGCACCTCACTGACCGGCCCCATCTCAACGATCCTGCCCGCCTGCATGACGGCAACCCGGTCGGCCAGTTCCGACACCACAGCCAAATCATGCGTGATGAACAGGTAACTGAGTCCCTGTCGCTGCTGCAAGTCTTTCAGCAACCGCAGTACCTGCGCCTGGACCGATACATCCAGCGCACTGGTCGGCTCATCACATATGATGAGTTGCGGTTCTACCGCCAGGGCCCGCGCAATGCAGATGCGCTGACGCTGCCCACCCGAAAACTCATGCGGATACCTAAGACGTGCCGTTACCGGTAGCCCCACCGCCAGCAACAGGCCATCGACCCGCTCCCGCCGCTCCGCCGCACTCATTTGCCCCCGCTGAGCGCACAAGCCCTCAGCGATAATATCGCCCACAATCATGCGCGGGTTCATCGACGAATAAGGATCCTGAAACACGACCTGCATCCCGTCCCGAACCACATCGCGCCTGCGGGACTTGCCCGTCGAGCCGGCAATCACCCGCCCATTGAGCAACACCCGCCCCGCCGTAGGCCGAATCAGATCCAGCACCCCCTTGCCGAGCGTTGTCTTGCCACAGCCGGACTCTCCCACCAGGGCAAGTGTCTCCCCACGCGCCAGGGTGAAACTGACGCCATCGACTGCCCGCAGTTCATCGACCGTTCGTTGCAGAATCCCCCGCCTGATCGGGTAATAAACCTTGAGATCCTCCACAGTCAGCAGCGGCGCGGCCGAATCGGCAGCAGGCCGGACATTATTGCGCTGCAGGCAGGCATCCAGTCGGGGCATGGCGGCCAGTAGCTGCCGACTGTACTCATGCTTCGGCCCCTGAAAGAACTCAGGGCCGCTTAGCTCGACCAGTTTGCCCGCCCGCATGACGGCAATCCGGTCTGCCAATTCGGCGACGATGCCAAAATCATGCGTAATCAACCATAAAGCCATGCCGGTCTCTTTTTGCAGCCGGTGCAGCAGAGCCAGAATCTGCGCCTGTAAGGTCACATCCAGTGCGGTCGTCGTATCGGCATCATCTTTCAGGATCCTATGACCTCCCTGAACCCGGTCTTGACTCTGGGTCAGCAGATAGCCGAAGTTCTGCGGCCACTGGGTTACCGGGGTGAGCCACTCAAGAGGCGAGCCATGGCACTAATGGATCAGGTTGGCCTGCCGCAGCCCGCCCGCCATTTCGACGAGTATCCGCATCAATTGTCCGGAGGC
>JBKCCF010000067.1:0-5267 GCA_046305255.1 Methylococcaceae bacterium
ATGGCCTCGTCGCCACCATCGCCGGTTGCGATCGGGGGGGTGGCGACCGGTGACGCGCCCTTTTTTCCGTTATGGGGACGAAACCAGACCGAGATGGCCTCCAGATCAAGATCGGCCAGTGAGCCGGCATTCAGCCGGAGGCGAATCAGGCTACGGATAAAATCATAACGGGCCTTGTGATAGTCGGTACTGGCCTTGAGCAGACGGCGGTGGGAATCGAGTACGTCGACAATAGTGGCCGCACCAGCTTCGTAGCTGGTGGTCTGGGCAACCTTGGCTTTTTCCCTGAAATCCATTTCCTTGCGGCTGGAGCCAATACGGCTGCGGCCGGAGACCGTGTTGAACCAGCTGGTGCGAACGTCCTTTTCAATGCCCCGCCGGACCTCCTCGATTTTTTCCCGCGAAATTTCGTACCGGTGGACCGATTCCCGCACACCGGCTTCGACGCCACCACCCGCGAACAGAGGGATGTTGACGTTAAGGTATAGCGAACCGATATTGTAGGAATCCAGCCCATTGGTCTGGAGGTTGTTATAGATGGTATTGGCGATGGTTTCACTGGCGGTGACCGAGGCGGTCGGTAGATGTTCAGCCTGGGCGCTGTGGATCATCTGCTGGGCACTTTCCGCGCTGTATTGCAGTGATAGCAGCAAGGGGTTGGCGCTCAGGGCTTCCTGCGCCCAGTCATCGGCGGTGCGTTTCATTTCCGGGAAATCGTCCTGCACCAGGGGATCAGGGTCTTCCACCGGAACGCCTGCGAGTTCACGCACCTTTTCGGTCGCGATGGCGCGTTGGTGCTGTGCCTCTATCTTGGACGTCTCCAGCGACTGGCCATAGGCCTCCACCTCGTAGAGATCGGTGACCTTTACCAGTTGGCTCTCATGCATTCGGCGCATGCGGAGGGTCTGGGCGCGGCTGGAGGCCAGCTCGGCCTCCAGCTGTTCCAGGAGGTCATCAGCCTCCAGTACGCTCAGGTACTGGTCGATCAGCTTGTATGCAATATCCATGCGCTGGGCCAGAGCGTAGTGTTCCTGCTGCTGTGTCTGCTTGTTGGCACCCTGCAGCCGGAGATACGAGGGCAGATCGAACAGGGGCTGGCTGATGGTGATGTTGCCGTTATAGCCGGCATATTCCTTGTTGCTACCGCCGAACAACTGCAGACTGTTGCTGTTCACGCTGTCGTTCAGGCTGTTGTAGGAATAGAACCCCTTGATATTGGCTTCTGGGAGCAGTTTGGCCAGCGCCTGATCCTGCTGGGCCCGGGCCTGCTCCACGGCATGTTCGCTGCTTTTCAGGACGGGATTGCTTTCAATGACATGCTCCCACAGCTGAAGCAGACCTTCGGCGTGCCCCGTGGTTACCACAAGACTCATAGCCAGGGCCGCAACAGTCCGGCACGGCGGGGATGATTTTGAAACGGTGTAATGCATTGCCTACTCGTAATAAAACGTCAGCCGGCCGATAAGCGTGGCGCTGTTCGCCTGAACAGGCATCGGGTCAGAGCAGTGTTTTTTTTCATTCCGGGACTTAATCTTCAATGAAGGACCGCGAGAATGAATCGCTGAGAGGATCGGCCAGATACTGGAACAGGGTGCGCTTGCCCGTGTTGACCAGCACTTCCGCCGGCATGCCCGGCAGCAACTCCAGATGCTGTTTGGCCAGGATGTCGAGCCCCTCTGCATTGACCTCGACGCGGGCGAGATAATACTGGGCATGTTCTGGCGACTCGTCGATCAGGCTGTCTGCCGAGAGGGCGATGAGTGTGCCTTCGATGCGGGGCAAGGCTTTCGATTTGAAGACGGAAAAACGGATTTCAGCAGATTGCCCGATCTTGACCCGATCGATATCCAGCGGCGTGATACGGGCTTCAACCAGCAGTTTTTCGTTCTGCGGCACGATTTCCAGAATGGGTGAGCCGGGGGCGATCACGCCGCCCAGTGTGTGAATGGTCAGCCCCAGCACCTTGCCGGCTTCGGGTGCTTTTATGATGCAGCGTTCGACGGTCTGCTCGAGGGCGTGGATTTTTTCGCGAAGCTCGAAGATTTCCCCCTGCACCTCGCTCAGTTCCTTGACCACCTCGCGCTGGAGGTCTTTCTTGAGCTGCAGAACCTTCAGTTGGGTCTCGCTGATCTGCAGGGCCGCAGCGGCCAGACTGGACTGCAGTTCGCCGCTCTGACCAACGCTGTCGGCATACTTGCGTTCCAGTTCGCGTACGGTCTGTTTTTCGCTATAGCCTTCCTGCAACAGTTTCTGGAAGTCGTGCAGTTCATTTTCATAGGACTTCACCAGCAGGTCGCGGCTGGCCTTTTGCGATTGCAGGCCGCGTTCCTTGGCGCGAAGCTGGCCGATCTGTTCCTGATACAGGCGAATTTCGTTTTCGTGGGCGAGCCGTCGAACATGAAAGGTCTGACTCTGGATGCGCATGGCTTCGGCCGCGCGGCTGTCGTTTTTGGCCTTGAGCAGGTCGGCGGGAAAAACCAAATCGGTCTGATCATCGCGCAAGGCCACCAGTCGGGCCTCCCTCGCGAGGGTGATCAAATACTGACCCCGCAAGACTTCAAGCTGGGCGCGCAGTTGGGTATCGCCCAGTGTGAGCAGTACCTGACCTTTCTCAACCCAGTCGCCATCCTTGACGAGAATGCTTTCCACGATCCCGCCTTCGAGGTGCTGCACGGTTTTTCGGTAATTTTCGACCGTCACCTGGCCCGGTGCATCCGCTGCACTATTGAGCGGTGCCAGGGCCGCCCAGCCGCCCAGTCCACCGAAAATGCCCAGCACCAGAAAAATACCGAGCTTGCGAAGGGTTCGATCGTCAGTCAGTGGGGCGGTTGGCATGGATGGCTGATTCATGAGCGGGACACTCCCTGGCCGGTGGCAGATTGAGGCGGCGGTGACTGCAGTGCCTTGAGCACCTCGTCACGGGGCCCATAGGCGGCAAGCTGGCCGGCGCGTATGAATGCGATACTGTCGACCTGGCTCAGGAGGTTGGGCCGGTGAGTTACGACGATCACGGTCGAGCCCATCTGGCGGAGACCGGCCATCGCTCTGGCCAGCGCGATCTCGCCCTCCTGATCAAGGTTGGAGTTGGGTTCGTCCAGCATGATAATGCGGGGTGAGCCATACAGCGCCCGCGCCAGGCCCAAACGCTGGCGCTGGCCGGCCGATAGTTGCGTTCCCTGCCCCTGAATGACCGTGTCATAGCCCTCGGGCAAACGCAGCAGCATGTCGTGGATCCCTGCGCGCTTTGCCGCTTCAACTACCTGTTCCGGGTCAATCTCGCCAAAGCGGCCAATATTCTCGCTGATGCTGCCGTCAAGGAGTTCCACGTCCTGCGGGAGGTAGCCAATGTGCTGGCCCAGAGTATCCCGATGCCACTGCGACATTTCGGCACCATCCAGCCGGACGCTGCCGCTGGCCAACGGGTAAATGCCGAGCATGGCCCGCAAAAGTGTCGATTTGCCGGCCGCACTGGGGCCGATGATGGCGACATGATGGCCCGATTCCACCTGCATGTTGATACCGGCGATGATGGGTTTTTTGGTGCCTGGCGGCATGACAGCCACATTTTCCAGCGACATCTGGCCGGTGGGGACCGGCAGCGGCATCGGTCGCTGGGTCAGCGGCACACTGGTCAACAGCTTTTCGAGTCGCTCATAGGCGTCCCGGGCGCCCACAAAGCCCTTCCAGCTGCCAATCAGCAGATCCAGAGGCGCCAGCGCACGGCCCAGCAGCAACGAGCCGGCGATCATGGCGCCGGGGGAAATTTGCTTGTGTATGGCCAGATAGGCACCAAGCCCCAAAATCAGTGACTGGATCATGGTGCGGTAGAGCTTGGACATGGATGAGATCAGCCCCGCCTTGCCGCTGGCCCTGCTCTGATGCGCGATGACCTGGGACTGCTTGTGCTGCCAGCGGTCCCGCAGACGGGACAGCATGCCCATGGCCTCAATGGCTTCAATATTCCTGAGGTTGCGCTGGGTCTGCTGGTTGGATTCCATTGATTCGTTATTAGCCCGCTTCAGCAGATCCCGGGTTGAGAGTTCAGTCCAGAGATTCAGGCTCATCAGGATTAGCGCCGAGACCAGACCGATAACCCCGTAACTCCAGTGAAACCACCACATGACCACAAGATTGAGGGGTAACCAGGGGGCATCGAAGAAGGCAAACAGCCCGTTGCCCGTCAAGAACTGGCGCAGTTGCAAAAGATCACTCAATGGTTGCGAGGTGGCGTTGCGTCCGCTGCTGGCGAGCGCCGATTTGAACATGGCATCAAACACGCGGGTATTGAGGAGTTGATCAAGGCGGTTGCTGGTGACCACCAGAATTTGTGACCGCACCCATTCCAGCAGTCCCATGACGGTGAGCAGAAATACCAGCAGAATAGTGAGCATCGTTAGGGTGGAGACGCTGCTGCTGGTCATGACGCGGTCATAGACCTGCATCATGTAAACCATCGGCACCAGCACCAGAATGTTGATAAAGAAACTGATGAAGCCGGCCGTCAGAAAAGACTGTTTACAGCGCAGCAGGGCCTCCCTGAGGCCGGTCACCTGGTCAGCTTGGGTGGGGGTGTCGAGAGGCAATGGCATGAATCTGTGTCTGAATGAATGAAAAGGGCAATCTGCCGCAGTGTGAGTAGATTATCGGGAAGGGCGACCTTTCTCGCCGGACAGGCTGCTGGTATCAGCGCGCATAAGCCCCCTGAAGAAAGCCCTGCACATAGCCGGCAGGGAGGGCAAAGGCGGCGGAGGCTGCGCCTGCAGGCCCGTAAAGACGCATCACGATGCCTGTACTGGTGTGCTCTTTGAGGTAGCTGGCGGACAGTTCGATTTCAAGCACCTCGTCAAAGCCGCAGAAAAGCGCACAATTGACCTTGTGTCTGACAGCAAGGGCATGAAATTTTCTGCCCTCCTGATCAAAGGCCTGGTCAAAGCCGCGCCAATCACCCTCGTAGTAGTCGATGACGTTCAGAAAAAAACGGGGGGCTTTGTCTTTTTCGGTGCGCGCGTGAAGATAGACCTCTTCGACCTCCGGCGCACCCGAGCCATCATCATGCCGGTTGGTGATGCTGGGTCCCTTATAGACGACGGTCCCCTTGAACGGGTCACGCTCAACGGTAACGGCCTCACTCACAACCGTGGGGTTATCTGCATCCAGCAGATGGGCCGCGCACCCTGCCAGGCTGAATGCCAACGTCAGGCTGGCCAGACGACGGTAGGTGGAATTAGGAAGGGACATGCGCGATACCTGATTGCATTGCGTGAAGG
>JBKCCF010000068.1:0-53982 GCA_046305255.1 Methylococcaceae bacterium
GGACATAACCGCCGATAGGCAGGGCGCAAACGGTGAATTCGGTTTCGTCAGGCGTGCGCTGACGGCGCCAGAGCACTGGGCCAAATCCCAGCGAAAACCTGAGCACCTTTACCCCAAGGCGACGGGCTGCCCAAAAATGGCCATACTCATGGAAGGCAATCAGTATAGCGAGGGCAAGAACGAAAAAGAAAACAGTGTGGAGGATTGGAGGCATGAGAGGTCGGGCTACTCCTACAAATTTAAGCGAGACAGAATCGGGCCGCCTGGCCGACGGGGCATGGACCCTGGTATCGCCGCCCGCACGGCACTCTGGGTGAGTGCTGACGGGCGGGCAGTTCAAGGCCGTTGTTGCCGATTCTAATGCAGGATCAGGGCAAGCGGGCAATATACTCGTGGGCGGCCTGCCGCGAGGCGCGGTCGGCGTCCAATACTGCGTCTATGCTGTCAGCCTTGCCTGCGGCGACCGTATTCATGCAGTGGCTGAGGGTGTCGGGGATCGCCGTGAAACGGATATTGCCATCCAGGAAGGAAGCGACAGCGATCTCGTTAGCGGCGTTGAGTATGGCCGGCATGGTCCCACCTGCCCGCACGGCATCATAGGCACGCTGCAGACAGGGGAAGCGGACAAGGTCAGGGGCCTCGAAATCCAACCTTCTGACAGCAAACAGATCCAGCGGCCCCACCCCGGAATCAAACCGGCCCGGCCAGGCCATCGCGTGGGCGATCGGTACCCGCATATCGGGATTACCCATCTGAGCCAGTACGGTGCCATCGACGTAGTCAACCATGGAGTGAATGACGCTCTGGGGGTGAATAACCACCTCGACCTTCTCAGGCGGCGCGCTGAACAGCAGACAGGCTTCAATCAACTCCAGGCCCTTGTTCATCATGCTGGCGGAATCGACCGAAATTTTGCGGCCCATCACCCAGTTGGGATGGGCAACCGCCTGCTCCGGCGTCACAGCGTGGAGGTCTTCCAGCGGTTTTCGGAGGAAAGGCCCGCCCGATGCCGTCAGCAGAATGCGGCGTACTTCCGGTGCAGTTTGACCGGTCCGGTAAGCGGCAGGCATACACTGAAAGATGGCGTTGTGTTCGCTGTCTATCGGTAGTAGGTTGGCACCCGCCTGGGCGACAGCCTCCATGAACAGCGGGCCGGACATGACTAACGCTTCCTTGTTGGCCAGCAGGACGGTCTTGCCGGCGCGTGCAGCGGCCAGGGTTGGCAGCAGACCGGCCGCGCCGACAATGGCGGCCATGACGGAATCGACTTCAGGTAAGACACTGACCTGCTCAAGCGCTTCGGCACCACTCAGTACCTCAATCGTATTAACCGCCGCATCAGCCAGACGCTGGCGTAAATCTGCCGCCGGTGCAGGATCAATCATGACGGCATAATCGGGCCTGAATTGCAGGCACTGCTCAAATAGCCTGTCGATGTTGTTGTTGGCTGTCAGTGCCACCACCCGATACTGATCGGGATGGCGGGCGACAACATCCAGTGTGCTGACGCCGATGGAACCGGTCGATCCCAGTACGCAAATACCCTTCATTGCACGGCCCTATTGTTCTGCTGGGCCGGTTTTTCACCCGGCGCCGGAGTGACTGAGTCCTCCATTACGGGCGGTTCGGCACTCTCGGGCGCGACCTGTTCAGCATCGTTGTCAGGTGCATCGGCATGGTCGTGGTCATGACCCTCGCCATGATGATGATCATGTCCTTCATGCCCGTCGTGATTATGATCCTCCGGCATTGCGGGCGAATCGTCCTGCACATCGCCATCATCAGGTTCGGCTGCACCGGGTTCTCCTGGCGCTTCCAGTGCGGGGACAGACTCCGGGGCCATGATGATCTGGGTTGCTGTCTCAGGGCCCATCTGCAGGAAGATAGGTATCAGCAGGGAGCCTGCATAGAACACCGCAACGGCCGCCAAAAGACTGTCTATACGGTCTAGCAGACCGCCGTGACCCGGCAACAGGGATCCGCTGTCCTTGACGCCGCTGATGCGTTTGGCAAGGCTCTCAAACAAGTCGCCACTCACCGAAAAGGCAACGGTCATGACCGACAAAAAGACGAAATCCAGCAGGGTCTGGGTTTCAAATCTGGTAATGAACACACCTACCAGCAGCGCCATGACTGCAGCGGCAAGCACCGCACCGTAGACGCCCTCAACGGTCTTGCCTGGACTGATGGCCGCGACAAGCTTGGTGGAGCCCCAGCGTTTACCGGTGAAATAGGCGGCGATGTCCGCCAGCCAGATCAGCAAGACCAGATAGAGGACCTGATACTGGGAAAAATTGAGCCGTAGCCAGACCATCAGTACCCAACCGGTTATGAGAACAAACGCCCCAGCCAGTACCCGCAATACCGGCGAGTATTTGCGCTTGACCAGCAGGTCCGGCGCTTTGCGGAAAGCCATACCCCATACCGCCCACCAGATGACTGCCGGAATGTAGAACCACATCGGTAATTCACCCGGCGCCCATTGTGGGGCGAAAACCCGGGCCGCCAGCATGGCAGCGAGAATCAGGCCAATAAACCCGACACGACCTGTGGTGCCGAGGCCGGACAAACCGCCCCACTCCCAGGCTCCCAGCACTATGACCGCACCCCAGAACAGGGCAAAGCCATCGGGCGGCAGCAGTACTATCGCGGCAATAATGAGCGGCGCCAGCAACGAAGCCGTGAGAATTCGATTCTTGAGCATGGGTGTACTTCCTGGTTTACGTTATAGGAATGGGGGAAGGTCAGTCAGTTGAGTCTAAGGGTTACGACTTTCGATTTGGTCACCGGTATAGCCGAACCGGCGTTGCCGACTGGCGAAGCTGGCTAGCGCATCAGACAGCGCCTTTTCATCGAAATCAGGCCACAGCAACGGTGTGAAGTGTAATTCGGTATAGGCCAGTTGCCAGAGCAGAAAATTGCTGATGCGCTGCTCTCCGCCGGTTCGGATAAAGAGATCCGGCTCTGGTAAATCAGCAAGGGCAAGTTCGGCCTGAAGGCAGTCACTATCGATTTCGGCACTGTGCAGTTCGCCCTGCTCGACCTTGCGTGCCAGCCGCTGCGCAGCCTGAGCAATATCCCAGCGACCACCGTAGTTGGCGGCAATCACAAGATCCAGCCGATGATTGTTGTAGGTAAGGGCTTCAGCAGCTGCAATCCGTTCCTGCAGCATAGGGGCAAAGGCAAGACGATCGCCTATGACGCGAATGCGGATGTCATTCTCGTGGAGTTTCTGGGTTTCCCGTTCGAGGCTCGCGACAAATAGCTCCATGAGCAGGGAAACCTCCTGCGCCGGTCTGCGCCAGTTCTCGCTGCTGAAAGCGAACAGGGTGAGCACTTCGACGCCCGCCCGGATGCAACCTTCAACCGTTTTCCGGACGGCACCGACTCCAGCCCGGTGTCCGGCCGGTCGTGGCAGGTAGCGCTGCTTGGCCCAGCGTCCATTGCCATCCATGATGATGGCGATGTGCCTCGGCACGGACGTATCACGCCCACTCATGCCAGTAACCTCTTAGAGGGCCAATTCGGGCCAAATACCGAAGCCGGGAGTGGGGTGCAGTCGGGTGGTTCCACCAGCACACTGAACAGGTAAAACGGCATCAGGCCTCAGATGGCCATCAGATCCTTTTCCTTGACCTCCAGTACAGTGTCAACTTCCTTGACGTACTGGTCTGTCAGCTTCTGAATCTGCTCCTGACTACGACGCTCATCGTCCTCAGAAATCAGTTTATCCTTGAGTGCGTTCTTCAGGTCGGTGTTGGCATCCCTACGGATATTGCGGATGGCGACACGGGAGTTCTCGCCTTCATGACGGACCACCTTGACCAGGTCGCGGCGACGCTCTTCGGTCAGCGAAGGCAACGGCACCCGGATGACGGTGCCCGTGGTCATGGGGTTGAGCCCCAAATCGGAGGTCATAATGGCTTTTTCAATAGCCTGAATCATGTTGCGCTCCCATGGCGATACCGCCAGAGTGCGAGCGTCCTCGACCGTGATATTAGCGGTCTGGCTAAGCGGTACATCATTACCGTAATAGGAAACCGTGACATGGTCGAGCAGACTGGGGTGAGCGCGTCCGGTTCTGATTTTGGCCAGTTCGAGTTTGAGCGCTTCAATGGTCTTACCCATCCGCTCGGCTGTTTTCTTCTGGAGAGCTTCAATCATGTTTGTTTGTCCGTTTCTATCAGAGATCCAATATCCTCACCTCGTACGAGGCGCATCACCGCACCAGGCTCAAATACATTCATCACCCGTAGCGGCATCCTGTGATCGCGACAGAGCACCAACGCGGTCGCGTCCATCACATTCAGCCGCTGGTCTAGCGCTTCATCGAAGGTCAACCTGCTATAAAGCGTAGCGTTGGGGTCTTTCATGGGGTCGGCTGAATATACGCCATCAACCTTGGTCGCCTTGATCAATAGTTCTGCGTTGATTTCAATAGCCCTGAGGCTGGCAGCGGAGTCGGTGGTGAAAAAGGGGTTGCCCGTACCGGCCGCAAAAATCACGACCCTGCCCTTTTCCAGGTGGCGGATGGCGCGGCGGCGGATGTAGTCCTCGCAGACCTGATTGATTTTGAGCGCCGACATAACCCGCACCTGACGGCCATGATGCTCAAGGGCATCCTGCATCGCCAGGGCATTCAGTACCGTCGCCAGCATACCCATGTAGTCGCCGGTCGTGCGCTCCAATCCTTCACCGGCAGTTTGCGCACCGCGGATGATGTTGCCGCCGCCGATCACCAGCCCAACCTGAACACCGGCGTCGCAGAGTTCAGTTATTTCCAGTGCCAGCCGGCGTATCGTCTGCGGGTCTATGCCGCTGCCTTGGGATCCCATCAGGGCTTCGCCGCTCAATTTGAGCAAAATGCGTGTGTATTTTGGTGCACTCATTGAACTGTTTGCGGCTGGTTAAAAATCCGGACTCGCGGCCGTAGCCGCGAGCGTAGAGGTCAGTCAGACTGAATCAGGAGGCTCTGACCTGAGCCATGACTTCTTCTGCAAAGTTGCTTTCGACCTTTTCGATACCCTCACCGACCTCAATGCGCACGAAACGCTCCACCTTGGCACCTTTGTCGGCCAGCAACTTGTGCACAGTCTGATCGGGATCCTTGACGAAGGCCTGACCTACCAGAGTGATTTCTGCCAGAAATTTCTTGATCCTACCCTCAACCATCTTTTCGATCACGTTGGCGGGCTTGCCACTTTCTTCGGCCTGAGCAACGAAAATCGCCTTTTCCTTCTCAACCAGTTCGGCCGGAACGCCAGCGTCATCCACACAGGTCGGCTTGCTGGCAGCGACGTGCATGGCGATGTCCTTGCCCAACTCGGCATTGCCGCCGACCAACTCGACCAGAACGCCAATACGGCTACCGTGCAGATAGCTGGCAACCAGTCCGGCTTCAGACTGGAAGCGTTCAAAGCGACGGATGTTGATGTTCTCACCGATCTTGGCAACCATCGCGCGGCGGGCCTCTTCTATCGTGACATCGGAGTCCGGCATTTTGCTCTGCAGCAGTTCTTCCAAAGTCACTGCCGAAGAGTCCAGCGCACTCTGGGCGACATGATTGGCAAATGCGACAAAATCATCGCCCTTAGCGACGAAGTCGGTTTCACTGTTGACTTCGACGATTGCCGCCCGCTTGCCATCTGCACTTGACTTGACACAAACACAGCCCTCAGCAGCGGTGCGCCCTGACTTCTTGTCAGCCTTGGCAAGACCCGTCTTACGCATCAGTTCAACTGCTGCCTCCAGATCACCTGCGGTTTCGGTCAAGGCCTTCTTGCATTCCATCATGCCTGAGCCTGTGCGTTCCCTCAGTTCCTTTACCATCCCAGCCGTAATATTTGACATTAAATCAGTCCTCTTTATGTACTCATAATGGTGATACCAAGCTACCCTGCTTATGAAAACGCCCCCTGATGGAGGCGTTTGGATAGTCTGTCCCTGACGCTTGAATTCTTACATCAGCGGCATCAAATCAGGCTTCATCAACCGCTTCGACAGCGGGTGCCGCGTCCATTTCCACGAATTCGTCCTCAACGCCGACAACACCAAAGCTATTCGCCTTGCCTTGAAGAATTGAGGTGGATGCAGTCTGCACGTAGAGTTGTACCGCACGAATGGAGTCATCGTTGCCGGGAATGATGTAGTCAATTCCAGCTGGACTGTTGTTGGTATCGACGATACCGACAACGGGAATACCCAGTTTGTGAGCTTCGCTGATGGCATTGTGCTCATAGCCAACATCAAGCACGAACAAGACGTCAGGCAGACGATCCATGTCGCGTATCCCACCCATGCTGTTGGTCAGCTTTTCCAGTTCACGCATCATGCCCAGCGCTTCTTTCTTGCTGAAGCGCTGCAAACGGCCATCATCACGCATCGCTTCAAGTTCCTTCATGCGAGCAATCGACTGCTTGATGGTTTTGAAGTTGGTCAGCATACCGCCCAGCCAGCGATGATTGACGAAGGGCATGCCACAGCGTAGCGCCTCTTCCTCGACTACTGCGCGAGTCGTGCGCTTGGTGCCGACAAATAGAATCTTGCCCCGATTTGCGGAAACCTGTTCGAGGTAACCCATCGCGTCGTTAAACAGCGGCAGGGTTTTTTCCAGGTTGATAATATGGATGTTGCTGCGCGCACCGAAAATGAATGGCGCCATCTTGGGGTTCCAGTAACGCGTCTGGTGACCGAAATGTACACCGGCCTCTAACATTTGACGCATCGTAACGTTCGACATCACTACTCCTGATTGTTGCGGTTTAGGGTTAAGCCTCCACATACCCCGTTCGACGACCCCTTGCGACCAGATTGCGCAGGGGCACCCTGCCTGACGTGACGGTATGTGTGTGTGGTTGCTAAAAAAAGCGGGCCTTTATACCATGGAAGCCTGATATCAACAATCCGCCACCGTACGACAGCCCTCCGGAGCTCCCCATCTCCGCCTGCCGCGAGCCACCAAAACAGCACCCAGTCAATGAGCATTACCATCAAAACGCCCGAGGAAATCAGAAAAATGAGGGTGGCGGGTCGCCTTGCGGCCGAGGTCCTCGAAATGATAGAGCCCTACGTCGTTCCCGGAATCACCACCGAGGAAATTGACCGCATCTGTCACGACCATATCGTAAACGTGCAGCAGGCTATTCCGGCCCCCCTTAACTACCGTGGATTTCCAAAATCCATCTGTACCTCGGTCAACCACACCGTTTGCCACGGCATCCCCGGCCCCAAAAAACTCAAGAGCGGCGACATCATCAATATTGATATCACCGTCATCAAGGACGGCTATCACGGAGACACCAGCATGATGTTGCTGGTGGGTGAGGTACCGATCCGCGCCAAACGCCTGGCCCGCATCTGTCAGGAGGCGCTTTACCGTGGCATTCGCCAGGTGAGGCCGGGGGCGCGACTGGGTGATATCGGTCATGCCATTCAATCCTTTGCCGAGTCTGAAGGCTACTCGGTAGTCCAGGAATTCTGCGGCCACGGCATCGGCCGTGTTTTCCATGAGGATCCGCAGATCCTACATTACGGCCAGCCAGACACCGGCCTGACGATGGAGGCGGGTATGATTTTCACGATAGAACCCATGATCAACTTCGGTAAACGTCACGTCAAAATTCTGCCGGATGGCTGGACAGCGGTCACGAAGGATCGCAGCCTGTCGGCGCAATGGGAGCACACCATCCTGGTGACCGATAGCGGCCATGAAGTCCTCACCTTGCGCCGCGACGAACTGGACTTATTCGAATCACACCCACTGACTACCCCGGAGCTACAGGCAGTTGGAACCAGCACCCCTCCCCACGCCAAATGAGGCCACCCTGATGACTGGGGCTGAATGCCTCGGCTTCAGCGACAGCATCAAGGCGCATAACGCCGACCTGATTGAGCGATTTCGCGCCGGAGCTCCCGCGTCCGAGCTGATCCGTGAGCGTTCGGACTTCATGGATGAGACCCTGAGTCGGGTCTGGCAGAGATTTCTCGGCGGCTCTTCCGATAACTTTGCCCTTATCGCCGTAGGCGGTTACGGCAGACAGGAACTGCACCCCCACTCCGATATCGACATACTGGTACTTAGAGCGGCTCTACCCGAACGCTCTGACGAGGCTGAAGCAGCCGACAGCTTCGGGGTGGATATGGATGAACGCTTGTCCTCATTCCTGAGTTTCCTCTGGGATATCGGCCTCAAACCCGCGCAGAGCGTCCGCAGCATTGCAGAATGCGTCCAGCAGGCGGCGGCCGACCAGACGATCATGACCAATCTGCTGGAATCACGGCTCATTATTGGCTCGGAAACGCTTTACGAGCGACTTTGGGATCGCCTCGGGCCGCAGCATCTGTGGCCTTCGGCCGACTTCTTCGACGCCAAAGTTGCCGAGCAGACCGCCCGCTATGCCAAGTATCACGACACGGCCTACAATCTCGAACCCAATATCAAGGAAGGCCCCGGCGGCCTGCGCGATATCCAGAACATTAGCTGGATCATCAAACGCCACCACAACAGCCGCTCACTTAATCTGGTTCGTGAGGGCTGGCTGACGGAACTGGAGTGCGCCGAGCTCATAAAGGCCCGTGACTTTCTCTGGGAGATCCGCTTCGCGCTGCATGCGATGACAGGCCGCTGTGAGGATCGCCTGCTTTTTGAGTACCAAAAAGATCTGGCTCGCCAGTTTGGAGTTCAGGACCAGAACATGAACCAGGCCATTGAGCAGTTCATGCAACTGTATTACCGCACTGTCATGGGCCTGGAACGGCTTAACGAAGTACTGATCCAGCTTTTCAAGGAAGTCGGACTGCAGCACAGCGACAAAGCCGACACTCGCGCCATCACCGCCGAGTTTCGGTCGGTCAATAACTACCTCGAAGTCCAGCATCCGGCTGTTTTCCGCGAGCAACCGCTGGCCCTGTTCAGAATTTTCCTGCTGCTGCAGAGCAACCCCACGATCAAGGGAATACGAGCGTCCACCATCCGGCTGATCCGGCAGCACCTGTATCTGATTGATGATCAGTTCCGGGCCAACCCGGAAGCCTGCCGCCTGTTCATGGCGATACTGCGTCAAAAAAACGGCGTCACCCAGCAGTTGCGACGAATGAATCGCTATGGGGTGCTGGCAGCTTATCTGCCGGCATTCGGGCATGTGGTCGGCAGGATGCAGTATGACCTGTTCCACGTCTACACCGTGGACGAGCACACCCTGTTCGTAGTTCGCAATTTACAGCGTTTTTCACTGGACATTCATCGAAGCGAGCACCCGCTCGGCAATGAAATTTTCGAGTTGATCGAAAAGCCGGAGGTACTCTACGTCGCCGCGCTGATGCACGACATTGCCAAAGGCCGCGGCGGCGATCACTCCACGCTGGGGGCTGATATAGCAACCGACTTCTGCAGGCAGCACGGCATGTCAGAGCGCGACACCCTTCTGGTGCGCTGGTTGGTCCAGAACCATCTCCTGATGTCGATGACCGCCCAGCGCAAGGATATCAACGATACCGACGTCATCCACGAATTTGCGACTGCAGTCGGCGATCAGACGGCACTCGACCACCTGTATTTGCTGACGGTCGCCGATATACGGGCTACTAACCCGAATCTCTGGAATTCATGGAAAGATGCGCTGCTGCGGGAGCTCTACCTGACCACTCGTTGGGTTTTTCGACGTGGGCTCAATCGCCCTGTGCACCTGACTGACAAGATCGCGGCGGTCAAAAAGGAAAGCCGGAGTCTGCTTCGGGCGCTTGGCGTGGCCGATATCACCGTTGAACGGGTCTGGGATACCATCCTGAATGATGAATACTTTTTGCGCTATCAGCCCGAGGAAGTCGCCTGGCATACCACGGCCCTTGGCAGTTGCGAAAACGCCGATCTGCCGCTGGTGGTATTGCGACCCGTGAGTCAGCGCGGCAGCGCCGAAATTTTCGTTTATGCCCGTAATCAGGATTTCATTTTCGCCCACAGTACGGCGGTGCTCGACCAGCTCAATCTGACGATTCTGGATGCCCGGATCATCACCATAGCCGGCGATGGCTACATCCTGAACAGCTACCAGATCCTTGAGCAGAATGGCGAACCGATCCGCGATCACCTGCGTCAGGTGCAGATTTGCATGCGCCTCAGGGAATCGCTATCGGGCGCACCCGCAACAGCCATCAAGGTGCAGCGCCGGGAGTCCCGCCAGATCAAACACTTCACAGTACCGACCCAGATCTATTTCCATGATGACCCGCAGCAACGACATACCATTCTGGAATTGATCGCCACCGACCGCCCGGGATTGCTGTCCAAGGTCGGTCGCGCCTTCTCCGAATCCGGAATCAGCCTTTACAACGCCAAAATCTCCACCATCGGCAGCCGGGCAGAGGATATTTTCTACATCACCGGCCCAGACCATCAACCCATCACCGATGACGCACAGAAGAAAGCGCTCAAGGCCACCATCATCAGCCGGGTAGGCGCCAGCTAGGGCGAGCCGGAGGTGTCTCCAATAGCGATGGCGGCGCGGCCATCAACCCTTCAACCGTGTAAAAAAGGGCTGTTTTCTGCTATAAATCCGGGTTAGCACCGTAATTTAGGCGCCGCATCCCTACCACCATTGAGGGTCAGACATATGTTCAGCAAAGGCATGGAAATCGCCGGGTTCGATGATGAACTCTGGTCAGCGATTCATAACGAGGAACTGAGACAGGAAGAACATATCGAGCTCATTGCCTCGGAAAATTACGCGAGCCCCCGCGTATTGCAAGCCCAGGGCACAGTGCTCACCAACAAGTACGCCGAAGGCTATCCCGCCAAGCGTTACTACGGTGGTTGCGAACATGTCGATATCGTCGAATCACTGGCGATTGAACGCGCCAAAACCCTGTTCGCGGCCGATTTTGCCAACGTCCAGCCCCATTCCGGTTCCCAGGCCAACGCCGCCGTCTACATGGCGCTGCTCAACCCCGGCGACACCATTCTCGGCATGAGCCTGGCCCATGGCGGACACCTCACCCACGGTGCCAAGGTGAATTTCTCCGGCAAAATCTACAACGCGGTTCAGTACGGCCTCAACACTGACACCGGACTTATAGACTACGAGCAGGTCGAGACCCTGGCCCGTGAACATCGTCCAAAAATGATTGTCGCCGGCTTCTCCGCCTATAGTCGGGTTGTTGACTGGCAGCGCTTTCGCGATATCGCCGACGAAGTCGGCGCCTACCTACTGGTCGATATGGCCCATGTAGCAGGTCTGGTGGCTGCCGGGGTCTACCCCAGCCCGGTCCAGATCGCCGATGTCACCACCACCACCACCCACAAAACCCTGCGTGGCCCGCGCGGTGGCCTGATTCTGGCCCGCGCCAACGAGGCGATCGAAAAAAAAATCAACTCGCTGGTTTTCCCCGGCATCCAGGGTGGCCCACTCATGCACGTCATCGCCGCCAAGGCGGTCGCGTTCAAGGAGGCCATGCAACCCGAATTCAGGGTGTATCAGCAACAGGTCGTACACAATGCACAGGCCATGGCCCAGCGTTTCATTGAGAGAGGGCTCAGCATTGTTTCAGGCGGTACCGACAATCACCTGATGCTGGTCGACCTGATTGCCAGGGGTATCACCGGCAAAGCCACCGACGCCGCTCTGGGACGCGCCCACATTACGGTTAACAAGAACGCCGTACCCAATGACCCACAGTCACCCTTCGTAACCAGCGGCATCCGCATCGGCACGCCGGCGGTAACCACTCGTGGCTTTAGCCGTGCCGACTGTGTGCTGCTGGCAGACTGGATCTGCGACATCGTGGACGATCTGGAAAACGAAGCCGTCATTGCCGGCGTACGCAGCAAGGTCAGCGACATCTGCCGACGATACCCGGTTTACCCCAACTAATTGGGACCCAGGCCCGGCCGGAAATGGTTTACGCCGTCATTCCCCAAGGAAACCCAGCATGAGGTGTCCCTTCTGTGGCGCACAAGAAACCCGGGTCATAGACTCCCGCCTGTCGCAGGAAGGCGATCAGGTGCGTCGTCGGCGCGAATGTATGGAATGCAAGGAGCGCTTCACAACTTTCGAAATCGCCGAACTGACCCTGCCCCGCGTCATCAAGACCAACGGCAACCGCGAGCCCTTTCGCGAGGACAAACTCAGATCCGGCATCTTGCGTGCTCTGGAAAAACGCCCGGTCGGTAGCGACCTTATCGAAGCGGCCATCAACCGCATCAAAAGGAAACTTCTGGCCCGTGGCGAACGCGAAATACCCTCACGCCTCATTGGCGAGAGCGTGATGCACGAACTGGCCCAACTCGACCACGTCGCCTATATTCGCTTTGCATCGGTGTATCGCAGCTTTCAGGATGTCAACGAGTTCAAGGCCGTCATTCAGCATCTGGAACTGGAACCGAAACCTGAGGTGCATGACCCCGACCAACCCATTGACGCTGGGGCGACCTTTTGACCCCAGCGGAACATCAGTAGCCCGCTGCCGGCCCACCTGCATAACCGATTGACCCCTCATGAGCCTGCCCGTGACTTTCAGCGCCGAAGACACCGCTCGCATGGCCCGCGCCCTGCAGTTGGCGGCGCGCGGCCTCTATTCGACCGACCCCAACCCCCGAGTCGGCTGTGTCATCGTCAAAGAGGGCCAGATTATTGGCGAGGGCTGGCATCGCCTTGCCGGTGGACCACATGCCGAGATTGAGGCCCTGAAAGCTGCGGGCGATCGTGCCCGCGGCAGCACCGCCTACATCAGTCTGGAGCCCTGCTGCCACCACGGTAAAACACCGCCCTGTACCTCGGCCCTGATTGAAGCGGGTATTGCCCGCGTGGTCGCAGCCATGGAAGACCCCAATCCCCGGGTCGCGGGTGCCGGCCTCAGGCAGTTGCAGGACGCCGGGATAAAGGCCGAATGCGGCCTGCTGGAGGGCGCAGCCATGGCCCTCAACCCAGGCTTCTGCCACCGGATGCATAGCGGCAGACCGCTAGTGCGAAGCAAACTGGCGATGAGTCTCGATGGCCGGACCGCCATGGCCTCGGGTGAGAGTCAGTGGATCACTGGCCCCGACGCCCGCCGCGACGTACACAGGCTCAGAGCCCGCAGCTCGGCCATAGTCACGGGCGTCGATACCATACTGTCTGATGATCCGGCGCTCACTGCCCGCATCAGCGACAGCAGGCATGACCTCGTTCAGCCGGTCAGAATCGTACTGGATTCCCGCCTTCGCACCCCAGCTACGGCCCGCATATTCGACGGGGAAGCCCCCAGTGTGCTGTTGACCACGGCACCTGATCAGCCGCCGGCAGCGGTACATGTCGAAAGGCTCCCCGCCACCCGCGAGGGCCGTCTGCAACTGCCAAAGGTGATCGACTGGCTCGGCGCCCAAGGTTTCAACGAAGTCCTGATTGAAGCTGGCCCTACCCTGAATGGCGCGCTGCTGACAGCCGGACTGGTCGATGAGTGGATCATCTACATGGCGCCGGTAATACTGGGCGATGGCGCTCGTGGTCTGTTCCACCTGCCGGAACTCACCACCATGGCCGAGCGTTTTGAGCTCAAACTGACCGATGTCCGTCAGGTGGGCAAGGATTTAAGACTGACCTACAGGAGGAACTAGCATGTTTACTGGCCTCATCCAAGCCGTCGGCAGTCTGAGCCGTAGCGAATCCCGGGGTGGCGATTGCCGCCTGACCCTTGCCACCGGCAAGCTCCCGATGGCCGAGATCAAACTGGGCGACAGCATCGCGGTCAATGGTGTTTGCCTCACCGCCATTGCCCTCGGCGAACAAGAATTTTCCGCTGACGTGTCACGCGAGACACTCTCCCGAACCACCCTGGGCAATGCCCGCATCGGAACACCCGTCAATCTGGAACTGGCCCTACTGCCCACCACCCGACTCGGCGGCCATCTCGTCAGTGGGCATGTCGATGGACTGGGGTTGGTCATAGACCGGCAGGCCGACGCCCGGTCCTGGCGCTTTGTGATTGAGGCGCCCGCCGCTCTGGCCCGCTATATCGCCGAGAAGGGTTCCATCTGTATCGACGGCATCAGCTTGACGGTCAACAGCGTCGATGGTGCCCGGTTCGGTGTCAACATCGTCCCGCACACCCTGACCGAAACCACCCTTGGCCATACCGTAGCCGGCCAGCGCGTTAACCTTGAAGTCGATCTGCTGGCCCGCTACACCGAGCGACTATTGCTGGGGGACAAGGCCGCCCTCCCGGCTTCCGGTGTTACCATGGCCCTCCTTGAAAACGCCGGCTTCGCATCCTGACTCCCGCATGAACAGCACTGCAGAAATTATCGAGGATATCCGCCTCGGCAAAATGGTCGTCCTGATGGATGATGAGGACCGCGAGAACGAGGGCGACCTGATCATGGCCGCCAGCCACACGCGCCCCGAAGACATCAACTTCATGGCACGCTATGGCCGGGGCCTGATCTGCCTGACGCTCACCCGCGAGCGCTGCCATCAACTGCGTCTGCCCTTGATGGTGAATGAAAACAGGACGCCGCATTCGACCAATTTCACGGTGTCGATTGAAGCCGCGAGCGGCGTCACCACCGGCATTTCGGCCGCTGATCGTGCCCACACCATCCAGTGCGCCGTCGCGCCAGAGGCAAGACCAGATGATCTGGTACAGCCAGGGCATGTGTTCCCGTTGATGGCTCAACCCGGCGGGGTACTGAACCGGGCGGGCCATACCGAAGCGGGCTGTGATCTGGCCCGACTGGCAGGGCTTGAACCCGCTGCCGTGATCGTCGAGATTCTTAACGAAGACGGCACCATGGCTCGCAGAGCGGAGCTTGAAACCTTTGCCGGGACGCATGGACTCAAAATCGGCACCATCGCCGACCTTATCCATTACCGCATCCAGAACGAGAAAACGGTCGAGCGGATTTGTGAATGCGATTTTCCTACCGAATACGGCCCGTTCCGCATGATCGCCTACCAGGATCGGGTCGATCAGCGTCTGCATCTGGCACTGACCTACGGCAGGCTCGCTGGCGACCAACCCGTACTGGTGCGGGTTCATGGCCGTAATCTGCTGAGCGATCTGTTTGGCGGCAAGCGGGAAGATACCGGCCTGCCCTTGCGTCGGGCCATGAAACGGATCGCCGACGAGGGACGGGGCGTATTGGTCATCATCCGCAAGGAAGAAGACGATAAATCCCTGGTTGAACGCATCCATCAGTATCAAATGGAAGATCACGGGCTAGAATTGTCCCCCCATGCCGTTAGCGGCGATGACTGGCGGACCACCGGTACCGGCGCACAAATACTGGCTGATCTTGGTGTACACCAATTGCGGGTACTCGGCAGCTCACCGAAAAAATACATGGGACTCTCGGGCTACGATCTCGAAATCGTCGAATTCGTCACCTGTGATTAGAAGGAATATCTGAAAACCCATGCAAAACCGGCAATCCGACCAGGCGCGGCAGTTGAGCAAACTGATATCGGCCATGCAGAAACAGTGGCAGCAGGAATTAGGCGAACTCGGGGCCGCACTCACCGAAGCGGCCTTGCGCGGTGCCCAGAATTTACTGTCCGCCAGCCATAGCGGCGCTATTGCCGGCATGCTCGCGAGTGCGCCGATCGAACATCACGTGGGAATGGACTGGGTTGCCGCGAACCCCTGGGCGCAGCCCTATCTGAGCCATATCGCACAGACTGTAGGGCCACCCCAACACGGGGCGGAGACAGTCCGGCACCCGCACTGATCAATCTCTCAAACAATTACCGCAACTACCTACCGTCATGAACACACATAAAACCTACGAAGGTCACCTGCAGATTCAGGGTGCCCGTTTCTGTCTAGTCACCTCCCGCTTCAACAGTTTCATCGTCGACTCTTTGGTCAGTGGCGCCATTGACGCACTGGTACGACACGGTGCCAGACACGAGGACATTCATATCGTCAAGACACCGGGTGCCTACGAATTACCGCTGGCCGTTCAGAAGGTGGCAGCCACTGGCCGCTACGATGCCATTGTTGCACTGGGTGCGGTCATCCGAGGTGGCACCCCCCACTTTGAATACGTTGCCGGCGAATGCGTGAAAGGCATCAGCACAGTTTCGCTGAAGCATGAGATCCCGGTCGCCTTTGGCGTGCTGACGGTGGATACCATCGAACAGGCCATCGAACGGGCGGGTACCAAGGCGGGCAACAAGGGTGCCGAAGCCGCACTGTCGGCGGTGGAGATGGTCAATCTTCTGCGCGAGCTTGACGCCGGATGAGTAACCCAAAATCAAAGGCACGTCGCAGTGCGGTTCAAGCGATCTATCAGTGGCAGTTGACCGGCTGCACCCTGGCGGAAATTGAACGTCAATTTATCGAGGAGCATGGGTTGAACGAGGGAGAACAACCCTATTTCAGTCAGTTGCTACACACCATACCCAAGGAGTTAAACCGCATCGACGGGGCGCTCGCCGAATTTACCGATAGGCCGATCGCCCAGATTGATCCGGTGGAGCGAGCCATTCTCCGTATCAGTACTTACGAAATTCTGGATAGGCTGGACGTCCCCTACCGCGTGGCGGTGAATGAGGGCATCAACCTGGCCAAGGAGTTCGGGGCGATGCAGAGCCACAAGTTCGTCAACGGCATTCTTGACCGGGTGGCACGCAAGCACCGGGCAGTCGAGGCGGCGGCCCCCCGCTCACGCAAGAAGTAGGTTCTGAGCCCGCATGACTCTCGGCGAATTCGACCTGATCCGCCGGTTTTTCTCGGCCAACCCCCACCACCACGCCGGTACCTTGCTGGGCATAGGTGACGATTGCGCCTTGATCCAATGCCGGGCCGGCATGAGTCTTGCCGTAACGGTCGATACGCTAGTCTCCGGAGTTCATTTCCTGCCGGACGTCGACCCCGAAAGCCTGGGCCACAAAGCACTGGCGGTAAATCTCAGCGACCTTGCCGCCATGGGGGCCGAGCCCGCCTGGGCGACATTAGCCCTAACCCTGCCGGATGTTGATGAGGCCTGGCTTGCCGCTTTTGCCCGGGGATTTTTCACGCTGGCCGGACGCCATGGGCTCCAACTGATCGGCGGGGACACGACCCGCGGCCCATTGAGCATCACGATCCAGGTCATCGGGCAGGTTCCTGCAGACCGCGCTTTACGACGCTCCGGCGCCAAAGTTGGAGACATCATTTACGTGAGCGGGTCCTTGGGTGCCGCCGGCCTTGGTCTAAAAATGCGGCTGGGGCAACACCCCACCGCCGACGAGGGCCCTGCACTCCATGCCCTGGAATGGCCGGAGCCTCGCATTGGTTTAGGCCAGTCGCTTCACGGTATCGCCTCTGCCTGTATTGACATTTCCGATGGCCTCGCAGCCGATCTCGGTCACATCCTGACGGCAAGTCAGGTCGGTGCCTGCATTGATGTGCAAAAACTACCGTTGCTGCCCTGTGTGCGAGACTACATCATGCAACATGATGACTGGCGTCTGCCGTTGACTGCGGGCGATGACTACGAGTTGTGCTTTACTGTCCCGCCCGAACATCTGACATCGCTGACGGCGGTGATGGCAAACTCGGGGCTTACCTTGAGCGCCATCGGTCGGATTGAAGCGGAACCGGGCTTGCGGGTGCTTTACCATGAACACGACATTCACCTGAATGGGACAGGATATGACCACTTCAAACAGGCCGAAAACTGCCAACAATAAGTCCCGCAAACGTATAACTGCCGGGGAGGTCTTCAGTAACCCCTTCTGCTTCCTGGGATTTGGCTTTGGCTCCGGCTTGGTGCCGTTTGCACCGGGCACCTTCGGCACACTGGTCGCCATCCCGATCTACTATGCAATGGCTGGCCTGAGCCTTCCGGTCTACGGCAGTCTTGTCACCCTGCTATTCCTGCTGGGTATCCTGATCTGCCAACGCTGTGAAGATAGCCTGAGCATCAGCGACCACTCCGGGATTGTCTGGGATGAAATCGTCGGCTACCTCATCACCATGGCCGCCGTGCCATACTCATGGCAAGCGGCAAGCCTCGGTTTTCTGCTATTCAGGCTGTTCGATATCATCAAACCCTGGCCCATTTCCCAACTCGACCGCACTCTGCATGGAGGCCTGGGTGTGATGCTGGACGATGCCCTGGCTGGAGTTTTCGCTGCGAGTGCGCTTCATTGGGTTATGGCTTACCTCTAGACGCGAGAAAGCCCCGACTGGCGGGGCTTTCTCGCGACGTGTGGTGCGTATCAGCGCTTCACACCGACAGGCATCATGACCTCATAGGCTATAGTACATGTCGTATTCAGCCGGATGGGTGCTCATGCGCAGACGGGTCACTTCTTCCATCTTCAGGCCAATGTAGGCGTCGATGGTGTCATTGGTGAATACGCCGCCGCGTGTCAGGAACTCACGATCGGCGTCAAGTGCTTCAAGCGCCATATCGAAAGCATGGGCAACCTGCGGGATGGCTTTTTCCTCTTCCGGCGGCAGATCATACAGATCCTTGTCCATGGCCTCGCCCGGATGAATCTTGTTCTGAATGCCATCAAGGCCGGCCATCAGCATGGCGGAGAACGCCAGATAGGGGTTGGCAGTAGAGTCAGGGAAGCGTACTTCAATGCGCCGTGCCTTGGGGTTCTGCACATAAGGCACACGGATGGAAGCAGAACGGTTGCGGGCAGAGTAGGCCAGCATGACAGGTGCTTCGAAGCCTGGAACCAGACGCTTGTAGCTGTTGGTAGACGCATTACAGAATGCGTTCAGCGCTTTGGCATGCTTGATAATGCCGCCAATGTAGTACAGCGCGGTTTCAGACAGGCCACCGTAAAGATCGCCCGTGAAGAGATTCTTGCCATCTTTCGCCAGGGACTGGTGAACGTGCATGCCACTGCCATTGTCGCCAACCAGGGGCTTGGGCATGAAGGTGGCCGTTTTGCCAAATGCGTGGGCAATATTCTGGACAACGTACTTGAGGGTCAGTACTTCGTCAGCCTTCTTGACTAGGGTGCCGAACTTGACGCCAATTTCGCACTGGCCGGCAGTGGCCACTTCGTGATGGTGTACTTCAACGACCAGGCCCATATCTTCCAGTGTGTTACACATGGCAGAGCGGAGGTCTTGCAACGAGTCGACCGGAGGAACCGGGAAATAGCCACCCTTGACGCCAGGACGGTGTCCGATGTTGCCGTCATCATAGACTTTCTCCGAGTTCCAGCCCGCTTCTTCCGAGTCCACCTTGAAGAAGGAACCCTGCATGGTCGTACCCCAGCGGACGTCATCGAATACGAAAAATTCGTTTTCGGGTCCGAACAGCGCAGTGTCGGCAATACCGGTGGACTTCATATAGGCTTCAGCACGCTTGGCGATGGAACGGGGATCCCGTTCGTAGCCCTGCATGTCGGCCGGTTCAATAATGTCACAACGCAGTATCAGGGTGGCGTCGTCAAAGAAGGGATCCATGACGGCGGTACTGGCATCCGGCATCAGAATCATGTCGGATTCGTTGATGTGCTTCCAGCCAGCGATGGATGAGCCGTCGAACATTTTGCCGTCTTCGAACATATCCTCGTCCACGGTACTCGCCGGGATGGTGACATGTTGTTCCTTGCCCTTGGTATCGGAGAAACGGAGATCCACATAGCGGACTTCGTTTTCCTTGATCATCTTCAGCACGTCTTTAGGCGTCATTCTCTTCATCTCCTCACTTGCTAAAAGCTATCAGCGTTTGAAAAATCGTTTATCTTTATTAACGTTTAACGTCATTCTGAGCGCCTATCCCGACGCTTTTCCACTCTTCAATCCCTCGCGGAATGATACGCCCATCCCGCACAAAAACGGAACATTTACGGCCGAGAAGCAGGCAAAACCCACTGAAATCCGCGAATTCCAGCAATTCCCTGCCCCCCGCACGCGCGCGCTTCGGCGATATCAGACTCAGCCAGACCACCCAAAGCAAACGCCGGAATCATAGCCCGCTCTGCCATTATTGCAAACGCTTTCCATCCTAACAGCGTGACTTTGGGGTGTGTCAGTGTAGTCTTTACCGGACCCAATACCACAAAATCAACGCCTATACGGGCAGCATGTTCCAGTTCTGCTGCGTTGTGACAGGATGCGGCGACCCAGTAGGGGGGCGGCAGAGTCCGTTCCTGGCTTGCCATCAGCTGGTCGGCGCGCAGATGTAGACCGGCAGCTCCAGTCCGTTCCACCAGGTCGGGCTGGTTGTTGAGCAGTAGACTTACACCCCTGCTTTGGCAATAGCTGGCTGCGGGGTAAGCCAGGCGTTCGTAACTGGCTTGATCCCATTGGCTGGCCCGCAATCGCATCAGGGTGATGCCCGTTGTTGCGCGTAATTCAAGCTCCGTTACCAACACCCGCTCATCGATTGATGACGGCTCAAGGATGGCATAGCGATGAGGCAATCTCGCCGCCGTTATGATAGGCAGGTTAGCCGCAGGAAAATGATAGCGATGCAGGTTTTGCACCTCCACCCATTCTACCGGCTGCCCCTCAAGGCTTCTGGCCGTTCCCTCAAACTCATCGACGCGGAATACATTGAGCCTGACCCTGCGATCAACATAATCATGATGAATGGTGATCAGGGGTGAAAACTGGATGGCATCTATTCCTATTTCCTCCCGCAACTCCCGGCGAAGGGCAGCCGTGGCGGTTTCACCCACCTCAATTTTGCCTCCCGGGAACTCCCAGAGTCCGCCCTGATGGTGGTGATTGGCTCGTCGACTGATGAGAATGCGCCCGTCTTTGTCAGGTATGACACCGACCGCTACATCAAGAATGGCGCGTTTGGCTTGGCTCACGCTTAACGACCGCCTGGCGCTTAGGTCCGGTATTCGGCGTTGATGCGAACGTAGTCATAGGAGAAATCACAGGTGAGCACGGTCTGGCTGGCCGGCCCCCGCCCCAGTGCGACTCTTATCGTAATATCATCCTGAGCCATCACAGCGGCCCCTTTTGCTTCGAGGTAGTCGACATCGCGACCACCCTGACTAACGATGCGGACATCACCGAGCCAGATTGAAACCCGATCAATCTCGAAATTCTCGCAGCCGGCACGGCCGACCGCCGCCAGTATTCTTCCCCAGTTGGGGTCACTCGCAAAAAAGGCCGTTTTGACGAGAGGGGAATGAGCAATGGTTTTGGCTACTCTGTGCGCCTCATCTTCATCCTGGGCATCTTCAACCCGAATGCGGATCAGTTTGGTGGCGCCTTCGCCATCCCGAACAATGGCCTCTGCCAATTCAGCACAGACAGCATGGACAGCCTCACTGAATACGGTGTAATCGTCGCTGCCCGGCTTTATGGGGGATCCTCCGCAAGCGCCGGAGGCTAGTAAAACGCAGGCATCATTGGTAGAGGTATCACCATCAACCGTGATGCAGTTGAAGGTCTGATCGACGGCGGTCGCAAGCAGCGACTGCAGGTCGTGTTTCGCGACATTGGCATCGGTTGCGATAAAAGCCAGCATGGTCGCCATATTGGGCTGTATCATGCCTGCACCCTTGGATATGCCCGTAACCGTAATCTCGCAATCAGCCAGGCCTATACGTCGGCTGGCCATTTTGGGTCGGGTATCGGTGGTCATGATGGCGCGGGCGGCCTTGCTCCAGCCATGTTCATTGAGAGATGCGAGGGCCGAGGACAATACGGTCGTAATTTTATCGACCGGTAGAAACTCACCTATGACACCGGTGGAAAATGGCAGTACCTGATCGGGCGAACCGCCTGTCAGATGCGCAAGGTTACGGCAGGTCGCCTCCGCATCGGCGAGCCCCCTGGGACCGGTCCCAGCATTGGCATTGCCTGAGTTGATCAGTAGCCAGCGTGGCATAGCCTGCAAGTGCTTGCGCGCCACCCGCACCGGTGCAGCACAGAAGGCGTTACGGGTGAATACGGCTGCACAAGTAGCGTTGCTATCCGCCTCAATGACCAGCACATCATCTCGATCCTGACGCTTGATCCCGGCTGCCGCCGTACCCAGACGTATGCCGCGTACCGACAGGGGCTCAGTTGTTGCTGACATCGCGCTCATTACTCACGGCCTGGTTCAGTCAAGTTTTCCGTGGCAAGCCTTGAACTTCTTGCCTGACCCGCAAGGGCAAGGGTCATTTCGGCCCACTTTGGAATTGTCGCGCGTATAGGGTTTGGCTGCGGGCAGGGGAGGTTCGGGCGCTGACTCAACACTGTTGGGCTCCTCAATGCTCATGGCCGACGCATCGGCATGCTGAAATTCAAGTGGCTGAGGTGCCCGGTTCACCTCCTCCATTTCCAGAATCTCCTCCTCGGAACGAACCTGCACCTTGGATACTATACCGATCACGTCATGTTTGATCGCGTCCATCATGGACGTGAACATCTCAAAAGCCTCGCGTTTGTATTCCTGCTTGGGATCCTTCTGAGCATAACCACGGAGATGGATACCTTGGCGCAGATGATCCATCGCCGCCAGATGTTCCTTCCATGCGTCATCCAGTGCCTGCAGCATCACGGTTTTTTCAAAGTGCCGCAGAACCTTGGGCCCAATCGCCTCAGACTTGGCCTCGTAAATGTCACGAAGATGCTGTTTGATCCTCTCAAGCAAACGCTCTTCATCAAGCGCGGCATCCTCATCCAGCCATTGCCTTAATGGCAGGTGGGCAGTTGTATCTCGCTGCAGTGTCTCTTCCAGACCTTTCACATCCCACTGCTCTTCGAGTGTGTGGGGCGGAATATAAGCAGGAAAGATACTGTCAATTACATCGTTACGGGCATTGGCGATGGTCTCTGAGATATCATCAGCCTTCATCAACTGATCGCGCATATGGTAGATCACCTTGCGCTGATCATTAGCAACGTTGTCGTACTCAAGCAACTGCTTACGAATATCGAAGTTGCGAGCCTCGACCTTGCGCTGGGCGTTCTCAATCGCGCGGGTCACCCATGGATGCTCAATCGCCTCACCCTCTTTCATTCCCAGCTTTTGCATCAGTGCCCCCACCCGCTCAGAGGCAAATATGCGCATTAGCGGATCTTCCAGCGACAGATAGAACCGCGATGAACCGGGGTCACCCTGACGGCCCGATCGGCCACGCAACTGGTTATCGACACGACGTGACTCGTGACGTTCTGACCCTATGACATGGAGCCCACCCGCAGCGACGACCTGCTCATGACGCTGCTTCCACGCAGACTTTACAGCTTCAACAGCACCCTGATCATCCGGGCCGACGGCAGATAGATCATCTTCGAGACTGCCACCCAGCACGATGTCCGTTCCACGACCTGCCATATTGGTAGCAATGGTCACCGCCCCCGGTTTGCCGGCCTGCGCCACGATGTGAGCTTCCTGCTCATGGTGCTTCGCATTCAGGACGTTGTGAGGGATCTTTTCCTTGGTCAATAGAGTGGAGATCAGTTCAGAATTTTCAATTGATGTCGTCCCGACCAGCACCGGCTGACCTCTCCCGACACAGGCGCGGACATCCTCTACCATAGCGGCGTATTTTTCGGGGACGGTCAGATAAACAAGATCACCCTGATCCTCGCGGGCCATGCCTTTGTTGGGTGGAATACAAACCACCTCAAGGTTGTAAATCTGGTGAAACTCGGGTGCCTCGGTGTCGGCAGTGCCGGTCATCCCGGACAGCTTGGCATAAAGCCGGAAATAATTCTGAAAGGTAATGGAGGCAAGCGTCTGATTTTCGTTCTGTACCTGGACCTTCTCTTTTGCCTCGACGGCCTGATGCAGGCCTTCAGACCAACGTCGCCCCATCATCGCCCGTCCAGTGAACTCGTCGACGATAATAACCTGACCGTCACGGACGATATAATCAACATCACGCTGAAAGATGCCGTGCGCCTTAAGCGAAGCATTGATGTAATGCATGATCCGGACATTCACCGCATCGTAGAGGCTCTCATCAGCCTGAATCAACCCACTCTCAATCATCAGGCGCTCAATGTGTTCATGACCCGCCTCGGTCAGATAAACCGCTCGTGCCTTTTCATCAACCGAGTAATCGCCCGGGCCGTCTTCCTTCTCTTGCTTGACCAGCCTGGGGATGAGTAGATTGACCTTGTGGTACAGGTCGCTCCGGTCTTCGGTAGGGCCGGAAATAATCAGGGGGGTTCGTGCCTCATCAATGAGAATGGAGTCAACCTCGTCGACGATCGCAAAAAATTTGTCTCGCTGAACACGTTGATCAAGGCTGAATGCCATGTTGTCGCGCAGGTAATCGAATCCGAACTCGTTATTGGTACCGTAGGTGATGTCGGCGGCATAGGCCTCCCGCCGCTCCTCGGTGGATAGGTTGCTTAGGATGCATCCGACCGAGAGCCCCATGAACCGGTATATCTTGCCCATCCATTCGGAATCGCGGCGGGCCAGATAGTCATTTACTGTGACCACATGAACACCCTTACCCGGCAAGGCATTCAGATAGGCGGCCAAAGTGGCTACCAGGGTTTTACCCTCGCCAGTCTTCATTTCTGCAATTTTGCCATCGTTCAGCACCATGCCACCGATCAGTTGCACGTCAAAGTGCCGCATGTTCAGTACGCGACGCGATGCCTCTCGCACAGCAGCAAACGCCTCTGGCAATATGGCTTCGAGTGTTTCGCCCTGCCCAAGCCTTTCTCGAAATTGCTGCGTCTTGTCCCTCAACTGCATGTCTGACAACGCCTGAAACTCTGGCTCCAGCGCGTTGATCCGCTTGACGATCTTTCGTTTTTTATTGACTATGCGGTCGTTGCGGCTTCCAACGACCAGTTTGACCAGCTTGCCTAGCATTGCGGAGTAATCCCGATGTGCAAAAAATAATCCCGCGAGTATACCCGAAAAAACTATCACGAATCAGGCTGCAACCCTTATGAGTCGTCCTTGCATGGGGTCGCTGCCTTTACCGCTCAACCTCACTCACGCGTCCGCTGCATGGCCACACATCCAATTTCAATTCGTGGTTTTCTGAATTACAAAAATCTGGCAGAACTTAATAGAACACTCAATCTTCATCGCCAAACGCTTGCTGAGATCAAAAAAAACCTGCCCCCTGTACTGGCTGACCACTGTATCCATTGCGTCCCCAAACAGGATCGACTAATCGTCTATGTCGATACGGCTGCCTTCGCCAGTCAATTGCGGTTTTTCGCTCCGACCCTGATAGATGCACTGGCAAGCACCACATATTCTGGTTTTAAGGAGATTAAGATTCGAATTGCCATGCCGACAGCCCACCCGGAAGGGGCGACTAAAAAAGCTCTTCCGTTGACAGAGACCGCCGCAATCCATGTAAGCAAGACGGCAGAGACCTGCCAATCGGAAGAAATCAGACTGTCGTTGCTACGACTGGGTAGGACATTGCAGGGGGACTACTAGCGTTTCTGACCAGTCTCCGAGGTTTGCGGGACTGACTGCCATAGCACTCGTGACTCGGGCCTGGCCCGATTGCGGCGTCCTTGCCGCAATCAAGTCGTGACGGCCAAGGGAATCAGGCGGTGGTTTGTACCAGCCGGTTGTAGCAGATGGGAAGACTGGCCTCACCATCAAACGTAACGGACTCCCAGGCATCAGCATTCCGCAACAGCTCGCGCAACAACTGATTGTTGAGGCCATGCCCGGATTTATAGCCGGTGAAGGAGCCAATCAGACTATGGCCTAGCAGATAGAGATCACCGATCGCATCAAGAATCTTGTGCTTCACAAATTCATCGGCATAACGAAGACCGTCTTCGTTGAGCACACGATAGTTATCGACCACGATGGCATTATCCATACTCCCACCTAACGCCAGGCGGCGTTTGCGTAAGGCCTCAATGTCTCGCATGAAACCGAATGTTCTGGCCCTGCTGACTTCCTTCACAAAAGATGTAGAGGAAAAATCAATACTTGCCGACTGGGTATCCTCTTTGAAGGCAGGGTGATCAAAGTCAATGGTGAAGGACACTTTGAATCCCTCATAAGGCTCGAAACTGGCCCACTTCTCGCCATCTTGCACCTTGACCGGTCGCCTGATTCGGATAAACCGCTTTGCCGCATTTTGCTCTTCAACCCCGGCAGACTGTATGAGAAACACAAAGGGCCCCGCACTGCCATCCATGATCGGCACTTCTGCTGCGCTCACATCAATGTACGCGTTATCAATACCCAAACCGGCCAGGGCGGACAGCAGATGCTCTACCGTGGAAACCTTTACGTCCCCCTTGACCAGGGTAGTTGACAGTGTCGTATCGCCAACGTTCTGTGGCGTCGCGTGGATGTCTACCGGTTCAGACAAATCAACCCGCCGAAATACAATACCGGTATTAGGGGCTGCGGGCCTGAGAGTCAAATAGACTTTCTCACCCGTGTGCAAGCCAACGCCGGTTGCCTTGATTATGTTTTTAAGCGTTCTTTGTCTGATCATCAGATTCTCCTGACTTTGTTGCGATCGTAGCCGGTTTGAGCCCACTCATTGGGCTTCAGGCCGAACGGGTTGTTGTGCCGTACCCCAACGACATCGTCCATGAATAACCACGTTCAGGCACTGACTGTGCTCCAGTTAATCCGCCTGACGGCGCAGGAACGCTGGAATATCCAAGTACTCCAGATCCATTTCCTTATCCTTTTTTACCTCACCCCTGGGCTCTAGTTGTGAGTGCTTGCGAGCAACCGCAGGCCGCCGGTTCATCGCGTCATAATCGATTTCACCCGAAGTCTTATGCACTATCCTGATAGCCGGCTCGCTGGCCTGGCGCTGACCGGTCAAACCAGTTGCGACTACGGTTACCCGTATCTCATCATGCAAATCCGGATCAACTACCGTGCCAATCACAACAGCCGCATCATCAGAGGCAAACTCCTTCACCACATTTCCAACTTCATCAAACTCGCCGATGGCCAAATCCAGGCCGCCGGTAATGTTTACCAGAATTCCGCGTGCACCCTGCAGATTGATATCTTCAAGCAATGGACTTGCTATGGCAGCCTCGGCAGCTTCGCGGGCGCGATTGGAACCATGGCCAATACCGGTTCCCATCATGGCCATGCCCATTTCCGACATGATGGTCCGAACATCCGCAAAATCGACGTTGATCAAACCCGGACGGGTGATGAGGTCGGCAATACCCTGAACCGCTCCCAACAAAACGTCGTTGGCAGCAGCAAATGCGCTCATCAAACTGACTTCACGCCCCAGAACAGGAAGTAACTTCTCATTCGGAATGGTGATCAAAGAATCGACGAACTGACTGAGTTCTTCAATGCCCTTTTCCGCCATATCCTTGCGCTTCTTACCTTCGAAGGCGAAGGGCTTGGTCACAACAGCCACCGTCAGGATGCCAGCCTCCTTAGCGATTTCAGCAATCACCGGCGCAGCACCCGTCCCGGTTCCGCCCCCCATACCGGCGGTAATAAAGACCATGTCAGCGCCTTCAAGCATTTCCAGAATGCGGTCACGGTCATCCAGCGCTGCCTGCCGGCCGATGTCCGGATTGGCACCGGCACCCAAGCCTTTGGTCAGCGCATTCCCCAATTGGAGAACCGATCGTGCCTGCAGACTTTTGAGTGCCTGGGCGTCGGTATTAGCGCAGATAAAATCAACGCCATCAACCTGACTGTTGACCATATGGTTAACTGCGTTGCCACCACCACCCCCGACACCAATGACCTTAATTACGGCGCTTTGACTGTAAGTATCGACAATCTCGAATTTCATGTAACCACCCCTTAGTAATAACCCGTCAAAAATTCCCGGTAAACCAGTTCTTCATTTTCGCCCACATCCCCTGGAAACCAGACCCCATTGCGCCATATCGTTCACCCTGAAGATGATGCTGTTTCCCGAAAATGAGCAACCCGACACCCGTGGCATAAATCGGATTGCGCACAACCTCATTCATACCCGTGACATACTGGGGTATCCCTACCCTCACCGGCACATGAAAAATCTCCTCTGCCAACTCCACCAAACCCTCAATCTTGGCGCTGCCTCCACTCAGCACAATACCTGCCGCGATAAGGTCCTCAAACCCGCTGCGACGGAGTTCGGCCTGAACCAGCAGCAACAATTCCTCATAACGTGGTTCGGCAATCTCGGCAAGATTCAAACGCGAAATTTGCCTTATCGGCCGATCTCCAATACTCGGCACTTCAATCATATCTTCAAGACTGGCCAGCTGGGCCAGTGCACAGGCATGCTTGATCTTGATCTCCTCTGCAAACTGAGTCGGGGTACGCAAGGCTACGGCAATATCGTTGGTGACCTGATCTCCGGCAATCGGAATCACCGCCGTGTGACGTATCCCGCCATCAGTAAACACCGCAAGATCGGTGGTCCCACCACCAATATCGACCAGACAGACCCCCAGATCCTTCTCGTCATCGGTCAATACCGCCGCACTGGAGGCCAACTGTTCAAGAATGATGTCTTCCACCTCAAGACCGCAGCGACGGATACATTTGACGATATTCTGAGCGGCACTGACCGCACCGGTCACGATATGAACCCTGGCCTCAAGCCGAATACCCGACATGCCAATCGGCTCCTTGATACCCTCCTGCCGATCAATCACATACTCTTGAGGCAGAATATGGAGAATTTTCTGATCTGCCGGTATTGCTACAGCCCGGGCTGAATCAATGACCCGGTCGACGTCACCCTGAGTGACCTCCTTATCTTTGATCGCGACAATGCCATGCGAATTCATGCTGATAATGTGACTACCAGCAATACCGGCGTAAACGGCATTAATCCGGCAACCTGCCATCAACTCGGCCTCATCAACCGCTTTTTGGATGGACTGAACAGTTGTTTCAAGGTTAACAACCACCCCCTTTTTCAATCCCCGTGAAGGGTTGGAACCAATACCAATCACTTCAATATCACCCTCTTCGTTGATTTCACCAACGATGCAGGCGACCTTAGAGGTACCAATATCCAGGCCAACAATAAGATTGCGATCCGATTTTCTAGCCATCAATCCAGAGCCTTATATTCAAATTCTGTAACACTCTCACGATCCGCCATTATTCACACTCACACCGCCATTCATCGACCGGTCAGCCCCCCGGAAGCAGCATTGGCGCCTGCTTTCTGACCATCACAAAACCGCTGCTATAGCGAAGGTCCAGTCTATGTATGGAACCAAGGCTCCCAACGCCCACCCGGGGCAGTAACGCCAGCACCCGATCCGTCGCAGCAAGGGGATCCTGTTTTCCATAAGCAATTTCCAAACCATCATCCATAACGGCCGCCCATGCCAACCGACCACTAAGGCTTAATCGGGCAACCTGGAGGTTACGATCAGCTAATTTCGCGTTGAGGCCATTTAACATCGCCAGCATGTCACTTTCGCGACCGTCGGGACCGGACAGAAGCGGTAACCCGTCGAACTCAGCGCGTCTGGCATCGGGTTTGAACACCACTCCCTGGCTGCTCAGGAAACCATCGCTACCCCAGCGAGCAACGGCCTCTCTCTCCGATACCACAATCACCAGAGTATCGGGCCACTGGCGAGTCACCCGCACGTCGTCGATCCAGGCGATTCTGCCGACCAGTGACTCCAACAGCCTGAGATCAACCGTAAAGTAGCTACGCCTCAACGCAGGGTCCAGAACACGCCGAATTTCTGTCGGATCCAGATTAGCTAGCCCACCTTCGACTCGCACATGCCTAATCGGGAACACACGATCTGCAGCCGCCAACACAGAGTCCACTCGCTGAACGGCCAAGGCCAACATCACCCCCCCCGCGATGAACAGGGCCAATGGTAATGTTCTGAGCTTTTTTTTACTGGGCCTCGGTTTACGGGGGGTTCGCGACATTGCCCATTAATCCGTCGCTACACTGGTTTCAAGTATGCCCCATACCAGATCATCGAATGCAAGACCGGCCTGCTTCGCTGCCATGGGAACCAGACTATGATCGGTCATACCGGGTACGGTATTCACCTCAATAAGCCAGGGTTGGCCCGAATCGTCCACCATCATATCGACCCGCGCCCAACCGGAGACCCCGACCACTTGGCAAGCCTCATCTGCCAACAGTTTAAAGCGTTCTTCTTCATCAGCGGGAAGCCCACACGGGCAATGGTACTGCGTCGTTTCGGCGCGATATTTGGCATCAAAATCGTAGAATGCATGAGGCGTTTCAAGCCTAATCAACGGTAACGGCTTCCCATCAAGTACCGCCACCGTGTACTCCTTGCCGGTTATCCAGGATTCGGCAAATACCGCACAATTATATAACGATGCATTACCCCACGCTTTTATTAATTCTTCAGAATTCTCAGCTCGACTCATGCCGATGCTCGACCCCTCCTCGGCAGGTTTGATAATCAGCGGGAAACCCAGGGTGCGCTCACACTCCGCCAGATCAGCCTCGTTATGCAATCGCATCCAGCGTGGCGTGGGTAATCCCGCGCCCATCCAGCATAGTTTGGTCCTGAGTTTGTCCATGCTGAGAGCCGATGCCAGAACACCACTGCCGGTATAGGGGATACCCATCGCTTCCAATGCGCCCTGCAGAACACCGTCTTCACCACCGCGGCCATGAATGATGTTGAACACACGATCAAATCGTTGTTCGATCAGAGGTTTCAGCATGTGATGATCGACATCAAACCCAGTCGCATCGACGCCTTTGCTGATGAGAGCCTGCAAGACAGCCTTGCCGCTCTTGAGAGAAACTTCACGCTCGGCGGCGGTTCCACCCATCAGCACGGCCACCCGACCGAACTCCCCCGCATTTTTCACCCGCCTACTCATTGCGCCTCCCCTGATTTTTGCCCCACAATTTTCACTTCCGGTACCAGCATAATGCCTTGCTGGCGATACACCTCGGATTGCACATAAAAAACCAGCACCTCAATATCATCAGCGCTTGCATTACCGGTATTGATGATGAAGTTTGCATGTTTTTCGGAGACTTGAGCCCCGCCGATTGAATACCCCTTAAGCCCGGATACTTCGATCAGTCGCGCTGAATAATCACCCTCGGGATTGCGGAACACAGATCCGCAACTCGGCCAGTTCGTTGGCTGGGTCTCGTTACGCCGGGCCAGTAGACCCTTGATGCGGTCACGACTGGCGGCCGCATCGCCGCGTGCCAACGCCAGCTCACAGCCCAAAAACCACTCGCCCTGCGGTCCACACACCGAGCGATAACCCACCTTAAAGTCACTTGGCGACCGGTCCCGCACGGTGCCATAGCGATCCACCGTCTGCACCCGTCTAACCAGTTGCCAGGTTTCACCACCAAAAGCCCCGGCATTCATCGCCAGCGCGCCGCCCATGGTGCCTGGAATCCCCGCGAGAAACTCTCCCCCTGTATAACCATGTTCGGCGCAAAACTTCGCTACGTGACCGCAGGGGACTCCGGCCTGGACCTCAATAACACCCTCCCTGACCTGCGACATTGCTTTCAGACGGTTGATCGTACAGACAACCGTGCCCTGAATGCCGCCATCACGCACCAGAAGATTGCTGCCCAATCCCACCCACAGCAAGGGCTCATCAATCATCAGCGAACCCAGAAATACCAGCAGATCATCACGATCGGCAGGCAAGTAGAAACGCTCTGCCACTCCGCCAGCGCGCCATGAATTGTGACCCGCCATGGGTTCATTCAGGCGCAAATCACCCCGCAAGAGGGGCGCGGAATCGCTTTGGCGACCGGCGAGGCTCATGCCGGCTGGCCCGGTTTCAAGTGCCCGACGACCGCCGCCATACGCTGGGGTAATTCGGCAGCGACCTGACCGATACTTCCCGCGCCCAGCGTCAGTACAACGTCGCCTGGCTCAAGAATGGACGGCAGTACTGTGCTCAATTCAGTAATATCCTCCAGGAATACCGGATCAATCTGGCCCCGCACCCGTATCGCCCGTGTCAGTGATCGGCCATCCGCACCGGTGACCGGTTTTTCACCCGCCGCGTAGACTTCACCCAATACCAATACATCGGTCCTTGAGAGTATCTGGACAAAATCCTCGAACAGGTCACGGGTTCGGGTATAGCGATGCGGTTGAAAAACCATCACCAGCCTGCGTCCTGGAAAACTCTGGCGGGCTGAGTCGAGCGTGGCTTCGATTTCCCTCGGGTGATGGCCATAATCATCGACGAAAGTGAGCATCTGGCCGCCGAACGGTAACTCGCCATTCACCTGGAATCGACGCCCAATGCCCTTGAATCCCGCAAGGGCCCGCTGAATGGTGCCCACATCAATACCGAGATCTCCGGCAACGGCTATCACCGACAGAGAATTGAGGATGTTATGCCGCCCCGGCAGATTCAGGGTAACGTCAAACGTCTCCGCGTGACCTACCCTCACCACCGTAAACACACTGCGCATACCATCCTGACGTATGTCGATAGCCCGTATATCGGCTTCAGGGCCAAAGCCGTAGGTTTTCACTGGCTTGCTGATCTCGGGGAGTATCTCGCGCACACCCGGATCATCGATGCACATAACCGTCAATCCGTAAAAGGGGACATGATGCAGGAACTCAATGAAGGTGTTTTTCAGCCGACCGAAGTCACCCTCATAGGTTTCCATGTGGTCGCGGTCGATATTGGTCACCACCGCGATCATGGGCTGCAAATGAAGAAACGAGGCGTCACTTTCATCAGCCTCGGCAACCAGAAACGCCCCTTTACCCAGCTGGGCGTTGGTGCCAGCACTGTTAAGCCGACCACCAATCACGAAGGTCGGATCCAACCCAGCTTCTGCAAGGACACTGGCCGTGAGACTGGTCGTGGTGGTTTTGCCGTGGGTACCGGCGACGGCAATACCGTACCGAAAGCGCATCAATTCGGATAGCATTTCAGCCCGTGAGATGACCGGGATCTTCTGCTGCATGGCAGCCTCGACCTCGACATTTGAGCGATTGATCGCGGTCGACACCACCAGCACCTCGGCATCGTGAACATGCACGGCCTCATGCCCCCGGTAGATTCTGGCACCCAGGCTTGCCAGTCGTCGGGTCGCTGCATTGTCACCCAGATCAGACCCTGACACGTCATAGCCAAGATTGAGGAGCACTTCGGCAATCCCACTCATCCCGGTTCCGCCTATCCCGACGAAATGGATGCGGCGGATTCGCGTCATGCCATGGCGACCGTAAACTTCATCTGCAAGCTTCATGGGATTCTCTTCTGAAGACGCGGGGTTCGTGCATTATCGATACAGATGGCGGCGACTGTCTCCGTTGCATCGGGGCAGGCCTTACTCCGTGCCCTATCAGCCATCTCGGCCAATCGTGACGGTGGTGTCAGTACATTCTTGATCGTCCGGGCAAGCGTCTGGGAGGTGAGTTCTGATTGTGCCATCACGACGGCAGCACCTGCATCAGCCAGATATTTCGCATTCGCGGTTTGATGGTCATCAATGGCATGGGGATAGGGCACCAGAATGGCGGGCAGTCCCGCAGCCGCCAGTTCACTGACCGTCATGGCACCCGATCGGCAGACGGCAAGATCGGCCCAGGCATAAGCGGCCGCCATATCTTCTACAAAAGCATCCACTTTGGCTTCAAGACCGGCTTCTGCATAAAGTGCTTCGGTCTCCTTCCGCATAGCCTCCCCCGTCTGATGGCGAATCAAGCAGGGCTGGCCGATGACCGCCAGGGCCGGCGGCAGCGTCCGGTTGAGCACCTGAGCACCTAGACTGCCGCCCACGATGAGTATTTTGAGCGGCTCATCGGCCGGTTCACGGGGCGGGCGTAGCGCAAGCGCTGCGATCTCATCCCTTAGCGGATTTCCTGTACAGCGGGCACCTGTGGCCGATGGGAAACTCCCGGGAAAAGCCTCAAGTACCCCATTAGCCCAACGGGCAAGTAATCTGTTGGTGGTTCCCGGCACCCGGTTTTGCTCATGAAGAATCAGGGGTATACCGAGCACACGTGCCATGAGGCCTCCAGGGCCCGAGACAAATCCCCCCATACCGAGCACGACATCAGGCCGGACCCTACGCAATATCGACGCTGCCTGGGTCAGCGCCTTGAGCAGCATGAAGGGCGCGTGTAGTTTGCTTCGCCAACCCTTGCCGCGCACACCAGAGACCGATAGCCACTCGATAGCAATCGCCGCTGCAGGGACGACCCGCGCCTCAAGCCCCCGCCGAGTGCCCATCCAGATAACCTCATGCCCCTGAGCCAGTAGCCTCTGGGCAACCGCCAATGCCGGGTAGACATGCCCGCCGGTGCCCCCGGCAAGAATCATTACACGCTTGCCCATGTCGCTTTTATCCTAGGTTTGGCACTGACCGCCTCAATCGCCTCGCTACGCACTCTGAACAGGATCGCCAGCGCAGCGCACATCACCATCATACTGCCGCCACCATAGCTCATTAGCGGCAAGGTCAATCCCTTGGTAGGCAGCATGCCCATGTTGACGCCCATATTGACGAAAGCCTGCAACCCGAACCAGGTACCAATACCATAGGCCAGAAATGCAGAGAATCGTGTACCCGACTCCTCCGCCAGGCGTCCGATCACAAAGGCACGCCAGACGATAACCATGAACAGCAGTATGACCGTCGTGGTTCCCATCAAGCCGAGTTCTTCTCCAATCACAGAAAACAGGAAATCAGTATGGGCTTCAGGCAAATAGAACATTTTCTGGATACTCGACCCGAGGCCAACGCCACCCCACTCGCCGCGACCAAAGGCAATCAATGCCTGAGTCAACTGGAAGTCGCTATTCAGTGGGTCATCCCATGGATCCAGAAAACTCAGCACACGCCGCAAGCGGTAGGGTGCCAGGTAAATGAGTAGCCCACCCGCCCCGATGGCAATACCAAGAAGACTGCCGAATTGCCATAGCCCCGCCCCGGCCATGAATAACATCCCCATTGCCGTCGCCATGATGACGGCGGTGGCGCCAAAATCCGGCTCCAGCAAGAGCAGACCCGCCGCCACGCCCAACAGCACAAAGGGTCTGAACATGCCCAAGCTTGAGTACCTCACAATCTGAATGTGCCGATCAATGAAACTGGCGACATAGATGACCGAAATCAGCTTGAACACCTCGGATACCTGAATGCGGACCCCCAGCAGGTTAATCCAGCGTGAACTGCCGTTCACCACTTTGCCAATGCCGGGAATCAGCACCAAAACCAGCAATAACAGCCCCACAAAATACAGGGCCATTGACCCGCTGCGCCAGTTTTCCAGCTTGACCGATGCCGTAACTCCCCCAACGATCAGTCCCAGGGCAATATGGACCAATTGATGACGAGGAAAATAAAAACTGTCACTGGCCAACTTGTCGCCCAGATGGAGTGAGGCCGAGGCCACCATGACATAGCCGAACAGCAGTAGGGCCAGACAGGCAAGAAACAGAATGGTGTCGAGATAGAATCGGTGCCCGCGCCACTGGAGAACCAAGCCACGGTTACGCGGAATCGTCCTGGCATTCATAGAGGGAGACTCCTGACAGCCTCTGCGAACATGCGGCCACGCTCCTGATAATCCTTGTATTGATCCAGACTGGCACAGGCAGGGGCCAGCAGCACCGTATCGCCGGGTGCGGCCCGTTTTTGGGCAGCCTCTACGGCCTGCCGCATGGTATTGACACGGGTGACCGGCACCAAATCACCCAGTGCTTTTTCCAGCAGACCCGCATCGCGGCCCATCAGAACGGCTGCCTTGACCTTACCTTCCACCACCGGCCTTAGAACAGTGAAGTCCGCACCCTTGCCATCACCGCCAGCAATCAGCACCACCGGGCCATTCATGCCAGCCAAGGCGGCCATGCAGGCGCCAACATTGGTTGCCTTGGAGTCATTGATCCACGTTACGCCATGCAGTTCGGCCACCCATTGACTTCGATGATCGAGCCCGCTGAACTGCCGCAGAGCAGCAACCATGTCTACACGAGGTAAACCTACAGCATCGCCTAGCGCCAGCGCAGCCAGTGCGTTAGCCAGATTGTGACGCCCCTGCAGGCGCAGTTCACCAGCCCTGATAACAGCCTCCCCCCGACATACCAGCCACTCCTCGCCGTTCACCCGATCAATGGCGTAATCGGCACTAGTATCTGCCAGACTGAACCACAGATGTTGGCGCCCCGGCACACTCATGGCGACCACCATGGGATCGTCGCGATTCAGCAACATCAGCCCATCCCCGTGGAAGATTCGGGCTTTGGCATCGGCATACGCCTGAATATCGGTATAGCGGTCAAGGTGATCCGGCGAAATATTCAGTACAGTCGCAGCGATTGGCTCCAATACATGCGAACAGTCCAACTGAAAGCTGGACAACTCCAGCACATACAGATCCGCCGAACCATCGAGCAGATCCAGCATCGGCGTTCCGAGATTCCCACCCACACGTACCTGCCGACCGGCATTTTGTGCCATCAGGCCAACCAGGGTTGTCACGGTGCTTTTACCATTGGAACCGGTAATGGCGATGACCGGAGCCCTCGCACTGCAGGCAAAGAGATCAAGATCACCCAATACCGGAACGCCATGATGAATAGCTTCAGCGATGAGCGGTTCATCAAGGGAAACACCTGGGCTGACAATCAGGTGAGTCGCAGCAGCAAAGGCAGAGGCCTCAAAGCCATTGATGAACACTGCGGCATCAGGGAATGCCTCACTGAAGGCCTTTAGTGACGGTGGTTCCTTGCGGGTATCGGTTATGGCAAAGCGTATGCCATGGCGGGCAAGGAAATGGGCAATGGAATAGCCAGTTTTCCCGAGCCCGACAATCAGCACCGCCGACGCGGCCGTAATACCCAACCGCTGCAACGCGTCAGGGGTTACTTCACCCGCAGGGGAATCCGCAACGGCCATGAGTTATCTCAGCTTCAGGGTAGCAAGCCCAATCAGCACCAGTATCACGGAGATAATCCAGAAGCGGACGATCACACGGGGTTCTGGCCAGCCTTTCAGCTCGAAATGGTGGTGGATCGGCGCCATACGAAAGACACGTTTGCCGGTCAACTTGAAAGACAGTACCTGAATCATGACCGAAAGAGTTTCAATCACAAACACACCGCCCATGATCATCAGAACAATTTCCTGACGCACCAGTACAGCCACGATGCCGAGAGCCGCACCCAGCGCCAAGGCGCCCACATCACCCATGAAAACCATGGCGGGATAGGCATTAAACCAAAGGAAGCCGAGGCCGGCGCCGACTAACGCGCTGCAGAACACCACAAGTTCACCCGCCAACGGAACATGGGGTATGCCGAGGTAGTCGGCAAATACGGCATTACCGGAGACGTAAGCAAAAACGGCCAGGCCACCTGATACCAGCACAGTCGGCATAATCGCCAGACCGTCCAGACCATCCGTCAGGTTGACTGCGTTACTGGTGCCCACAACCACGAAGTATGTAAGCACCGGGTAGGCCAGCCCCATACTCCAGGCAAACTGTTTGAAAAACGGAATGATGAAAGTGGTTTCAGCCGGGGCTGTAGCAGTGGTGTAGAGAAAAGTCGCGGCAGCAATGCCAAAAATGGACTGCCACAGGTATTTGTGACGGGCAGCCAGCCCCTTGCTATTTTTAAGCACCAATTTCTTGTAATCATCGACAAAACCAATCATACCGAAGCCCAGCGTCACCAGGAGGGTGACCCAGACATACCGATTGCCAAGATCCGACCAGAGCAGTGTGCTGAGGGCAACGGCAACCAGAATGAGCGTACCCCCCATGGTTGGGGTTCCCGCCTTGGAGAAGTGACTTTTGGGGCCGTCATCCCTGACACTCTGGCCGATCTTGTATTCGCTGAGTTGCCGAATCATGGGCGGACCAACGATGAAAGATATCACCAGAGCGGTAAGCGTACCGAGGATGCCTCGAAACGTTAGATAATGAAAAACCCGGAAACCATCAAAATACTGCGTCAACCAATCAGCCAGTGTTAATAACATGAGATCCCCTGTTGGCGGAGGGTTGTCTCAGCCTTTGCTTGACTGAACCCTCTCTCTGTATATGTGTAATAAAGCTGGCCGGATCCGCGGAAAGACCCGCAATTAAACCGGCACCACCCCCCTTTGCCGGGTTTTCAGCGGGGGCTAACGATGACTTCATGGCGCGTTTATCGACCATAAAGACGCTCTAGCGTCTCAACCGCTACCGCTCGATCGCTAAAGGGGTATTTGTGGCCCAAAATCTCCTGGGTTGTCTCGTGCCCCTTGCCTGCAATCAGCACAATATCGTCGGGCCTGGCCTGGGCCAGCGCGTAGTCAATGGCGGCCCGTCGATCTCGGATCACAGTGACATCAGTCGCGGATATTCCCTCCCTGATCAGTGCAATTATATCGTTACCGTCCTCATTACGGGGGTTGTCATCGGTCAGGACGATAAGGTCGGCATATTGATCGGCGATAGCACCCATCTGTTGTCGCTTACCCTTGTCTCGGTCGCCACCACAGCCGAATACGACGCAGAGGCGCCCTATGCAATGTCGGGCCAGGCTCTTAAGCACACTCGCAAGTGCCTCCGGGGTATGAGCATAGTCGATAATGGCATTGCGCCCGCCAAAACCAATATTCTCCATCCGCCCCGGTACGGCAGATACCCGACTGACTGCCGCCGCCGCCTCTGCCAGCGTTCGGCCAAGAGCCATCAGGACTGCGGCTGTCGCAACGAGATTTTCAACGTTGAAATCACCGAACACCGGCGCCTCGACCCAGGCAGTCTGCTGACCATGGCTGAGTTCAAAACGCAACCCTGTTGTGATATGACTGACTTCAGCCGCAGAAACCAATGGAAAGTCAGCGGCAACCGCGCGCGCTCCCACACTAAATCCGATGAGAGAAACCGAACTCCCCACCCGGTTTAAGACCGCATCGCCTATCGGGTCATCCGCATTGAATACGACGAACTCAAGATCTGGCCAGTCCAGCAGGTGTAATTTGGCGTCAAGATAGGCCGCCATGGTGCCGTGATAATCGAGGTGATCACGGGAAAAGTTGGTGTAGAGCGCTCCCTTGAAACGGACACCATTGAGTCGCCCCTGCACCAATCCATGGGACGAGGCCTCCATTGCCAGACATTGATACCCCTCTTCACGTAATTGACTAAGGATCCTCTGATTTTCAATGGCATCTGGCGTGGTATGCGTTGTCGCCTCAAGTTGACCCGGGCTACCCCAGCCTAATGTTCCTATGACTGCGGCTTTACATTCAGTCCCCAACGCAGTCGCCAAAAAGTGGCTGCACGAGGTTTTACCATTGGTGCCGGTGATACCAACGACGTCAAGATCATGGGAAGGTTCGGCAAAGAATCGAGCGGCCATGCCGCCCAACTTTTGAGGCAGATCAGGGACCGCGAGACAGGGAATCGTGGCACACTCGGGCACTGATAAATCGGCACCTTGGGGATCATAAATGACCGCCACACATTGGTTGTTGATGGCCTCGGAGAGATGAGACAGGCCGTGGCTATGCACGCCGTTGAGGGCGACGAACAAGTCGCCCGGCCGCACCTTGCGGCTATCATGCTGCAGACCCCGGATGCGAATAGCCGCATGGCTCTCCGTTAGGTCGGCCAGATCATCGGTGATACCCAAGAGAATCTCGCTCAGGGCAAGGTTTCTGGGGGATTCCAACGGCTGATTGATCACGCGGGATCGTCTTGGCGGGCCGCCATGATCGGCGTCACCGGATCATCAGGCGCGATATTGAGCAGCCTGAGTGCCTCACCCATCACCTTAGAGAATACCGGCGCTGCAACAACCCCTCCGTAATAGTCACCTGCGGAGGGTTCATCAATCATGACTACCATCACAAGTCGGGGGTTGCTGGCCGGCGCCATACCGGCAAATACGGCGTTATATAGGTTTGCGGAGTAACCATGTGCGCCAATCTTTTTGACAGTGCCAGTCTTGCCCGCCACCCGATATCCTGGCACCGCTGCCTGTATGGCAGTGCCCTCCTTGCTCACTACTGTCTCCAGCATGGTTCTGACCGCTACGGCAGTCTTAGCCGACATGATTCGGTGAGATTGGGGGGGCTCATCCTGCTTGACCAGGCTGACCATCGGGATGACTCCATCGTTGGCGAGTGCGCCATAGGCGCGCGACAGTTGCAAGGTCGATGCCGCAACACCATAACCAAACGACAGCGTGGCCTGCTCGAAGGCATTCCAACCGTGGTAGTCCGACAAGCGGCCACGCGCCTCACCCGGATAACCTGTCTCCAGGGGTTGGCCAAAACCGAGATTGTTATAGAAGGCCCAGAACTTCCGGGGGGGTACGCTCAATGCTATTTTGGTAACCCCAACATTGCTGGACTTCTGCAGAATTTTGGTCACATCCATGCTGCCATAGCTGTGGACATCCTTCACCACGTTGCTACCGACATGCATCATTCCGCCGTTGGTATTAAACACAGCGTGAGGATGGGTAAGCCCCAATTCCAGAGCACAGGCAACCGCGAAGGGCTTCATGGTGGAGCCGGGCTCGTAGAGATCGGTAATGGCCCGGTTTCGGGAAACTTCTGCATGCGTCTTGCTGCGGTTATTGGGATTAAAAGCGGGCTGATTGGCCATGGCCAGCACTTCACCTGTCTGGGCGTCCAGCATGGCCAGCGTTCCGGAACGGGCCTTGTGGCGAGTCACGGCGTCCTTGAGTTCACGGTTAGCGATGTACTGCAGCCGCTCATCAATGCTCAGCGTGAGGTCCTTGCCCGGGACTGGCTGGCGAATATCTTCCATCTTTTCGATGATCCGACGCTTGCCGTCCCTCACCGCCCTCCGCGCACCGTCTATACCCCTCAAGGAACTATCAAAGGCTAGCTCCATGCCCTCCTGCCCCTTGTCATTCACGTCGGTTAACCCGAGCAGATGAGCGGTCACCTCCCCGGTCGGATAGTAGCGCCGGTATTCACGCTCGGCGTACACACCCGGCAAGCCGAGCCCCAGAACCAAATCTGCCTGCTCCGGAGCCATGCGACGCTTGATATAGGAGAAGGCTCGTCTTTCATCATGACCAATCCGATCCATCACCTCATCAACAGCCAGCCCGAGGTGACCTGCGAATGCTTTCAACTTGTCTTGAGGTACGCTCGACTTGAGAAACTCCTTGGGGTTTACCCAAATGGATTTGACCGGTGTGCTCACCGCAAGAAGTTCACCATTTCTGTCAGTAATCCGCCCACGGTAGGCTGTCACCGGCATGATACCCACATGACGCAGATCGCCCTGATGCTTCAGAAACTGCCTATCCATTACCTGCAAATCGACAGCCCGACCTATGAGAATAGTCAGGGAGGCCAGCAGTGTGCCGAGCAAGACGCGCCAACGCATGCCGTAGTCCTGTTCTGTCTTTTTCGGTCGGATCATCAGCATGGCGAATTTCCCATTCAAGGTTTGATCGAAATAACGAATTCTCTGGCTGGAAACGCCATGCCCAAGCTATCTCTGGCCGCCCGTTCAATGCGACTGCGCTCAGACCACGTGTTTTGCTCCAGTTGCAACTGGGCTAATTCTTCTTCATAGACGTCAATCACTTGTTGTTCGCGCTGAAATTCAGCAAATAGCATGCGGGTACGGTGCTTCATGTAAACCACACCCAACGCGGAGGCCACTGCTACCAGGATCAACAGCAACAACACCCTCACGTCGAAACCCTTTCTGCAACACGCAACACGGCGCTGCGGGCTCTGGGGTTGAGTCGAATCTCTTCCAGCCCCGGCTTGATGGCCTTGCCTAGCCTCTTCATACGCCCCACTGGCCGTCCCTGTACAAGGTGTATCAACTCCGCAGAACTCCCCCCGCGCTCCTCATCACGCATGAAGCGCTTCACGATTCGGTCTTCCAGTGAATGAAACGAAATCACCGCCAGCCGTCCGCCGGGTTTCAACACATCAAGTGTCTGTCTCAATACGGCCTCAAGTTCGGCAAGCTCGCGGTTGATGACTATTCTTATGGCCTGGAAACTGCGGGTCGCGGGGTGCTTGCCCTTCTCGCGGGCCGGCACGGCCGCTTCGATGATACTGACCAAATCAGCTGTGGTGACAATAGGTCGATCCTTGCGACGCTGGATAATGGCACGCGCAATGCTTCGGGCGAACCGTTCCTCACCATATGAGCGTAGGGCGAGTGCCAACTCGGTCTCCGGTACTTGAGCCAACCATTCGGCGGCCGTTTCGCCATCGGCGGTATTCATGCGCATATCCAATGGGCCGTCACGCATAAAACTAAAACCCCTCTCCGCCACATCAAGTTGTGGCGAGGAGACACCGAGATCCAGCAACACACCGCCCACTCTGCCCATCCACCCGAGCAACTCAACCTGCGCCTTGAGGTCGGCAAAACTTGTGTGTTGCAAATTGATGCGCAGGTCTCTGGACAATCCGCTGTCGTCTGCGAAGGCAATGGCAGCCGGATCCTTGTCCATGGCCAGCAATCTGCCCTCCGGACCCAAAGCCTGAAGGATCCTGCGACTGTGCCCTCCGCGACCGAAGGTACCGTCGACTAAAAGGGCGTTCGATTCAATGCCGAGAGACGCCACCGCCTCGTCAAGCAGGACAGTTGCGTGAGTAAACGGCGCAGCATTACTCACAGCGACAGCATGCCAAGTTCTGGCGGCAACTCAGCGTCGTCCGACTGTTCCTCATCTATCCACTCATCCCTGGCTTTAGTCCAGCTGTCCTCATCCCATACTTCGAATTTGTTGCCCTGCCCGATCAAGACAATCCGCTTGTCCAGGCCGGCAAAACGCCTCAGTGGTTCGGGTATCAGGAACCGGCCCTGACCATCCATCTCGCATTCGGTGGCATGACCAATCAGCAGGCGCTGTAGACGCTTGGCCTTCTTATTCAGTGCGGGTAACTTGACCAGTTTGCGTTCGATCTCTTCAAACTCGGGGAGGGGATACACTAGCAGGCACTTATCAAGTCCGACAGTGATCACAATCTGGTTATCACAACAATCGCCCAACTCGGCGCGGTAACGGGTAGGCACCGCCATGCGACCTTTGTCGTCGAGATTGATCGCGCTGACACCACGGAACACCCTACCCCCCACATCCCCATTTCACCCCATTTCACCCCATTATGCCCCACTTGCCCCCACTTTTGAGACAAATATAAAAATCCTGCACACCCAAGTCAACAGATAATGCAAGTAACTGTAATGCAATGTAAGGCCAGACGCTGGCGACCACAGACGCAGTGGGACGTTTGTAAATGAAACTGCGTTGCGACTCAGCCAGATTGATGGAAGGAAGAACGGAGTAGCCGGGACTTACATGGCTATAACAATGCCTTGAAACAGCGACGCCTGTAGAGAGCAGGAGACATACTCCGGACAGGTGGGAGCCTGCTCAGTCAACCGAAGGCAAGACGTGGGGTTCGCCGCGCAGCGGTCTGCCGCGAGAAAAGTTTGAGGGTGATACGAGCGGGGAAATGACGCATGCAGGGCGGGCGGCCCGAGGCCGCCTACCCTGCAACCGAGATCATGAAATTATTGCCAGATACTGGAAGAGAACCCATTTCCTGACTAAAGTTACAACGGAAAGCACAGACAGGGCATCAATGGTGGCCGGCGGCCGGCGGGGTTTCGCCCGGCATGACGGAGCTTTTTCCAATACCGGAATAGACAGGGCACCACTGCAGCTTGGCGGTCGCCACCAGAACGATGCCAAGTAACAAAAGCAGGATATTGCCAAGAAATACGGACACCACTAGCGAGGCTATGCCGACACCGTAGCGCAGCTTCCGCTCCTTAAGCCCCACATTAAATTCGCGCTTGAGCATGCGCGTGTAATCGAAACTCATCGTTGACCTCCTTATTGATGACATTGAACGGCCGATTGTGCTGACTTACCCACAGTTCCGCAAGCCAATCCAGTAAAATGAACCGATGGACGTTACACCTATCATTGCCCCGCTAAACTCCGCACAACGTGCAGCCGTAACGACAACTTGCCCGTCCCTGCTGGTGCTCGCGGGTGCAGGCAGCGGTAAAACTCGCGTCTTGGTTCACCGAATAGCCTGGCTGGTAACGGCCGAAGGGATTCCGCCCCACAGTATCCTCGCCGTCACTTTTACCAACAAGGCCGCAAATGAAATGCGCGTCAGGATTGAAGACCTTCTCGACATACCGGCCAGACAGTTATGGGTCGGCACATTTCACGGTCTTGCCCACCGGTTTTTGCGCCGCCACGCCAGAGAGGCCCGACTCCCCGACAGCTTTCAAATCCTTGACTCGGACGACCAGCACAGATTGATCAAGCGTCTGCTCAAAAACCTGCAAATTGATGATACCCGCTGGCCACCACGACAGATTCAGTGGTTCATCAACCATCAGAAGGAAGAAGGCCGACGCGCCGCTCATATTGCAGCCTCCCACGATCCTTTCGAACGACAGATGCTGGAGATCTACATTGCTTACGAGGATCTCTGTCAACGTTCAGGATTGGTAGATTTTGCCGAGCTCCTGCTCAGAACCCATGAAATGTTGCGTGACACCCCTGATCTTCTGGATCACTACCAAAAGCGGTTTCAGCATGTGCTGGTGGACGAGTTTCAGGATACCAATCGCATCCAGTATGCCTGGCTACGTTTGCTGACCCAGAACAGAGAAAACCTGTTTGCCGTGGGCGACGATGACCAGTCCATCTACAGTTGGCGTGGCGCCAAAGTCGAGAATCTCAAGAAATTCCAGACAGACTACCCAAGACATGATCTGATCCGGCTGGAGCAGAACTACCGCTCTACCGGACACATACTCGCAGCCGCTAACGGTCTCATCACCAAGAATCAAAGCCGACTGGGAAAATCGCTTTGGACCGAGGGCAGCCAAGGAGATCGGGTTGAGATCTATGCCGCATTCAATGAGCAGGATGAAGCTTTCTTTGTGACCGAACAACTGGAGCACTGGGTGCGTGAGGGTCATGCCCGGCGCGATGCTGCCATCCTGTACCGATCGAATGCCCAATCCCGTCAGTTTGAAGAAAAGCTCATCGCCAAGCGCATCCCCTATCGCGTTTATGGCGGGCTCCGATTCTTTGAGCGTGCCGAGATCAAGGATGCACTGGCGTACCTCAGACTAATTGCAAACCGCCATGATGATGCGTCCTTCGAGCGCATCATCAATACGCCGACAAGGGGCATAGGTGCAAAAACCCTGGACATCATTCGGGACATCGCCCGCAATGAGAGCTACTCGCTCTGGCAGGCCATGGAAAAGTTATCGGCTGACAGCAGCCAACCCAATCGAGCCCGTATCCCGCTTGCCAACTTCTCCAAACTCATCAACGATCTCGCAACTGCTGCTGAGGGTCTGATGCTGTGGGAGCAAGCGCAGATGGCGGTCGTCGATTCAGGTCTGCGACAGCACTATCAAAAGGAAAAAGGAGACCAGGCCGAACAGCGGTTGGAAAATCTGGACGAACTTATCAACGCAGCCCGGCAATTTGAATACGAACCCACTCTTGACCCGGACCTTCCACAACTGGACCAATTCCTGAGTCATGCCGCACTGGAGGCGGGGGATAATCAGGCCGATGCCGGCGATGATTGCGTCCAACTGATGACTCTGCATGCCGCCAAGGGTCTGGAATTTCAACTGGTCTTCGTGGTTGGCCTTGAAGAAGGACTGTTCCCGAGCCTGCAATCACTGGAAGATCACGAGCGACTCGAAGAAGAGCGTCGCCTGTGCTATGTCGGCATAACACGGGCCCGTCAGAAACTCTTCCTGACCTACGCCGAAAATCGCCGCATTTACGGTAAGGACACCTACCCACGTCCCTCCCGATTCCTGCGCGAAATCCCGACCGAGCATGTGCATGAAGTGCGCATAAGAGCAAAGCCATCGCAGAGCAGCGTCAGTTCGAACCCAACCAAAATTAGCGGTGAAATCGGCACAAAATCCGGCTATCGCCTCGGCCAGCGGGTTCAGCACGCGAGGTTTGGGGAAGGCGTGATTTTGCAGAGCGAGGGAGAAGGCAGTCAGGCGCGCGTTCAGGTGAACTTTAGTGAGGTGGGTGTCAAGTGGCTAATGCTAGCCTATGCAAATCTTCACGTGAGCTAATGGTCGGGGCGATTTGCACTAAATCAAAAGAAGGACTTGGCCTGATTAATCTGATGTCCAGCCATCATTGAAACGTGAACCGGTACCCTCACCTCGGCACAACGCCTGAACCCATGGCACCTGTGGAAGACACCGAACCGAAAAAACTAATGACCCTGCGCCCACTCTTCCACCAAGACTAACGACCCCAACCGCTCCCACCATGAAATTTGACGCTATCATCTTCGACTGTGACGGAACATTGGTAGATAGCGAGCGTGTAGGCAACGAGGCATTGATCGAATACGTGGCAGAACTGGGATTGCGAATTTCGTTGGATGATGCCCTCAATGAGTTTGCCGGCCGCAAGATGGCTGACACGTTGGGACTCATAGAACTTCGCCTTGGCCGGCCGCTTCCGTCGGATTTTCTCCCCCTTGCTCGAAAACGCATGGCACAAGCCTTCGAGGAACGATTAGAGGCCATGGAAGGGGTTCACACGCTACTGGAAAACCTCACGATCCCTTTTTGCGTCGCATCTAACGGGCCGACTGACAAAATGCGCGTAAGCCTCGGTGTAACGAGCTTACTGCCCTATTTTGAAAGCAGAATATTCAGCGCCTATGACTGTGGAAGCTGGAAACCAGAGCCTGGACTGTTTCTACACAGTGCCGCGGCAATGGGTGTTAGACCAGATCGTTGCGCAGTGGTAGAGGACAGCCCGATAGGCGTGATCGCCGGCATCCGTGCGGGCATGACGGTCTTTGGCTATGCCCCCAAAAAAGATGGAGAACATCTTGCTCAAGCCGGCGCTCAGGTTTTTCGTGATATGGGTGAGTTGCTGGCCCTACTCAAATGATCCGGGACGAACAACCTGCCACGTTGACATGCGGGACTTTCCCGCAATAGGCCCGAAAGTTTAGGTAAGCACGAATAATGTGTGCGAGAAACAATATATTCCATTTGACAGGGCCGCCCCTTATACTACGCGCCGGTGATCATACGGTCCCTGCCCACACGGGGTCTTAAAACACTTCCAATGTTTCAGAGGGGAAAGACGTGAAATTGAACAACTTAACAAAGTGCCTGCTGTTGGCCATGGTAGCGGCCAGTCCACTGGCTAACGCCGAAAGCCAATACCCTGCGGCAAACTTCGAACCGGTCATCGTGACCCAGGACTCTGCATTGATCGCTAAGCACGCCGAGTCCAAACCGGGTTCTGCAGTCTCAAGCACCAACGCCAGTTCGAACGCCAGCACAACTAGCAAAAGTGCGGTCACAAATTCAGAGCCAGAAGTGGTCGCTGCCAAGACTGAAGAATCATCAAACCTGCCTATGATATTGGTTGCAGCAGGTCTTGGGGCAGCAGTTTTCTGGTTCATGAGAAAGCCGGCCGTCGCCACTAATACTCAGGCTCAATCATTTGAATCTACTGCCTCTGGCACCACCGGCGTTGCCAGATACGTCCAGGAGCTTCCTGGTTCAGGATCTGCTGCGACCACTGGCGTCGCACGTTACATCAGCGCACTACCGCCTGTCACACCACCCAAGCCCGAAACAGGAGTGGCCAAGTACATCAAAGCCATCCCAGCCGCTGAAAAACCAGTAGCTGTAAGCGCACCCAGCGGCCCGACCGGCGTTGAGAAGTACATCAGTGCCCTACCCCAACCGCCAAAGCCTGCAGTTGACACAGGTGTTGCGAAGTACCTGAAAAGCCAAGGCCTTGCAGCCTGAAATTGACACGGGGCATCGCAGGCTTAGCACCTCGTTATCATTACGACTGTTAGCGAAAACGTCGCAATTTGGGCTCGTGTTGACATCCAGCCTGTTTCCAACTTAAATTCGGAAACAGTGCATTTCTGAAGATGCATCGCGCGCAAGGAATCTATTAACCTTAAAAACTCAAAATCGGAGAAGAAACATGGCAAGACCATTAATTCAGCTGGCTCTGGACTCCCTGGACAACGCTACCACTTTCAAACTCGCAACCCTTGCGGCGCCGTATGTCGATATCCTCGAGATCGGAACTCCCAACATCAAGGCCAATGGTTTAGGTCTGGTTAAAGAACTGCGCAGGAAGTTTCCGAACAAGCTGCTTCTGGTTGACCTCAAGACCATGGATGCAGGCGAGTACGAGGCTGCGCCCTTCTACGAAGCTGGCGCAGATATCTGTACCGTTCTCGGCGTATCGGGCCTCCCCACAATCGCTGGCGTGATCAAGGCTGCCAACAAATACAATGCCGAAGTACAGGTTGACCTAATTAATGTTCCTGACAAAGCGGGATGTGCTCGCGAATCTGCGAAACTCGGCGCGCAGATCATCGGCGTCCACACCGGCCTAGATGCTCAGGCTGCTGGCCAAACGCCTTTCGCTGATCTTCAACTCGTAGCCAAACTGGGCCTGCCTGTTCGCATTTCAGTTGCTGGAGGCATCAAGCAGGCTACTGCCCAGCAAGTAGCACGCTCTGGCGCTGGTATCGTGGTTGTTGGTGCGGCCATTTACGGTGCACCTTCCCCAGCTGATTCTGCTCGCGAAATTCGTGAACTGATTGAGGCTGCGTAAGATGGCTCACCGTCGGCTCATCATAGACAAAATATCAGGCATTCTTGATGCCACAGACGTTGCCTATGACAAACAGTTGACAGCCATGGTTGATGGGGCATCGCGAATCTTCATCGCTGGTGCGGGTCGATCAGCCTTGGTTGCGAGATTCTTTGCGATGCGACTGATGCATGGCGGCTACGATGTCTACATCGTCGGTGAAATCGTCACGCCTAGCCTCAAGAAAGGTGATTTGCTGATTGTCATATCTGGCTCCGGTGAAACCGAAACCATGATTGCATTTGCGAAGAAAGCGAAACAGCTCGGTGCAGAGATAGTCCTGATCTCTTCGAGAAGCAGTTCAACTCTGGCAGAAATGTCCAACGCCGTCATACCGGTCGGAGCACCCGACATGTATGGGAAGGTAGTGGGGATGCCCATGGGTACCGTGTTTGAGCTTTCAACCCTCATATTCCTGGAGGCAACCATTTCTCATATCATTCATGAGAAAGGTATAGCTGAAGAGGAAATGCGTGCAAGACACGCAAATCTTGAGTAATACAGCCGAATAAGGGTTCAACTACTCTTAACAGAAAAGGCCTCCAAGAAATTGGGGGCTTTTTTTTGCCAAGAGCCCGTTCATGATCTTATGAGCAGCATGGCCAAAAAGGCTAAGAGAATGAACTGCACGCTAGTAGTAAACCAACGCTCGCAGCTTTTCCATGAGCGTCGGTTTTTGTCCAGCCATGCAAAACGGCGTTCGATCACCCATCGTTTGGAATATGCGCAAACGTATGCAACTCACTGCGCCTGTCGACCTGCACCTTGGACATCCCGGCCCGGGATTTCCCGCACATTCCGGGTAAAGGGCTCGTCCACAGTGCCGCTGTCAGCCAGCACGCATTGCAGATTGCCCAGAGTGTCCTGCGGCGACCATTGCCTGCTGCGCTCCTTTCCGTCACTTCGGTAGTCTTAACGCTCATGGCTTGGGGAGTCCTTGCGTATCCACAGCAATATGGCACTTGAAGCCCGAGATTTTCTTCCCTGCATCATAGCCCTTGCATGCCGTCCTGGTCGGGTTCACTCCGTTTGGCAAATTAGGAATGCAATGTTCTCCACCCGTGCAAGTCCCTCGGCAGCATCTTCCACTAACACCCGCTCCGCAGCAGATGCAACACCCCGCAGAACACCTCGTACCCATCCACCGTCGTCCGCTTCCTCACACGTTGCAGGAGCGACAGGATCTCTTCAGGTCTATAGCGACTGATGCCGCTTGCGTACGGTTTTCTTATGCGAGCATCGTCCGGTATCTTCGGACAATCGTCAACAGGTTCTAACGAAGGCAACATGCTCAGGAATACCCCATACTCAATGACCAAGGACGGCAATTGGGAACCCGGATTAACCTCAAACTTGTGAAATCAATGCATTATAATTCAGTATGTTAGGTTAATTATTTGGGTGAGAAGGTGGGTTTTTCGAGGTGCCCAATTGAGAATGAACGCCAAAGCCGTCAACCTGCATACACATAAATTCCTGGGTTTCCCGCGAGAAGCGGCAAAAGACGCCTATTCGTAAACAGGAGGCGAAGAGCCAACAGGCCTTACCAGTCAGCGAGGGCCTCGCCGAATTTTGCGGAATCAGCCGTGAATACTGACGGGAATACCACGCTCAATGATCCTTCGGCCAAATTCCTCCAGTAATGCCGCAGGCAAGGCCGATAGCCTTGGCGATTCAACTTGCATGGAAGGCCGCGCCAGCCCATAAAGCAACACGCCCTCAAAGGGAGTATCGCTCTGACGCAAGGCATCAAGGTAGTCAATATAGGCTTTCTGTTCCTCTAAAGACGGCGCATCACCGTCAAGCGCGAACCAGCAGGTCTGAATCCACGTGGGACAAAGACGGGTACAGATTTCCAATCTTTGGGCAACGCTCTCCGGCGCCAGGTGAACGCTGTTGATGCGTTGCATACCCTCGGAAGTCGCGCGGTCCAGCTTGAACCAGACTTCTCCGCCCAACTCGGCCCAGCGCGCTAATCCCCGTTGCACAGCGGATTGGTGCATCAGGCTGCCATTGGTGATCAGTACCAATTTGATTTGGCCAAACAGGGCATACTCTGCACACATCTGGCCGATTACGCCGATAAGGTCGGCAAAATTAGGGCAACTGGTCGGTTCACCATTGCCGGATATGGCGATATCGCGAATCACCCGCTGCTCTTGTGGCAAAGCGTAACGGTCGTAGAAATCCCCCCGCAACACGTCATCCAGCAAATGCCGTAATTCGTCCTCCAAAAGGCAAGGGTCGACCTCCGGGCCTGACCCGCGACGTAACCCCGGCACCTGGCAATAGATACAGCGCCAATTGCAGGCATTATTGGGGTTGAGGTTAATGCCAATAGACAAACCACCAGAACGGCGCGAGATCACGGGGTAGACGTGTGTCATCCCGGCGCTATCGCGACTGTGATCATGAATAGTGAGCGTCTTGGGCATGGTGGGATGATTATCGGAGTGAATCGAGAATGGCGCTGAAGCCGCCAGGCGAGTGTCAAGCAGCCATATGTTGGGGAAGTTGCCGAGCCTGACCGTTGTGATCGTAACCGAATCATTGAAGCTGCCTGGAGGGCCAGTAGGTAGAGTCACACTGGCCATCCGGTCTTAAACTGAACTAACGTTCAGTTCACTGCTTATGCGCCTGGGCCACCCCTAAGGTAAATGTCCTTATCCCCATAGCACCCATGGGCATATACCGGCGTGAGGGGGCCAACGTCATCGCGTGCAATATATCTGAGACAGGTATCCCTTCGTTCGCACACTCCTGTTTCGATATGATCACCACGACACCTTGCAAACACATGATCAAGCTGACCTGCGGTCGGATCAGTCCATTTTGTGTCGTCCTCGTCTTTGCACAAAGTCTGTGCACTAATGCCGGTTACATTGCTGATGGCGATGGCATCATCGCGCAACACTGGCGTTCCCGCCAGATAGCGTCGTAGTGTCATCTCCTTGATTCCGGTCTGGTTTGACAGTCGACCGATGCCGCCTGCCGTCGTAATTGCTGCCTGTATCGCCTTCATTTTCACCTGTCTTGTGGGTCATTTACTACGTTTATCCGAGACTATTTTAGCAAATGACCCATACGAACAGTGCAAGTGCAAAGGCCACAAAATCACACCCGGTATAGCGCCTTTGCTACTGGAAAGCCAGCGACGGGCGAGGCATCCCGGCCTGGAATCTGGCAACCGGCAGAAACCATCAGGACCGATTGACGTAACACGCCGACGTCTGCCATGGAAGCCCATAAACCGTTGATGAACTCACTTTGAAATGCCTACCGTGGTTATAATCGAACCCATCAGAAATCTACATACTTTTAGGAGAACTGTATTTTGCCCACCTTCGTCCCAGGACAACGCTGGATCAGCGAGACCGAGCCCGAATTGGGCCTTGGCATGGTACTCGCTGTCGAAACCAACCGCGTCACCCTCATATTCATTGCTGCAAGTGACCGTCGGATTTACGCAACCAACAATGCGCCATTGACCCGAGTCCGCTTTCAGTTGGGGGACAAGATTGAAAGCCATGAGGGGCTCAAGCTAACCGTCACTGCAATTGATGAGCACCAAGGCATACTGACCTACCTCGGTGTGGATGAATACGGCGACACCGCCCGTGTGGAGGAGATGGACCTCAGTCATTTCCTCCAGTTTAACCGCCCTCAGGAGAGGCTGTTCACCGGGCAACTTGATGCCCCAGCCATGTTCAATCTCCGCTACGAGACCCTCAACCTGATTGGCCGACTAGAGCAATCCCCTGTGCGCGGGCTCTGTGGCGGACGCACCAGCCCGATTCCACATCAGTTATTCATTGCCCACGAGGTGGCAAGCCGGGAGGCACCACGCGTTTTGCTGGCCGATGAAGTGGGCCTGGGTAAAACCATTGAGGCCGGCCTCATTATCCACCACCAATTATTGACCGGTCGTTCGGAACGGGTGCTGATTGTCGTACCGGACCCACTCCTGCACCAATGGCTGGTAGAGATGCGACGCCGTTTCAACCTCAAGTTCAGCCTCTTCGACAGTGAACGCTACCTTGAGGCGCACGAAGTGAATCCGTTCCTCAGTGAGCAACTGGTACTCACCAGCCTTGACTTCTTCATGGAAGATCCTGTCCGTCAGGCCAGGGCCATTGAGGCCGGCTGGGATCTCTGCGTGGTCGATGAAGCTCATCACCTGGGCTGGACCAGTGAATCTGCAAGCCCTGAATATCGCTTTGTTGATGAACTGGGCCGGCGAGTGGCCGGCATGCTGCTACTGACCGCGACACCGGAACAGCTTGGCAAGCAGAGTCACTTTGCCAGACTGCGACTCCTTGATCCCGATCGATTTCATAACTTCGAGCGGTTCCTTGAGGAGGAACGCGAGTACGAGGCGCTAGCCGATGTCATCAAACATCTGCTGGATGACCCCGAACTTGATCTCGAAACCTTATCGCGACTCAAGGCGTTCATCGCCCTTGATCTCGCCGACGAATTGCTAGCAAAGCTCGACGATCCCGCAGCATCGGAGCGGGCCCGGCAGGATCTGATTCAATTGCTGCTGGACCGCCATGGCACAGGTCGCGTTCTGTTTAGAAATACCCGCAACACCATTCAGGGCTTCCCCAGGCGGGAGCTGCACGCCACCGCCCTCAGCCTGCCAGCGATCTACGAGGCGCAACCGGGCGCATCGCTGGACGATCTGCTACATCCCGAACGGCAGGCCAGTCTCAATCCCGCGGCCGCGACGTCCTGGTGGCGACACGACCCCCGCGTCAGCTGGCTAACCGACACGCTCAAGGCCATCCGACCGGCGAAAGCCCTCGTAATTTGCAAGCAGGCCGAAACAGCCATGGACCTTGAGGATGCCCTGCGTACAGCCGGCATTCGCTCAGCCCTGTTTCATGAAGGGCTGAGCATCGTCTCTCGCGACCGGGCAGCAGCCTGGTTCGCCGACGAGGAAGACGGCGCCCAGGTGCTGGTCTGCTCGGAAATCGGCAGTGAAGGCCGCAACTTCCAGTTTGCCCATCATCTGGTGCTATTCGACCTCCCGTTAAATCCGGACCTGCTGGAACAGCGCATCGGGCGCCTTGACCGCATCGGCCAGACAGAGACCATCCGCATCCATGCCACCTACTTCGAGCATAGCCCACAAAGTACGCTGTTTCGCTGGTATCACGAGGGACTGAATGCCTTCAACCAACTCAATCCAGCCGCCCAAGCGGTTCATGCACAGCTTGCCGAAACGCTTGCAAACCTTCTGAGATCGCCGGATGCTGAGGCTGAGACCACCCTGATTAACCAGACCCGCGCACTGTCGGCAGATATCCAGCGCGAACTCCACCAAGGTCGCGACCGGCTACTCGAGCTCAACTCCTGTCGCGCAACCATCGCCGAGGAACTGGTCGCCAAAGTCCAGCATAGCGATAACGACCCGCAGTTATGGCCCTATCTGGAGCGGGTCTTCGACGCCTATGGCGTCAGTGTCGAAGAACACTCCGATGACTGCCTGATCCTCAGGCCGGGAG
>JBKCCF010000069.1:0-6933 GCA_046305255.1 Methylococcaceae bacterium
GACGCCGTCATCCTCGATGAACTGGGCTACCTGCCGTTTCCGGACTCCGGCGGGGCCTTGCTGTTCCACCTCATCAGCCAGCTCTATGAAAAGACCTCGCTGATCATCACCACCAACCTCAGCTTCGCCGAATGGGTACAGGTCTTTGGCGACGCCAAGATGACCAGCGCGCTACTCGACCGCATCACCCACCACTGCGACATCCTCGAAACGGGTAACGACTCCTACCGGTTTAAACAGCGCAAAAAGGGCACTCAGTCACACTGACTAAACCCTCTCAACTGGAAACTTTTCGGCGCTGACACCTGGAAAAATTTCGGTGCTGATTGACACGTTAAGAGACGATCGCCCTGCTACGCATCAGTGCAGCGAGGTTGTAGGTATTGATACCTGCTATCTGTAGCAAGTTGCTACAAAATACCCTACTTTTTAGTAGGTAATATGTAGCAACTTGCTACACATCTTCAGCCACGAGATTTCGGACAAACGCCTCCAGTACTCTCTCTTGTTGCCCCGTCAGTGTGCCTGCCTGGATTTTGACTACAAAATGGCGTGTGTTGCGCACGATGGTACCAACGCGTTTACTTGCACGTGTTATATCGGTCACTTCGCGCACTTGGGGGCTTTCTTCGTTACTGATCGCTATCAACATGCGCGTTAACTGCCGCGGGAGTTTGGTTTGGTCCAATTCCCCATTCTCAAACTGATCCCAGCACTCCATTAGGCATGTATCAATAATCGTAGAAGACAGATTGCCGTTCTGTAGCGCCTCCAGCAACACCTTTTTCAAATCAGCCGCTGCCTTACGGCCCAGCAGTCGCGGATTAGCTTCCAGGCGCGCGAGTACCACCTTTGGTAGTGCGTCATAGGCGAAGTAGCGGTACATATCCTCCCGGTTCAGCCCCAGGGTCTCGGCCAGTTTTTTCTTGGTTGGGAACAGTTCCTCAACCTGCCGGAGTGCCTTACCTATTTCATAGTCTGAGAGGTCTTCCCGGTCGATGTTCTCGGCCAAGGCGCAGACCGCCATGTCACTTTCTTCGGCTTCGCTGATGAGTACTTCGATAGTCGATTTACCCAAGTGTTTGTGCGCACGTAGCCGCCGCTCACCGGCAATAAGCTGATAGCGCTCACCATTGGGCCGGATCATGATCGGCTGCAGTAGCCCTGCCTCCGCAATGGACTGAGCCAATGCCTCAATCTCCTCCAGGGGGAATATCTTGCGGGGTTGATAGGGATTCGGATCAATAGCCTCGACTGAGATCATCGTGTGGGTGCGCCCATACTCTACAACAGCCTCTTGGTGAGCGGCTGCATGGCGCCGGGTGTTGGCTGTCAGTTTCTCGGCTAACATGGCCTTTACATTTTTACTCATGACCTTCCTCCCTGCGATGCAGGCCTAATTCGCCGGCCAGGTGGGCGGCTAGATGTTTGAACTCGCGGGTAACTTTGGCTGTGCGGTCCATGCCGTGCAGACTGGTTTGGGCCATTGCCGCTTGATTAACCTTGGTACTGGTCGGGATACGTGTTGGCAGCAATTTGCCGATCTGTTCCTGGGCCGCCCCCTCAATCAGCTTACACACGGTTTGTCGCTCATCGTGTTTGATCAAGAGTGCGCCAAGCAGTTGTAGACCCGGATTTATCCGCCGTATTTTGGTAACGTGCTTCAGAAGGTCGGTAACCCCGTACATCCCGTACTGGGAACCCGATTCAATAGGAATAATTAGGTGGGTGGACGTAGCCAGCGCATTGCTCGTGAGTAGCTTCAAGCTGGGCGGGCAGTCTATGAGGATAACGTCATAGACGCCTTGCAGTGGAGCCAGCTTGTCGCGTAATTCCTCCGAAGGCCTCGGCGTGGTGTCCTTGAGCGCATCCTCTGTCTTCCCTAGGTTCAGTGAGCCGTACATGAGGGCTACACCTTCAAGGTGGGTGTCGTCATATATGGACAGAGGTAGTTTCTCTGCTTCAGATGTTAGCAGTTCGGCGACAGTCACAGGAACCTCGCTTGGGTGTTTCTTGCCAATGTGCAGGCTAGCGTTCGCTTGCGGATCAAGATCCACCACTAGAACATTGAGGTTCATCCGTGCGAATTCAGCAGCTAGGTTGACCACAGTGGTGGTCTTCCCACAGCCACCCTTGTGATTCGCAACGGCAATGATGCGTGTTTCTTTTTTAGTCATGCGTGTCCGTTATCCGTTTTTCCGTGCATGGCGCAAGGGTGGCATGAAGGCTAAGCATTGGTCAATTCAGGGTGGATCAATAGGCGTGTCACGACCCTCAAGAATCCCAGTAGGGAACCTCGATTAACCTCAAATTTGTGAAATAGACGCACTATAAATCACTGTTATAGATTTGATATTGCGATTAAAAGGTGGGTTTTTCGAGGTGCCCAGTAAGCGATTAAGATATTAAAAATATTTGTATCAGTATCACCTTCCTTATCGCACTGCTTCACCGCTTCATATTTATGCCATGTAGCATCTATTCGTGTTCACAGTAGCCTTTTATCGAGTCCATTTTCTATCATCCGGCCACCAATGATCTTTCGGTTCTAACTATCGTGAGATTCAGCCAGCTTACGCATTTGAGTAAACGATGATGACTGAAGAGAAATCGACACACGCCGAAATGCTTTTCCAGTTCTGGGCTTTGTGGCTGAAAGGTATGACGCTTGAGACGGTACAATCCTCAAAACTGATGCTGAACGACTTCATAGCTCTGGGTGAGGAGACCATTAGCCGTAAGGGGCGGAATCCTCTGAATGGAATTTTTTGTTTTGAGCAATATTTAAGTCGATTAGACTGCACACCCCCCGATGCGACTGCTGCGGACCGTGGTCTGGATGCAGGCCTGGTTAGCGGCCGACAGCACCCATAAGCCGGCGACGGTGCACTCGGGCTGGAGAACAAGCTACCCTGATAATAGGGTAAGGCGATGATAGAGCATCGTTACACATGCTTGATATGCGTCGGCAATTCCACGCCATGGACATCCACATGGACGGCATCCCGGTGAGCTACCTAGGGGACAGCTTGCCTAGGTCGCGCATCAGGGCGGAGTGTTGTTTTACACGGATCGTAAATAAGGGTTCGTACACGTCGATGATGGACGTGTCCGGTACTGGCGCCGATGAGCGCCGTGATGAATGAGTTTGCGAATTTAGAAGAGAGAAGGGATACATCCCGTTGCCCGATCCGCCAAGATCGAGCAACGAGACACATCAGAGACGAAAGCATTTAGAAGGGCTTCGAGTCTCCACTGTATTCCGGTCAAAAATAAAAACGCAAGCCTTTTACTGTCCAAAGGAGACAGAAATGGCTGTAGAGTTCTACCCGTCGCATGATGCGACGACTGGAAACCGTTGTGGACACAGCAAAGACCGTCCTGTTTTCTTTGGTGCACCTGAGAGTCACGCTAACCGCCCCGGCGTGTTGCGAAAGCTCGGCGACAAGATCAAGGAGTATTACTACAGCCCCCGCCAGACAATCCCCACATGGCACTCGTGATCTATCGCGTTATGCGCATGCGACTCAAAGAACACGGTAGTTTGCTGAGCCCAAAACGGCACTCGAAATCCTGAGCCGGATACAGCAGCACAAGGCAACCGTGAGCGATCGCGTCTACAGCGATATTAGCAAGACGACCCCATAGGGAACCTCGATTAACCTCAAATGGGTTTTTCGAGGTCCCCCATAGCAGCTCGACTTGTTTGCAGCGCTAGATGTACCAAGACCCTAAAAGTTCGCTGTTGTGTCATTTTTTGCAGGTCAACGCCTGCAATATCAATTTTTTACGCGATTAACTGCGGAACCCGGGTGTGAAAGCCAACCTTTCATAATACGCCGCCGTATTAAGTAATGCTTTAATACGGCTCATATCAATTAAAGCCAGCTTTATCACCATGCGCAGCATCGGTACCACGATCACTTCTACCACCCTGGGCGAATCCGTACAGGCATTCGTGCCGCATCCGTTGCCGCCTACCGATCCGGAACTCGATGCCCGGTCATTGGAGTCGCTCAACCATGCGGCCGAATTTGCCTTGGCGCGACTGGCTGGCGTAGCCGGGTTGGTGCCGTCTGTGGATTGGCTGCTCTATAGCGCCATTCGCAAGGAAGCCTTGCTGACCTCCCAGATCGAGGGGACGCAAGCCACCCTCACGGATATCTTCAACGAAGAGGCCGGCTTTGCGATCAGTAATACCGATGATGTGGAAGAGGTCACCAATTATTTGCGGGCCTTCCGCACGGTGCAGGACAACTTGCGTGATCCTTCCGGCTTACCGATCAGCGTGCGGCTGCTGTGCGAAGCACATCGGCTGCTGCTCGATGGCACAAGAGGTGCTGGCAAGCAACCGGGCGAACTCCGCCGTTCGCAAAACTGGATTGGCGGCACTCGGCCGGGGAATGCTGTATTCGTGCCGCCACCCGCTGAGCGGGTAGCGGATTTGCTGGCTGATTTGGAACGCTACATTCACGCGCCATCCCCGCTGCCGCCCCTGCTACGGATCGCGCTGGTGCATGCCCAGTTTGAAACCATCCACCCGTTTCTGGATGGCAATGGCCGTATTGGCCGCCTGCTGATCGCTGCGCTCATGGAGCATTGGCAACTCTTGCCTGAACCCCTGGTTTACCTGAGCGGTTACCTCAAAAAACATCAGGCCGAGTATTACCGACGCCTGTCCAGCATTCGCACCGAGGGCGACTGGGAGGGCTGGGTGTCATTCTTTCTTGAGGGCGTAGCGGTGGCGGCCACCGAGGCTGAACACAGTATCGTGGCAATCGCTAGTCTGGTCGCGGGCGATCGCCGCCGCCTGTTGGCTGACCCCAAAGGCACCCCGGCGAGTTATCGCCTGTTTGAAATGCTGCCGGTGATGCCACGCTTCACCATTGAGCGGGTGCGCCAAGCGCTCAACACCAGCTTCCCGACCGCCACCGCTGCCGTCAAGGTACTGGAAGGATTGGGGATCGTGGTGGAACTGACCGGGCAGAAGAAAAATCGCTGCTACAGTTATCAGGCCTACATTGATCAACTGACATGACTGAAGACCAACTCGAACAATAAACCCTCGGCTGGCTCAAATCGCTGGATTACGACTACCGGTTCGGTCCTGACATTGCCTTTGACACCATAAACGACGAAGTCGAATTAAATGCGCGGTTACAGGGAGTGCAAACATTGCAGTTTGAGCGACTCAAACAAGGGTCGGTTGCGCTCTGAGGTCATGCTGTATATCCTGTGTATACAATTAATTCGAGGGAGACTGACATGCTGACCCGAGTGTTCAAAAGCGGCAATTCGCTGGCCGTAAGGATTCCCAAAGAACTGGCCATTGTCGAGGCCTCACAAGACGTCGAGATCGAACGCATCGGCGATACCTTAGTCGTGCGCCCGGTAGCCCGGCAAAATCTCGAAGATTTGGTAGACATCCTCGCGTCGTTTCCGGGTAGTTTCATGGCCGAAGGGCGTGAGCTTCACGAACAGAACGAGCGTGACTGGCCGTTGTCAACCGATGAAAAATCCAGCTGATGCGTTATCTACTCGATACCAACATCTGTATTTACCTGATGAAGGTCCATCCGCCGGAAGTCGTCGAGCGATTCAAACGAACGCCCATGGGGCAGGTCGGGATGTCCGTCGTCACCTATGCCGAATTACGTCATGGGGTCGAACGCTGCCCACCGCTGGATAGGCCATTGGCCGAAAATGCCTTGGTTCGCTTGGTCGCTCGTGTGCCGGTTGTAGCCTTCGATGAGCGCGCTGCCGATGCTTACGGTGTCATTGCTGCGGCCATCCGTGACCGCCGACGCGATGCTCTGGATCGACTGATTGCTGCCCAAGCCATCAGCATCGGTGTCACGCTGATTACCAACGACGAGGCCGATTTCAAGGATTACCCCGGCCTTAGCGTCGAAAACTGGGTAAACCCTTCGCATACGACCGACTGATTATCATGAATCAACCCCTCGCAATGCCTGCGCACGCAACTGGAAAATGCCGTCAAGTCGGCCTGGGTCCGGCCAACGACTGTATGCTGAAGCCCTCGGAGACTTGTTCAACTGGATGACCCCTACCTCGGAGGCGAGCGCAACGGCGGTAAGGTGGAGAGGGGTTCCGGGAACAAGGTACCGTTTGTCGCCGCCGTCTCCCTGACCGAGGAGAATCGTCCGTTGCGCGTGCGTTTGACGCCCATTGCAGGATTCACGAGGGCGGCCGTTCGGCATTGGCAAAAAATATATCGCGCCGGGTAGAGCCGTGGCCTCCAATGGCTTGGCCAACTTTGGTGTCGTTACTAAGGCGCAAGCCGAGGGACGTACCCGAGTTCTAATGGATCAACACCGTCTTGGGCAACCTCAAGACCGGCTGCCCTCGGGTTGCTACCATGCTTTTGCCTTTCTTAAGTGTGTTATTAGCGTATTATTTTGGTTGAGAGCTGAGAGCTGAGAGCTGAGAGCTGAGATTGGGCATATTAAGCTATGGGCACGTTGATTAACACACCCTCTTAACAGTAGCCACGGGCCTAATGCACTGATAGATCATGTATCGACTTCACAGATTTGAGGTTGCCCTATTATGCATAGCGGGAATCTTGGTGACTACGCCCGTACCAAAGTAGAGCGATGTACATGAGAAAGAATGACCAAATGTTTCGAGGCAAAGGGTCAGAGCCGTCGAAAAAATCACTCGGCTTGTTAACCGGCTTAGCCTATCTTTGTTTATGGCCATTGGCGTACGCAGATACCTTGGCGCCCAATCTCTATAAGCAGGGTTCGCAAGGCCTCATCACTGGCCAGCCCCTACAGGAGATTCCTATCATCCGCGGCAAAGGGGGAGTGCTGAGAGCTAAGGCAGATATGGTCTCCGCCGGATTTTCAGCTAATCCACTGAGTTATGGCGATGAAAGGGTCTACGCATCCAAGACGCCCTTTCCCAACG
>JBKCCF010000070.1:0-5403 GCA_046305255.1 Methylococcaceae bacterium
GAATCGGGTCCAGATGCCGGTTATGTTGATGTATGGAACCCCTATGCGGTCATGCCACAGCACACTGGGATGGTCATGCATAGTGACAGCTATCCGACTACCTTACAGAGTATGGCTCGTTACCAGCCATTTTCAGGGAAGACAGAAAGTTTGCAGATTAGCACTGGTTATCTGGGCAGTCCGGGTATACCACAGGCTTTTGCCTGGACCATACCGGGCCAAGTGGCGGCCACTGTCATCAATGAATCCGGCCAGACCCAAACTCAAATGCTGTACCTTCCTCAGTAAGTCATCACTAAAATATGTCCTTTATCTCACTAGTGTCCGGTTAACCGGACACTAGTGACCGCTTCCTGTTGCTACTCCAGCACTGCGATCCTCTGCTGCCGTTGCCAGATCGTGTCGCTGGCTAGGGAGTTATATTTGCTGTAGCCTTCGGGAGCGAACTTGATGATTCATGTGATACTCTCAGTCCGTTTCATGTTCCCACCTGCGAAACGCCAGCACGGCATTCAACCCCCCGAAAGCGAACGAGTTGGATACTGCGCAGCGGATATCTGCCCGACGTGCCTTGTTTGGGACCACATCCAGATCACAGGCCGGATCAACCTCGGTAAAGTTCGCCGTAGGCGGAACCACCCCGTGCTTAAGAGAAAGTGCAACCGCAACGCTTTCCAGAGCGCCCGCAGCCCCAAGGGCATGGCCGTGCATTGACTTGGTTGAACTAATCATCAATTTATCGGTGTGTCGGCCGAATACCTTGCGGATGCTGACGGTCTCCGTAAGGTCATTAACCAACGTCCCGGTTCCGTGCGCGTTGATGTAATCGATATCTTCCGGGCACATGCCCGCGTCTTGCAGGGCTGCCTGTATGGCGCGAGCGGCACCGTCACTGCACGGCTGGATGAAATGGGAGGCGTCGGCAGACATACCGAAGCCGGCAAGCTCCGCATAGATTTGGGCGCCGCGCGCTCGGGCATGGTTCAGGGACTCCAGGATCAGAACCCCGGCCCCCTCGCCAAGGATGATGCCGTTTCGGTCCTTGGAAAATGGCCGGCATAGATCGGGTGAAACGACTCTCAGCGCTTCCCAGGCCTTAAGATTTCCGAAACTAAAGGGGGCTTCGCTGCCACCCACGATGGCTCCATCGATGACGCCGCTGCGAATGAGCCAGAAGCCTTGCCCGATGGCATGATTCGCCGAGGAACAGGCTGTGCTGACGGCATAGCAGGGTCCGGTAATCCCGAGATCGGTGGCAATATGGCTGGCCCCAGCATTGGCCATCACCCTCGGTATGGTCAGAGGGTGGACCCGTGGCTTATGGTGGCGATAGAGTTCCACGAAGCCGTCGTCAATTGTGGCCTGTCCGCCTCCACTGGAACCCATCACGACACCGAAGCGATTTCTCTTTTCGTCCGTCCAGTCGTCAATGTTTGCATCCCTCACCGCTTCCCGGGCCGCAATCAAGGCTAACTGAGCAAAGCGGTCCATGTATTCGAGTTGTTTGTTCTCCAGATAATGATGCGGATCGAAATCGCCGATCTGGGCGACAATCTTGAAACGAAGGGAATTCGGGTCGATGGTCTTAATGGGAGTGAAACCATTCCTGCATTGGCAAAGCGCATTCCAAAAGGAAGAACGGTCATTGCCGATCGCCGAGAGGATACCTAGGCCCGTCACCACCACTTTGGGTTGAGACAACGCGCATGCTCCTTTGATCAGGCCGGCGGGACCATGATTTTTTCGAGCATTTCGACAATTTGGCCGATATTTTTCACGCCAATGAAACCTTGATCGGCAATTTCGATGCCGAATTCGTCCTCAATATCGAAGGTCATGCTCACGGCATCCACCGAGTCAAATCCCAGTTCCTCTAACGTGGTCTCAAGGGTAATGTTTTCCTCGGGTTTTTCCGCCGACTTACAGATGATCGCAATGACCCGCTCCGCCAGTTCCTTTTCGGGGCCTGTCTGCTGAGTAGTTGACATAATTTCTCCTGTCAGAAAGTCACCCGCGGGGCCTCGAACACTACGAGGCAGGCGAGCAAGGTTAGGGAATGGATGTAAAACCTGTTGCGTTTAAACGCCTGACGATGCCCCGAGATAAAATTGGCGCGACAGCCAGGACCCTCACGCCCAGATTGACCAATAGTGGCCGGCGCAGCCAACGGGTAAGCATGGCGCAGGTTCGCTGCCGTTTCCGCACCACGGTGTCATAGGTTTCGCACCAGCGGGTCGTCACGGCCTGGCCATCGTCCAGGCTTGGTGCGGAACCCGCTTGGGCCGCCGCCGCCCGTCCGCCGAGTAAAGCCCAAGCCATGCCTTCTCCTGTGAAAGGCTCCCAATAACCCGCCGCATCGCCAACCAGTAACACTCGGTCATTGGCGACTGGAGAGCGGAAAGTAGTCAGGCTTGGCGTGCCTTGCAATCGCGCGGTCACCAGTCCGGCCGGTATTGGCCAGCCCACGCCGGCGAGCACCCGGCCAATGGCGTCGGCCGGTGAGCCCACCCGATGAAGCCAACGTGGATCGAGAGCGCCGGCGAGATTCAGCAAGCCATCTTCCACCCGCACCAGGCCGACGTAGCCATGAGGGTGCGTCGCCATGTGAATGACGCCCGCTGGATATCCTCCCTGCTCGTCGACGGTCGCCCCCAGGCCGATGAAGGCATCTTTCCCGGTGACGCTAGTAATCGTCGACAATCCCCCGGTAAACTTACCCCGCAGGCCATCGGCAGCGATAACCAGCCGGGTCCTAGCCTCTCCGCGGTCATGCCCGCTCTTCAGCTGTAAAACCCGATGGTTTGATAAAAAGTCCGCGTCCAGCGCCAGAGTATGCGGAAGGAACTGGGCGCCAGCCCCGATCGCCGCGCGAACCAGACCGGCGTCCAGTATGCGCCGCGAGAGCGCCATGCCGCCCGGCAATTCGATAACGGCTTCAGTGCGGTTGGCCGCCAAGCGCAAATGGTTGACCGGCAGGGCGCCAAGTTCCGCCGGCAGCGCATCCAGCCCCAACTCTGCCAACTGGGCCAATGCGGCCTGATTCAGGCACCCGCCACACACCTTGGCGCGGGGGAATTCCTTTCTATCCAGCAACAACGTTTCCAATCCTTTCCTCGCGCAGGCGAGTGCGGCAGCAGCACCAGCTGGTCCGGCGCCGATTACGATCACATCCCAGTAGTGCATGACCGCAGCGGAAAAATCCAGCGTGGCTTCGATCAGCTCTTCAGCCATGTCAGTCTGTATCGACAGGGAAAACTCCGCTGAATTTGCGCGCTGGCCAGTCCCGCACGGAGGGCCAACCGATCAATTTCTTCCAGCGTAAAGGCAGCCCGAACCGAGCGAATGCTGTCCCGATGGACTACAGGCGACCGGCTCAACAGGTGGGCTCCGAGCCAGACGAGGGCCAGATTGATCGATGAACGCTCCAGATCGTTGATGATGATTCCGCGCCGGGCAGCTTTCGACATCTTCGCCAGCAACCCGCACACGTCCTCATCACCCAGGTGATGGAGGAAGAGGGAGCAACTGATGAAGTCATAGCCGCTAGGGATCGGTCCTTGGAGTGCATCTAACCGCAACCACTCGACATCGACCCCGGCGCGGTTCGCCCGTTCCCTGGCATAAGACAGTGCGACCGGGCTGTAATCGGCACCGGCTAAATTCAGATTCAGGTCTCTTTGCCGGGCCTTTAAGGCCAACTTGATCGGAATGTCGCCACCCCCAGTGGCGATGTCCAGAAAACTCACAACCCCGGGTTTTCTGTCGATTCCGGCGATCTTGAGGCTTCCCCAGATCGATGATGCGGCGTGACTGATCCAATTCAGTCTCGCCAATCCGCTAAGAGCACGTTCATGCTCGCCTCTCGAAATCGATGGATCATCCATTTCCTCTGGTTCCAGTATCCGATTTCTTAGGCCGTTCATGGGCTGATCAGCTTACCGATGGGTATGGTCAGAGGGAAAACATGTCTAAATTTAGGCGGATTGGGCGCAAGCATTCACGCCCTCCTGAGCAAATACGCATGTGCCGAAAGACCGGCGCCATAAGCTATCATAACGCACCAGTCGCCAGGTTTTACGCCATTTTTCTGGATTTCATCCATTACAAACCAGACCGTCGGGGAGGACATATTGCCGAACTCGGACAGAATGGTTCGCGTCGGCCGGATTTTTTCATCAGAAATGCCGATCTCGGTACTTACCGCATTGATGATGTTTTCGCCCCCGGTGTGGAGCGCCCAGTGATCGATTTCGGAAACCGAGAGATCCTGCTCCTTGAGGACATCGGTCACCACGCCGGCAGCCGCCTTTCTAACAATATCCGGAAGTTTGAGTGAGAGTTGGTTATGAAGTTGTCCTCGCTTGTGGACATAACGGATGGTTTCCCTTTGCTCGGGAACAAAGCGGCTTGCCGACGCTATCAGCTCCCACCCCTGCGGCCGGTGCCAGATCACCGCGGCAGCCGCGCCGTCGCCAAATAGGGCATTGGACAGAATAAGGCTCAGGTCATTGTCCCATTGCAGCGTAGCGCTACAAATTTCGACGGACACACTCAGCACCACACCATCATTGCTAGTAATCAGTGATTCGGCCACCTGAAGGTTGGGAATGGCCCCCCCGCAGCCGCTGCCTACCAGATCGTAGGCTCGAATATTGCGGGGTAAACCTAGCCGTTCAATCAGGTAAGTCGAGACGCCGGGGCAGATATAGCCGGTGCATGTATTCAATACGATGCCGGAAACGTCCTTTACCCCGAGATTGACTTGCTCCAGTGCACGAATCGCGGCATCTGCCGCCAGTTCGATTGATCTTTCCGTAAACCGGGCAACTCGGCGATCCGGATCCTCGTCCACCAGTTCCACCGGATCATCAATGGCGTAATGACGCTTCCGAATGCTCGGATGGGAGAAAAAGGTATGCACGAAGTGCATACTGCGCTTATCCAACCTGCCGCTGAAGTGTCGCTTCACGAACTCCTCTGCGAAGGCCTGGTCCGCCGAGTAAGGTGGAACCGACACAGCAAGAGAGGCGATATGTGGATTGCCGATCATGCTGATCCTAGACTCCCGCATGCTGATTTATGTTTCATTCGTGTCGTTTTGTTCCAGCAAACCCGGTTGTCCTATTGGATGCTGTGGTGCACCCGTCGATTATGAATGATACCTGAGAATTCGATTATTTCTTAGAGCCTGTTCACGATTTCTCGAAAATACCGGACAATGGGTGGATGAGGAAGCCATACGCAAGCGACATCAGTCGCGGGAAATTTGAAGAGATCCTGCCGCTGCTGCAAAGCGTGAGGAAACGGACCAAGCCGCCGACGGTGGATTTGTATGACGGTTCTGCGGGGTGTTGTATCTGCTGCGGAGCGGGTGTCAGTGGAGGATGCTGCCGAGGGACTTTC
>JBKCCF010000071.1:0-6897 GCA_046305255.1 Methylococcaceae bacterium
GCGTAATCCTGCACCCCGCCATCCGGCATACGTTTGCGGCGGGTATAGGCCCAGGCAAAGGCTGGCTCGATCCCGTTGGAGACGTTATCGGCAAACGCCAGGCTGATGGTGCCCGTGGGCGCCATGGCTAGCAGATGACTGTTACGCAAGCCATGCTGACGTATTTGCTGGCATAGGCTGTCCGGCAGCCGTCGGGCAAATCCTGCCGAGAGGAATGGCTCTGCCTGGTAGCGCGGGAATGGGCCTTTCTCCCGGGACAGCGCGATGGAGCTGCCGTAAGCGGCATCGCGCAAGGTCGCGGCGATACGCCCCGCCACGGCCCGCGCCTCATCACTGTCATAGCGCAGCCCCAGCATGATCAGGGCATCCCCCAAACCGGTAAAGCCGAGGCCTATCCGGCGCTTCGCCATGGCTTCCGCCCGCTGTTGTGGCAGCGGCCAGTCAGTCAGATCCAGCACGTTATCCAGCATCCGCACGGCAGTAGCAGCAAGTGAAGCAAAGGACTCATAAGCAAAGGCGGCAGCGCCAGCAAAAGGGTCCGAGACGAACCGGGTCAGATCAATCGACCCCAGACAGCAGCACCCATAATCCGGCAGCCATTCCTCCGCGCAGGGATTGGTGGCCTCGAACACTTCACAATAGTGCAGATTGTTTTCGGCATTGGCACGGTCGACGAACAGGACGCCCGGCTCGGCGTGATCATAGGTAGACGCCATCACCTGATCCCACAGCTGGCGGGCGGGCAGACAGCGATAGACCCAGAGGCCATCATCGCGCGAATAGGCGCCTGCCGCCTTTTGTGCGTCGCCCGCTTCCGAGCGGTGTACCAGCGCCCAGTCGGAGTTTGCCTCAACCGCCGCCATGAAGGCGTCGGTCACAGCCACCGAGAGATTGAAATTGGTCAGCTCCCCTGCCCGATCCTTGGCATGGATGAAGTCCTCGATATCGGGATGATCGCAGCGCAGGATACCCATCTGGGCGCCACGGCGACTGCCGGCCGATTCTATCGTCGCGCACGAGCGATCGAACACCCGCATGTAGGAGAGCGGGCCCGAGGCATTGGAGGCAGTTCCCCTGACCTTCGCGCCCTTGGGGCGTATCCGGGAAAAGTCATAGCCGACGCCACCGCCCCGCCTCAGTGTTTCGGCAGATTCGCCAAGCGCCGTATAAATGCCCGGCTTGCCATCGGCGTCGGGCTCCGAAATGGAATCCCCCACCGGTTGCACAAAGCAATTGATAAGGGTGGCCTGAATGGCTGTGCCCGCTGTTGACATGACCCGTCCGGCGGGGATGAAGCCCTGCTGCAACGCGGCCAGAAAACACGGTTCCCACTCATCGGGCCTGGTTTCGACCGATGCCAGCGCCTTGGCTACCCGCCTGAAAATCTGCTCGGCGCTGGTTTCGCCCTGCTTCGCATACTTTTCCCTGAGGACGTCTTCGGATATGGCTTGCATCGGCATATTTTTGCCCCTGTTGGCTGTCTGCCCGAATCTCGGAACAACGCGTTCGCCAGCACTGATGGAACGGCCCTGGCTGGCGGTGAGCACCAACCTGCGATGTTGGCTTAGCGCCAGGCCAGAAACGACAGGCTCACCACCAGCACCTGACCGTCGGGACGCGCCACGGCAGCAAGATCCCATTCATAACGGGCGCTGAGTTTGGCCTTCAGTGCCGGAATCAGCACACCCAACTCCGGTCCGAGCCCCACGGCCTGCTCGCGCACCCCGCGATAGGCTGCCGGCAGATCCGAGCCCTGATTATCACTGACCTGCCAGAGGGCATAACCCGCAAGGCCAATATCGACCAGGCCGAGGACCCTACCACCAAAGCCGCCCTGAATCTGGACGGTATCGCCTCGCGTAATGTCGATACCCTGTTTCTGGTGATAGAGGTTGTAACTGGCCAGCGCCGAAAACCGCAAGGCGCGCTGGTCATCGAAAAACAGCGTCCCCCCCACCGAAAACTGCTGTGCCCACTGGGGCCGTCCCAATCCCTGACGGTTGATCTGGCCGGTGGGCGCATAAAAACTGTAAGACGCCACCGCGTCGGCGCGGGGTAACCGCCAGCCCACCATCAGCGGCTCAACGAAGATATCGCCGAGTCCGTAGCGATCGACGTTGATGGAAGGCACCTCGGCCTTGGTGGTCACCTTTGCGTAAGGTACTGCCAAAGCCGCCGTGACATAGGGGCCGGCGTCAAACTTGTAGGTACCGGAGGCACCCACCACATCGGCATAGGCATTGAGCTGCAGCCCCTTGATCGGGATTTCACGACCATGACGGTCGCGCAACTGGTCTGCCTGGGAATAGAAAAACCGGTTGCCGACATAGATGCCCGGATCGGGCTGACTTCCAGCATCAAGCCCCACAGACCCGAGCACCTTGTGGCCAAGATCACCATCGGCGACTGCGGGGCGGGTCTGCAATAGTGCCAGTACGGCAAGCCATTGGCAGATTATCCGAATCACGGCCAACTCCCGATGCCAACGGCCGCCCGGCGCTCAGGTCCTGTGGTAAATCTCCGCGCCGCTCTTGACGAATTCGTCAGCCATTTCCTCCATTCCTGCGGCCAGCGCCTTGCCATCCTCCAGACCATGGGTTTTGGCGTACTCGCGAACGTCCTGGGTGATCTTCATGGAGCAGAAATGCGGGCCACACATCGAGCAGAAATGGGCGAGTTTGGCACCCTCCTGCGGCAGCGTTTCATCATGGAATTCCAGCGCCTTCTCAGGATCCAGCGATAGATTGAATTGATCCGCCCAGCGAAATTCAAAACGCGCCTTGGATAGCGCATTGTCACGGGCCTGTGCGCCGGGATGACCTTTGCCCAGATCGGCCGCATGGGCAGCGATCTTGTAAGCGATGATGCCATCGCGAACATCCTGCTTGTTCGGTAGCCCAAGGTGCTCCTTGGGGGTGACGTAGCACAGCATGGCCGTGCCGTACCAGCCAATCATGGCTGCGCCGATGGCGCTGGTGATGTGGTCGTAGCCGGGGGCAATGTCGGTGGTCAGCGGGCCAAGAGTGTAGAAAGGGGCCTCATGACAGTGCTTGAGCTGTTCTTCCATGTTGGCCTTGATCATGTGCAAGGGCACATGACCGGGGCCTTCGATCATCACTTGAACATCATGCTTCCAGGCGATCTCGGTCAGTTCTCCGAGTGTACGCAACTCCGCGAACTGGGCTTCATCATTGGCATCGGCAATGGAGCCTGGCCGCAGGCCATCGCCCAGCGAGAAGGCAACATCGTAAGCCTTCATGATCTCGCAGATATCCTCGAAGTGGGTGTAAAGGAAGCTTTCCTTGTGATGCGCCAGACACCACTTGGCCATAATTGAGCCCCCCCGCGAGACAATCCCGGTCACACGCTTCGCGGTCAGCGGGATGTGCGCCAGCCGGATGCCGGCGTGGATGGTGAAATAATCCACGCCCTGTTCGGCCTGCTCAATCAGCGTGTCGCGGAAGATCTCCCAGGTGAGTGCCTCGGCGCGACCCTCCACTTTTTCCAGCGCCTGATAGATCGGCACGGTGCCTATCGGTACCGGTGAGTTCCGGATGATCCATTCACGGGTTTCGTGAATGTTCTTGCCGGTGGACAGATCCATCACGGTATCGCCACCCCAGCGTATCGACCACAGCATCTTTTCGACCTCCTCCTCAATGGAAGAGGTCACGGCCGAATTTCCGAGATTGCAGTTGATCTTCACCAGGAAGTTCCGGCCGATGATCATCGGCTCGGATTCTGGATGATTGATGTTGTTGGGAATGATGGCTCGGCCACGCGCCACTTCATCGCGCACGAATTCCGGTGTGATCAGCTTTGGTATCGCCGCACCGAAGGATTCGCCCGGATGCTGGGTACGGTACATCTCGGCAATCGCATCAAGTTTCTGATTTTCGCGAATGGCGATGTATTCCATCTCCGGCGTGATAATGCCTTTGCGGGCATAGTGCATTTGGGTGACATTAGCGCCCGCCTTTGCGCGGCGCGGCTTGCGAAGATGCTCAAAGCGCAGGTTGCTCAGCGCTGGATCGTTCTGGCGTGCATGGCCATAACTCGAACTGGGGCCAATCAGTTCCTCGGTGTCACCACGCTCCTCTATCCAGGTCGCACGCAGTGCCGGCAGGCCCTGACAAAGATCAATCGCTACCGCCGGATCGGTGTAGGGTCCCGACGTGTCGTAAACATGGATAGGCGGGTTTTTCTCATTACCCTGAGCGGTCGGGGTATCTGACTGGCTGACCTTGCGCATGGGTACACGAAGATCGGCGCGGCTGCCTTGGACATAGACCTTTTCCGAGGCGGCAAAAGGCTGGATGGAGGCCCGTTTGGCTGTAACGGCATCATGCAGGACGTTATCAGGGATCGCATTCATCGCTGTCTCCTCGGCGGAATGACAAAACAATTCAGCGCAGGAGGGAAAGGTCCAGACGGTTGTCGGTGCTAGTCCGAATCAACCCGGGGACAGGCTTTCCTACGCCGGTACTAACCGGGTCAGGTTCAAAGGGTGTGTCTCAGCCCAGCCTGTTGCGCGGTCTGCGCGGCGGGGCACCCCTAGCCCTACGGATGTTGCGTAAGCTAAATCAAGACCGGCCGTTTGGCAAGGCAACGGGCCGGTCGTTATGGGTTCAGCGGGCGTCGCGGGTAATAGGCGGGCCCACGGTGAGGCTGGTCTGCCAGTTAGTGGAGGGCGGACGCTCCCGGTAGTAGCGTACTTCTACCGTGGTCGGGCTGTTGGGCCTTGAGAACCGTGTGGCCTTGCCTGTGTTGCCGGCGGGTTCGGACACCGTCCAGCCCGCGCCGACACACTGGCTTACCAGGGCCAGGCCTTGGTCATAGTTGGCCTTGGCAGTGGCCTGATTACCCTGATCCCAGGTGCAGCCATAATTCACGCGACCGCCTGCCCATTCCCCAATGTCACACTCCGTGCCCGGCAAAATGGGTTTGGCATCCCAACGAATGTGATCGTAGTCGGCGGTTGAAGCGCCGCGCAGGGATTTAAAGCCGCTGGGGGCCTGCCCGATGACATGATTCAGTGCCTGACAGGCATCTGCTTCGGATACAGGCTGATTTTGCTGGGCGCAGCCACTGACAATCAGACACAGTATGCCTGTCGCGGTGACCCATGTTGCTGTCTTGAGGGTTCGGAGGGTGGCCGAATACATCGTGTTCTCCCGGGTGCATTGACGGATGGTTGGGCTTGGGCACGGCAACGCTTTCTCCCTAAAACACCCAAACGGTATAAGGGGCGATGCTACCATCCCCCACCCAAAATAAGAATCGTGGCGCTGAGAATTCGAAATGGTGCCCTTTATGCGAGGCTGTAGCCCGCTGTATGATGCGCCCTCTCGCAACCCGCCCTTACTTAACCGCTACCCGGACCCCTCATCCGGCCATTAGAGTGACCATGACCTTCAATATCGCACAGATCGTATCCGGCCTGCTGGTCGGTTTCCTGGTGGGACTCACCGGCGTAGGTGGCGGCTCGCTGATGACGCCGATTCTGGTATTCATCTTCGGATTTGCCCCCAAGGCGGCCGTCGGCACCGACCTGCTGTTCGCAGCCATTACCAAGAGCGGTGGCGTTTTCGTCCATCACGGCAAGCATCGCTCGGTAGAGTGGAAAATCGTAACCCACCTGTGTCTTGGCAGCATTCCGGCAGCAATGGGTGTGATTTACCTGCTGGAAAACGTGTACAGCAAAAATGAAGTCATCACCGCCGTCATCACGAACAGTTTGGGGGTAGCGCTGATCTGCACCGCGCTGGCGCTGTTCGTGCGCAACCATCTGGTCAATCGCCGCAAACTCGATAATACGGCTCGGGAACGGATTACCCACACCGAACGCTTCGGCAGGTGGCAACCGTTTATCACCGTGCTGGTGGGACTATTTCTCGGCGTGCTGGTGACCCTGTCATCCGTGGGAGCCGGCGCGCTCGGCACCGTCGCCCTGCTGTTTCTCTACCCGCGCCTTTCAACGGTTCGTATTGTCGGCACCGATCTGGCTCATGCAATACCGCTCACGGCGGTGGCAGGCTTGGGGCACTGGCACATGGGCAATGTCGATTTCGAACTGCTCGGCAGTTTGCTGATCGGCTCTTTGCCCGGTATTTATTTGGGCAGCCATCTCAGTGCCCGCATCCCCGAGAAAGTGCTGCGCCCCATTCTTGCAACCCTTCTGTTGATCATCGGCGTCAAGTTCGTGCTTTAGGCGCGATGACTGCGGAAACAATCGCGGGTATGGTCATTGACCATGCCCACAGCCTGCATGAACGAGTAGCAGATCACGGAACCAACGAAACTAAAGCCTCGCCGCTTCATGTCGCGGCTCATGCGGTCTGACTCGGCTGTGCGCGCAGGCATTTCTGCCATGCTGGGCCAGGCGTTGACCTGAGGCCGCCCCTCCACAAACTGCCACACGTAGGCATCAAAGCTGCCACAGGCCTCGCGCACAGCAAGAAATGCACGGGCATTTGCGATTGCAGAATGGATCTTGAGCCGATTGCGGACGATACCCGAATTACCGAGCAGCTCACCGATCCTCGCTTCATTGAAGCGGGCCACCCGCTCCGGGTCAAACTGATCGAAGGCCGCGCGGTAGGCCTCCCGTTTACGCAGTATCGTGACCCAGGACAGCCCAGCCTGCGCGCCCTCCAAGATCAGAAACTCGAACAGTCTGCGATCATCGTGCAAGGGGGTTCCCCACTCGCGGTCGTGGTAGTCGCGCTCAATGTCGGTCCGCTCCGCCCAGGCGCAACGCTGAATGTGCTCTGTCACGACGAGTCTCCTGTTGCGAGAAAGATCAAACCATACGGGATGCGGATCGCGATAGGTCGACGGTTGGAAGATTCGACCCGGTTCAGGGCGTCGGCGTGGGCGCTCGCTTCTCCCAGGCCG
>JBKCCF010000072.1:0-8102 GCA_046305255.1 Methylococcaceae bacterium
GCATTGCAGCGCGGTGATGACCGCGCCGAACTGCTCGATATCGGCCTCCGCCACCGCCGGTAAACCCCGCATCAGGAGTAGATGACACAGCCGCGCGGCCTCCGCAGCCGGAAATTCTGGCAGTCCTTTAAACGCCTGCAATTCGGCCGGACCGTGCAGGCCCTGGTCGCTGTCATCCAGAATGATGATAAACCGCCACGCTGATGGCAGGGTCAGTCGGGCGATGACGGGGGGGACACTGGTGCGTTCACCGCGCCCACCATCCACGATAAGCCCGCCCTGTTCAAACACGGCGATACCAATGCCGGAACGGGCGCCACGGCCGATGATGGCTGCCACTTCCCGCGGGGCGAGGTTCAGTCCATAAAGCCCGGAGAGTCCTGCGCCCACGGCGAGAGCCAGCTGAGTGCCCGAGCCCAGACCGGAATGGTTGGGTACGGCGGCTTCAATCTGAATGGTGGCGGGTAACGGCCGACCAAGCTGCGTGGCCAGTTTTTCCGCCATACGGACGGCCCTTTCGGCATCAGGTCCGGTGGCAGACAGGCGTGATGCCGCTGTGAGATGGATGCGGGTGGCTATTTCGTTGATGCCCACGCCCAGGCTGCCAAATCGGCGCCCCAGCGCCGCGCCCATGTCCAGAAAACCCATGTGCAGGCGCGCCGGCGCCTCCACGGTGATACGCAGAGCGGAAGGGGCGGTGGGGGAGTCTGCTTTGTCAGACAAGACTAAAACTCTCGGGTGGATTCTGCCGGCCCGAAGACCGGCGCAATAGGACGTGGGTGAAGTCAGTTCACAATGCCACAGGCCAGACGTGCGCCGCCCGGCTTGTCGCCATAGTTATCGGATTCAGCGTGAATCATCAGGGAACGGCCCTTCATGTCGGCCAGCGTCAGACGGGCTGAGATCACGCTGGTTTTGGCTGATCCGTCGGCAGCGACCGCCAGTACCGGTAAGTCGCCCTTGTGGCCATGACCTGCCGGGCCGAGGTGCCTGCCGGTTTTGTCGGGATCGTAATGGCCACCGGCGGCAAGTCCTGCCACTGGGTTGCCGTCCTTTTCACCCGCCGCACAGGATGGATTTTCGTGGACGTGAAAGCCATGGAAGCCGGGGGATAGACCCTGAAGCTGGGTCGTCAGCTCCAGCCCTTTTGCGCCCTCCGTTAGGGTAACGGTGCCGATGGCCGCTCCGACCCCCTGGGCATCAATCTTATGTAGTGTGACGGTCGTGGGTGTGGCGTTGGCCGCCGCCGTCCACAGTAGGGCGGTGGCCATAATAATTTGCTGTCGCATGATGTTCTCCATATGAGGTGGGGCACGCTTGCCGTGGCCGCATTGTAATCACAAGCGTTCGAACCCGTTAAGCATTTAAGGCTTGGCGGTTCGCGCCGACAGGAACGGCAATAGCATCCCGCAAAATAAAACCAGTCCGCAACCACCGAGGGCCATCGCGTTGGGTGTCTGTTCAAACAGTAGCGCACCCAGCATCAGGCTCATCACCGGCCCGCAATAGGCCACCGCGCTGACCCATGCGGCGGGTGCCATTTGATAGGCGCGTGTCAGAAAATTCTGGGCCGCACTGCCCGTGAGGCCAGTCAACAGTGCCAGCGTCCAGGCCTGGCCGTCTGCCGGCCAGGCGCAGGCGCGCACGGCAAACCAGCCAAGATGAATCAGTACCGCTACCAGACTGAAATAAAACACGACGGTGCGCGAACTATTGCTACGCCCGGCACGGGCGATCATCAGATAGGCCAGTGCTGCCAGAAAACCCGATGCTAGCCCTAGCCAACGGCCCACCAGGTCGCTGTCTTTAAGTTCTGGCTGGAGTAGCAGATAGAGCCCCAGTAGAGCGCCGCCGATGGCCAGCCAATCCCGCAGCCGACTTCGCTGTCCCAGTATCCACGGACTCAGTGCGGCGACAAAGATGCCGCTGCTGGCGGTGAGAAATGCGCTTTCGCCAGGGCCGATGCGCTGTATTGAGGCGAAGGACAGGATCAGCGATACGCCGCCGAACAAGCCCCGCAGCCAAAGCGACGCTCGCCGGTCACCCAGCAGCGCAGCCGAGCGTCGGGAGATCAGGGCGGGCAGCAGCAGGACCAACAGATTCACGGCAACCCGGATGAAGCTCAGCATCGGTGCTGCAACCGGATGGTCCAGCCGGGTCGCGGCATAAACCAGGGTTCCCATGCACGACAGCAAGCCGCAGGCGCAGAGCATGCACATCAGTCCCCGTAACGGGATATTGGTCTGATGAGTATTCACGAATAAGCCCGGCCCTGGCCGATGCGGGCGTAGAGGCCAGGGAGAAAGGCGTTTCGGGAAGCAAGGTATGGGCCTGTCATGGTGTCTCAATTTTCGCATGAGCCGGATTAATGGCAGTTAAACCTTACGATCGAGATCAAAAAAGGTGGGAAAACGTAAAATGCCATGGTAACTTACGCGCGCCTGTACAGTTCTTCCGTGGCGTCGCGTCACTCCTTCGCGAATCCAGCGTCTCTGCCGCTCCGTTCTTGAAGTCCGCTCTCACTTGAAGTAACTCTGAAAGGTTCAACCGGCCTTGTGGCCAATTTCGTTTGTTTTAGAGTTCCGGCAGAGCGTCGGGGCTGGAGTTATTCGTATGAAAAATATTTATGTAGGCAATCTTTCCTTCAAGACTACCCAGGATGAGCTGCGCGATGTGTTCTCAGAGTTCGGCGAAGTGTCTTCCGTCAACCTGATCTCTGACCGCATGACCGGTCAGTCCAAGGGCTTTGCCTTTGTTGAAATGGATGATGCAGGCGCTCAGGCAGCGATCGACAAGCTTAACCAGACCGACCTCGGTGGCCGCAGCATTACCGTAAATGAAGCGCGTCCCCGTGAAGAAAACCGTCCTGCCGGCCCGCGTCGCAGCGGCGGCGGTTTTGGCCCAGACCGTGGCGATCGCGGGGACCGCGGTGGTTTCGGCGGCGGACGTCGCGGTTACTAAGACCGGGACTGCTTCCAGCATCACAAAACAGGGCCGTAATGGCCCTGTTTTCGTTTGAGGGATCGGTTATGAGCCAATCGCGGTCTTGACCGTTCAATTGACCCAGGAGAACCGGACCGCTTAGGCCAGACGCCGTCTCCGGGTATATCGGGGTTGACGCCGCGAAGGTTTCTCCCCAGTCGGCCCCACCACCCGCTCAGGAAAGCCATCCAGCGTCCTTAGTTCCGGAAACGCCAGCATCCAGGCGACTGCGATCGCCAGTGTCGCGCAGCCGCCTACCAGCACCGCCGGTATCAGTCCCAGCCAGGCTGCCGCCAGCCCCGATTCAAACTCCCCCAGTTCGTTTGAAGCGCCAATGAAGACGGCATTTACCGCGCTCACGCGCCCGCGGATGGCGTCGGGCGTCCCGGTTTGCACCAACAGGTGACGAATGTAGACACTCACCATATCGCCCATACCCATCAGCGTGAGCGCCAGCAGCGACAGCGCAAAATTGTCCGAGCCGCCCAGCAGCAGACTGCCGACACCAAACAGAAGTACCCCACCGAACATCCAGTAGCCCACGCGCCGGTTGATCGGCCAGAAGGCCAGAAAAAAGGCGGTGAAGGCCGCGCCAATGCCCGGCGCTGTTTTCAGCAGGCCAAGGCCGGTGGGGCCCACCTGCAGAATATCGCTGGCATAGGCGGGTAACAGCGCGGTTGCCCCGCCGAACAGGACGGCGAATAAATCCAGTGACATGGCACCCAGAATGAGCCGTTGCGAGCGCACGTAATGCAGCCCTTCCAGCACGGTCGTCCGGCATATGGGGCTATTGGTGAGCGGGGTGCGGCGTGACGTCGGGTCGGTGAAGGTAAGCAGTATCGAGGCCAGTGCCAGCATGGCCGCAACAGTGGCATAAACAGCGCCTGGTCCTGCGAGGTAGATCAGGCCACCGAGCGCCGGTCCACTAATTATGGCGATCTGAAAGGCGGAGGAATTGAGTGCCAGAGCCTGCTGCAAAAGAGCAGCCGGCACCAGATTGACCACTACGGCCTGACTGGCAGGCATCATGAAGGCGCGGGCGGTGCCGTAAAGCGTCATAACGGCAAATACGGGCCACAGACTGTCCAGCCCCATCCAACTGAAGGCCAGCAGTGCAAGACCGCAGAGCATTTCGACGGCATAGCAAAGGGCGATAATTCGGCGGCGGTCGTAGACATCGGCAACATGCCCCGCGACCAGTGCCATCGGCACAAATGGAGCGAACTGGACCAGTCCGACCAGCCCCAGGTCAAAGGGGTCGCCGGTGAGTGCATAGACCTGCCACCCCACCGCCACGCTCTGCATCTGGATGGCAACCGTTGCCAGAAAGCGGGCCATGACAAACAGCGAAAAGTTGCGCTGGCGCAGTGCTGCGAAGCGGGATGGGTGGGGACTCACCACCTTGGGCAGGGCCGACACAGGATCACCTCGGTCACCACACTACACCGGTCAAGGGGTCTGCTCATGATGGCGGCCATAAGGCCATTCACCCGTGGTCCTTTTGGGTGAGGGTCAACGGATCAGCGCCAGCAGTGCCGTAATGGCGGCGGTCAGATCAAGCAGGCCGATCAGGCCAACCGAGATTGCCAGAATCAGCAAAAAAACCGGATTGGTGAGCGTCAGCGATCCACCCAGCACCGTGAGAAGATCGCGGGCATCGCTGCCCATCGCTGTAATGTCATAAGCCAGTCCGCCCAGTTGCTTGAGATCGGAGAGTCGACCGCGGCCCGACGTCGCCGGTGCGTCGGCCTGTAGTCGCTGTTTGACATCGCCGGCATAGTGGCGGGCCTGCCCCACCCATGTGCTCAGGCGTTGCGGCAAATTGCCGGCGTCGTCCAGTACATACCAGCACCAGCCAAGAACCAGCCCCGGTAACATGAGCACGGCGCCGAGCAGCGCGGCGGTAGTGAGAGATAATCCCCAGGCCCTGCTCGCAAACCAGTCCAGCATCAGGGCAGAGACCACGCCCGTCACCGCCAGAAACCGGGTCAGCCCCTTAAAGCGGTTTGCGAGGTTCTGAATCACGCTGGCGAAGCGGGTCAGGCGGGGGAGCATTTTTTCGAATGTGGTTTCAGCGGGGTGCGCAACGTTTTCCATAGAGCCTCAGGTGGAACCGTTTGGGTGGAGTGGCGTGTTCGACTCTTTGAGGAGAACATATCGTGCGGTAGAGAAATTTAACATCATCGCTGACGCGGTACCCAATGCCACGCCCACCAGCATGATCTGCTGCGAGGTGCCAAGGTAAAACACGGTGGCCGAGAAAACCGACAGATTGATCGCTGCGCCAAATGCCATCAGCACGGCATAACGCCACCATTCGCGGACAGATGCTTTTCGGTTGGAGCGAAACGTCAGGGTACGATTGAGTATCCAGGTGGTGCTGGCCGCAACGAGAAAGGAACCCCCGCGGGCGGCGTATGGGTTTACCTTGAGTCCGATGGCAAGGGCATTCAGCGTGCCCGCATCCACCACGAATCCCACCGCTCCAACAGCAGAAAACCAGAACATTTGCCCAAGCAGGGTCTGGCGCCGATTGCAGGACGTTATCCTCATGCGGCCGGATCGCGTGGAATGGATAAATAGGTCAGCATCTTCGCCTCGCGTCGACCGTGGGCGACGGTATCGAGGACCAGACCCGAGAACGCTGACAGGGCGCCCAGCAGGACCAGGCCGGTGGCCAGTATTGCAGTGGGAATCCGAGGTACCAGGCCGGTGTCGAGGTACGTCATGAAGAGCGGAATTGACAGCGCAAGGGCACTGCCTATAAGTCCGATCCCGATCAGCAGGAAAAAGGCGAAGGGACGTTCCAGCCTGAACAGTCGCAACATCATCATCAGTATCCGCCAGCCGTCCCGATAGGTACTCAGCTTGCTGGACGAGCCTTCCGGGCGCACACCATAGCGGGTTTCGCAGTAGCCGATAGGCATATTCAGTTCCAGCGCATGAACGGTGAGTTCCGTCTCTGTTTCAAACCCCGTTGCCTGGGCAGGAAACGATTTTACGAATCGGAGGGAAAAGACGCGGTAGCCCGAGAATATGTCTCTGCAAGGATGCGAAAAGAGAAGGCTCAGAAACCAGTTAAACAGACGGTTACCGCTGGCATGGCCGGCGCGATAGGCTGCGCTGCTGTCCTCAACCCGGCAGCCGACCACCATATCGAGTTGTTCACCCATCAGCTTGTTGATCATTTCAGTCGCGGCCTCTGCATCGTAAGTGGCGTCGCCATCAACCATGAGGTAAGCATCCGCCTCGATGTCGGCGAACATCCGACGAACCACGTTGCCTTTGCCGCGCGCCGCCACGGTTCTCACCTGTGCACCGGCCTTGAGGGCTACTTCGCGGGTTCGGTCATCAGAGTTGTTGTCAAAGACATAGATCGTTGCCTCGGGCACGGCCTGCCTGAAATCGGTGACGACCCTACCGATAGCGGCCTCCTCGTTGAGGCAGGGGATAATGATGGCAATTTGACTTTCAAGTGCACTGTTCATGGGGTATAGCAATTGTTACCGTCATCTAACCTTTTGTTGATGGCGTAAAATAGTCCGTGCTTATATGGACGTCTCCAGGGGTACAAGACTTTCTTGATGAGAGGTAAAGGGGCTGCGAGCTTATATTCGGCCTGTTTTGCAGACTGATAGCCTGCTGGCCCTGATGGTTTTCGCGGATCGAGTTCCCATCTGAACATCGAGCTTCTAGCTCGCGCGGACTATCGAAATTTCTCGACCCGGGTCTGACCTTCAACCCATCATCGTGATTGTCTTCTCTCCTTTGAACTTATAACTCCGTTGCTATTTCAATTAGGCCATAATTTCAGTTGCATCCATTCCGGCCCATTGGCTTGGATTGAACGCCGAACCTTTGGTTAACACCGCCCATGCAGTTCTTGCCAACTTATTTGCGAGTGCAGCCACTACAACGCAATAAGGCCTCCGATCTAACAGCGATTTAATCCAGGCAGAGTGGGTTCTTCGGGCGATGATTGCGCGGGCTCCATGCATGAGCAATGTGCGCAGATAAGCATCCCCTCGCTTCGATATGCCCAACTGGCGAATGCGTCCACCGGTTCCCGTTTGTCTTGGGGTAAGGCCCAGCCATGCCGAAAATTGTCGGCTTGACTTGAACTCATTGAAGTTGCCAGTTTTTGCAACCATGGCAGTAGCCGTAAGCAGGCCGATACCCGGAATAGACTGAAGTGCCTGCATCGCGTGGTCATTTTTACTGATTGATGTGAGCCGCGACTCAATCTGGGCAATATCCCGCTGCAGCTGATGGATTCTGTCCATTTGTTCGAGCGCACTTTGCATGATCATTTCGGGCAGTAGTTGATCTTGTTCGGCGAGAGTGGGCCCTATCTTTTCCAGCAACGCCCTATGACCAACGGGAAGCACAACACCAAATTCATACAATAGTCCTCGTAGCGCATTTGTTTGCATAATTCGCATTTTCATCATTTGCTCCCTCATGCGATGGAGTGACATGCAAACCTGCTGGTTCTCTGTTTTCACTGGTACAGTCTTAATATGTGACTGAAGTGCCGCTACCGATATCGCTTGGGCATCACGTGCATCAGTCTTATCTCTCACCACGAAGGGCTTGACTTGCCAAGTGGGGAGCAATTTCACCTCGTGTCCCAAGGCTTTTATTGTTCGACCCCAATGATGTGCGCCGCCGCATGCCTCCATGGCAACCAAGCAAATTGGAGTGTTTGCAAAAAAACTCTCAACAGCAGCACGCTTGAGCTTGATGCGTCGGATTTCTCCTGTTTCGGCAGATACATACGACGTGTAACTGGAACACGTTTTTCGCAATATCCATCCCAATAACTGAGCGTTCTGAGGTATTGTCCATGATGGGGTCTCCAATATCAGTGGTAACTAAGCATCACCACTGTCGCACGAAGATGCCGTATTTTGGGGACCACCTCATGAGGTGGTCCCTTGACAGCATTCATTCCTGTTAGGTGGAGACGTCTATACCATCTGAACAAGTCGGAATCAAGCTCTGTGTATGAGTAGGCGAGTCATATATCGGGCCAACTGGGTATACAGCCACTCCATAATTTCGGGCCAAAGAAGCCGCAGCTTCTTCATCAGCAGGCGGATGTTGTGTCCGGCGCCGCA
>JBKCCF010000073.1:0-14251 GCA_046305255.1 Methylococcaceae bacterium
GAACGCAGCCCATCCGGCTCACCATGAACAACTCAGCACCCTCATCAGCCATTGCTTCAATGGTTCCAACCCAGCCCACTCACTGCCCTGCGAGGACAACAGCATGAGCCTGCGTAACCCCCTGACCCGGCTGGCCCGGCACCTCTGGTATGGAAAGAAGAATGCAAACCCCCTGCTAGTCCCGCTGGAAAAGGTCTTTCGGGAGGGCGTTGCCCTGCGCCATGAAGCCTATCAGACCGGTCGCATCAGTACCGAGCGGCTGGCGGTGCCCGTGATTGTCGTGGGCAACCTGACCGTTGGCGGCAGCGGCAAAACACCGCTGACGATCTGGCTGGCCCAGTTCCTGAAAGCGCGAGGCTATCGACCCGGCATCATCAGCCGTGGCTATGGCGGGCTGGTGCAGCGGCGCCCGATGGCAGTCGGCTTTGACACCGACGCCCGGGTTGCCGGTGACGAACCGGTCATGATAGCGCGGCGTACCGGCTGCCCTGTCTATGTGTTTCCCAGGCGGGTCGAAGCAGGACACGCCCTGCTGGCCAACACGGACTGCAACATCATCATTGCCGATGATGGACTGCAGCACTATGATCTGGCGCGTGACATCGAGATTGCGGTGATTGACGGCGAACGGGGTTTCGGCAATGGCCATCTGCTCCCTGCCGGCCCCATGCGTGAACCGATGGAGCGACTGGAGACCGTCGATCTGGTGGTTCACACCGGCATCGCGCCCGAGGGCGGCATCGCCATGACCCTGGAGGGCACGCTCGCCACCAGTTTGCGTGATGTCTGCAAACGTCGGCCTCTCAGCAGTTTTATCGGCGAACCCCTGCACGCCATGGCCGGCATCGGCCATCCTGACCGGTTCTTTGACCACCTGCGTGCACAGGGGCTGACCTTCACTGAACGCGCCTTTGCCGATCATCATGCCTACACCGCCAGGGACCTGACCTTCAGCGGCAACGCTCCGCTTTTGATGACGGAAAAGGATGCCGTCAAATGTCGGCGCCTGGCCCGCGACAACGACTGGTATCTGCCGATACAAGCCCACCTCCCGCTGGCGTTCGGCGTGGATTTACTGACCCTACTCAAAACCAAAGCTCATGGATAAGAAACTGCTAGAAATACTGGTCTGCCCGGTCTGCAAGAGCGACCTGATTTTTCAGAAAGAGGCCCAGGAACTGATCTGCAAGGCCGACCGCCTGGCCTACCCTATCCGCGACGGCATCCCCGTCATGCTGGAAAGCGAAGCCCGCCGCATCAGCCTCGAAGAATACGACGCGCTGCCGAAAAAGACCCCGCTGGTGGACTAGCGCATGACTGCCTTCAAGATCGTCATCCCCGCCCGCCATGGCTCAACCCGTCTGCCCGGCAAACCCCTGATTGCCCTTGCCGGCAAGCCGATGATCGTCCATGTGTGCGAGCGGGCGCTTGAAGCGGTCAGCGAGGTTTATCTGGCGACCGACGACCCCCGCATCAGCGCGGCCGTGGCGGGCTTGCCGGTGCAGGCGATCATGACCCGGCCCGACCACACCAGCGGCACCGAGCGGATCGCTGAAGTCTGCGATCAACTCGGCTGGCCCGATGACACGATCGTGGTGAACCTGCAGGGTGACGAACCGCTGATGCACCCCGAGCTGATCGTACAGCTGGCGGGCGCACTCGCCGCACAACAGCTCGCCGAAGTCGCCACACTGGCGGCGCCGATCCGCGACCCTGCCGAAATCTTCGATCCCAACGCCGTCAAAACAGCGCTGGACCAACAGGGCTATGCCCTATATTTCAGCCGTGCGCCAATACCCTGGCACCGCAACAGTTTCGGCGGAGACGACACGCCAACGCTGCCTGCCGATATGCCCTGGTTAAGACATATCGGCATCTACGCCTACTCGGTCGGCTTCCTGCGGCGCTACGTTCGGTGGCCGAGCTCGCGGCTGGAGGCAGTGGAAGCGCTGGAGCAATTGCGCATCCTCTGGCAGGGTGAGCGGATACGGGTGGTGACGGTCGCGGCATCCCCCCATGCCGGAGTGGATACCGAGGCCGACAGGCTCAGGGTCGAGCGCATACTGACGCAGGGCGCTTGACGGCTGGCGCGCCAGAAGCCTCAGCGGCCCGATCAGCAGATGAATTTCAGGCATCCGCCACTACCGAAAAACCCACCGGCTCACCCTCGGGAGTCTCCTCGGTAAGCGCCAGGACATCGACCCGTGCCTGCGGCGGGCCAGACCTGCACCACGCCACCAACTCAGCGACTGCCGACTCATCGCCTTCCGCCAGCACCTCGACCCGACCATCAGCCAGATTCCTGACCCAGCCGCTGAGGTTAAGCCCAAGCGCAATCTTGCGGGTCGAAGCCCGAAAATAAACACCCTGAACCCTGCCCGCCAGCCTCATCCTTACCCGCCGCATCAATGCGATACCCCGTCGCGCTGGATGACCTTGAGCACGGTCATCCAGAGTATCCGGATATCGAAGACCAGCGACCGCCGCCGCAGGTATTCGGCGTCGAGCGAGACCTTGACCGGAATAGGCAGTTCGTCGCGGCCATTCACCTGAGCCCAGCCGGTCAGACCCGGCACCAGCTGATGGACCCCCTCGCGGGTACGCAATTCGATCAGATCGTCCTGATTGAACAGGGCCGGGCGGGGGCCGACGAAACTCATGTCGCCCTTGATGATGCTCCAGAGTTGCGGCAACTCATCTAGACTGCTCGTGCGCAGGAAGGAGCCTATAGGGGTCAGATAGGCGTCAGGATCGGCCATCAGATGCGTGGCGACGGCGGGCGTTCCCACTCGCATGCTGCGGAACTTGGGCATTTTGAACAGGCGGTTATGCCGCCCGACCCGATCAGACCAGTACAGCGCGGGGCCAGTCGAGGTTAGCCGGACGGCGAGCCAGACCAGCAGAAAAGGCAGGGCCAGCAGCATGGCGGCCAGCGCAGCCAGCAGCAGGTCAAACAGGCGCTTCGTCCACATGTCGATCATCCGGCGTGAGTCTCCTTCATGGGTGTGGGTCGGTGTGTCCAGCCGACTGCTTGCGAATCAGCCAGCAATAGTGAATACGGGGGTTGCGCTCGAAGTCCCTGGGGAGGGTCTTGCGGGTCACATCTTCGATACGGCAATCCGCAAGGCTCTCACTATCCAGCCGGAATTTGCGGTTATTGGTGGAAAACACCAGTAGTCCATCATCGGTCAGCAAGTCGAGGCACTGGCGAATGATACCGACGTGGTCGCGCTGAATATCAAGCGTCGCCCTCATTCGCTTGGAGGTGGAAAAGGTAGGTGGGTCGAGGAAAATCAGGTCATAGCGCCATTGATCCTCCACCGCTTCGGCCAGCCATTCGATGCAGTCGGCCTGAATCAGCTCATGCCGCTCGCCACCGATGCCGTTGAGCGCCAGATTGCGGGCCGTCCAGTCGAGGTAGGTTCGCGACATATCGACGGTAGTGGTCGAGGCGGCGCCCCCCGCCGCCGCATAGACACTGGCAGAGCCGGTATAGGCAAACAGATTGAGCATGCACATGTCTTTGGCCTGCTCACGAATCAGCGCCCGGGTCAGCCTGTGATCAAGAAACAGGCCGGTGTCGAGGTAGTCCTCGAAATTGACCCAGAACGTGAGACCGCCTTCGGTGACCTGATGGAACTGGCCCCGTTCAGACTGTTTCTCGTACTGCGCCGCACCCTTCTGCCGGCGACGCACCTTCAGAAACACCTGTTGCGGCGGAATGTCCAGTACGGCGGGGAGGGCCGCCAGAATGTCGATGAGGCGCCTTTCAGCCCGGTCGGGAGCGACGGTCAGGGGGGCCTCATATTCCTGCACATGCACCCAGCGTTTTTCGCCCTGGTAGAGGTCGATCGCCACGGCATATTCGGGCAGATCGGCGTCATAGAGGCGATAACAGTCAATGTTGTTCTGCCGGGCCCAGCGCCCGATATTTTTGAGGTTTTTACGAAGCCGGTTGGCGAACATCGCGGCACCGCCATCACCGAGATCAACCGCTCTGGCTTTGCGATGCAGTTCGCGCAGCGTGCGCTCGGCTTCAGTTGGCTGCTCTCCCTCATGCGGGGTGAAAAATCGTCCCTCGGCTACATCAAAGTTGAACAGCTTGCAGGCCAGGGCGCCGTTGTAAAGCGCGTAATGGCGGGTCGCGCGGATGCCGAGCTTGAAAGCCAGTTCGGGATTGCCGGTAAAGACGCTGGCGTGCCAGCCCCTGAAATGGGCGCGCAGTGTGTCGCCGAGTTCGGTGTAGAGCGGGACCAGCGAGGCCTGGTCACCCAGCCGCTCGCCATAGGGCGGATTGACCACCAGCAAACCGGTGTCGTGCCGCGGCCGTGCTTCGCCGGCGGCTTTGCGTTCGATGTGAATATGACCGCGTAATCCGGCTCGCTCAAGATTGCCAAGCGCATGGTGTACCGCCTGACGGTCAATGTCATAGCCCATGATGGGCGGCATCCGACCGAGGCCCGCGACGTGGCGCTGTCGGGCATCATCAAGCAGCCCCAGCCACAGCGCCGGCTCATGGCCACGCCACCCGAGAAAGCCGTAACGCTCCCGCAGCAGACCGGGCGCACTATCCGCCGCCATCAGCCCCGCCTCAATCGGCAGTGTGCCCGACCCACACATGGGATCCATGAAAGGGCCACCCTCTGCGGCTATGGCCGGCCAGCCTGCCCGCAGCAATATTGCCGCCGCCAGATTTTCCTTGAGCGGGGCCTTGCCGCCGTCAAGCCGATAGCCGCGCTTGTGGAGGCTATCGCCCGACAGGTCAATGCTGACAGTCGCCTGATCACGATCGAGGTACACATTCACCCGCAGATCGGGCTGGGCGAGGTCGACCGAGGGCCGGGTACCATGATGAGCGCGAAAGTGATCGACAATGGCATCCTTGATCTTCTGGGCGCCAAACAGGGTGTGGGTAATCGCCGATCGACTGGCGGCAAAGTCCACCGCCAGGGTCGCTTCGGGCGCCATGTGCCGGGACCAGTCGATGGCATGGGCTCCGGCATAGAGCGTCTCGACAGTGGGGGCGTCATAGTGGGCGATCGGCATCAGAATGCGGTTGGCGAGGCGTGACCAGAGACAGGCGGTGTAGGCGGCGGTGAGATCGCCGCCAAAAGTGACGCCAGCCCGGCCCTCCCTGACGTCGGGGATGCCGAGATCACGGAGCTCCTGCGCCAGCAGCAGTTCGATACCCAGCGGGGCCGTGGCAAAAAATTGATGCGTAGAAGTCATTGGCAGTTGAACATGTGAGAGTGGCCCTCAGGCTTGAGGCAGGGCCGGGTTTAATCGTGGTCGAGGCCGTCGGCCAGTTCGACCGAGCAACTGGCAAGCTGTCGGTCATAACGGGTCGCCGTGGATTGTACGTTGCGCGCGATACCCAGCAGCCAGGGTTTTTCCATATGTCTGCCCTTGCGGTAACCGGTCTGGCCTTCATGATAGGCAAGGTACTGCCGATAGGCATCGGTTTTGGGTATACCCAGCTCACGGCGCGTCTGCTGGGTATACCAGCCGATGAAGTCAACGGCATCGGCAAAATCATCGCGATCGGCACCCCAATGGCCGGTACTGTCGAGATAGCGCTGCCAGGTGGCATCGGTGGCCTGACTGTAGCCATAGGCGGTGGTGGGCCGGGACAGGGGGATGATCCCAAGAAACCAGTTACGCGGCGGCCTTGCATCGTCTACGAAGGCCGACTCCTGCTTCATGATTGCCATCTGGACGGGTACGGGTACACCCCAGTTCTTTTGTGCGTCCAGCGCTGCGTCATACCAGTCAGCCTTCTCGCGGAAGATCGAACAGATGTTGGAGGGGTTTTTGGGCGGCAGCGTCGAGCACCCCGTCAAAATCAGCAAGGTATAGAACAGCAAGGTTTTCATGCGCGGGAAAATCCGGGTCACAGCGCGGGCAGTATGGAACAATAGCCTTCAATTTTCACCTGCCGGCGCCATCCCCTGCCCGTTAGCATTCATCAGCGAGGCCACGGGGGCCCGACAGGGTGATAGGACCAGCCACGCTCTCAGCCACCATGACCGAGTTGCCATGACCAAGCCCTCACGATTTCCAGATGATTTTGTATGGGGTGCCGCGACCTCAGCCTTTCAGATTGAGGGGTTGCCGTTGGCCGACGGCGCAGGCCCCAGCAACTGGCACCAGTTTTGCCAGCGTCCCGGCACCATCGTCAATGGTGATACCGGTGAACGGGCCTGTGAGCATTACCGGTTGTTCACCGAGGATGTGGCGTTAATGAAGGCACTGGGACTGCAGGCTTATCGCTTCAGCGTGGCCTGGAACCGGATATTTCCCACGGGGCGCGGCAAACTGAACCAGAAGGGACTGGATTTTTATCTCAGACTGCTCGACACGCTGGAGCAGGCGGGAATCAGGCCCTTCCCTACCCTGCATCACTGGGATTTGCCACTGGCACTTGATGAGGCCGGCGGCTGGAGCAACCGCGATTGCGCGCGGTGGTTTGCCGACTACGCCCATACCCTGTTCCAGGCTTTCGGCAACCGCGTCCAGCACTGGTCGACGCTGAATGAACCCTGGGTGATCGTGCATGAGGGCCATGTGCAGGGTAGCCATCCTCCCGGTCTGCAGAATATGACCAACGCCAGGCTTGCAGCCCATAACCTGTTACGGGGGCATGCCCTCGCCGTTCAGGCCTTCAGGGCGGATGGCGAGGGCGAGATTGGCCTGGTGGTCAATCTTGAGCCCAAGTACGCCGCATCGGACCGTGCTGAAGATCACGCCGCAATGGCGCGGGCACATGCGTGGATGAACCGGCAGTTCCTTGATCCGGTTTTTCTGGGGCAGTATCCCGAAGAGTTGACCGATATCTATGGATCGGCACCGCCATTTCCCGAAGCAGACTACCACCTGATCCGCGAGCCGATTGATTTTTTGGGTATTAATTATTACAGCCGCTCGGTGGTACGGGACGCGCCTTCGAGCCGTCCTTTTCGCAGCGAGCGGGTCCGCCAGCACGCTGCTCCACATACGGCGATGGATTGGGAGGTGTTCCCCGAGGGGCTTAAAAGCTGTCTGCTTTGGGTACAGCGGCGGTACGGCGATATACCGTTGTACCTCACTGAAAACGGTGGCGCCTTTGCCGATCCGCCGCTCAAGGATGGCGCTATTGCCGATACCCCGCGCGTCGATTATTTCAGAACCCACCTCCAATCGGCCCATGAGGCCATCATGCAGGGCGTCAACCTGAAGGGCTATTACGCGTGGTCCTTGCTGGATAATTTCGAGTGGGCGTACGGTTATTCAAAACGGTTCGGGCTGATCCACGTCGATTACCAGACCCAACAGCGCAGCCCAAAAGCCAGCGCCCTGTTCTATCGGGATGTCATAGCAAGCAATGGACAGGCGGTATGGGAGTGAAGCCGCCCTGTCAGTGCGCCCGCCGGATAGACCGGCTCACATCCTTGGCAGAACGAAACGCGTCACCAGACCTGCCGCCAGCAACATCAAACTGCCCGGCAACATCACAAACGGCTCGTGGACAAAATCAGCGCCCGCGCGCAGTCCGATGACGTAATAGCCCATGAACATGGCAAAACCGAGGCCCATCAGAACATTCGCTATTGTTTTCATTGTTTATCTTGCAGGGTAAAGGTCAGCCAATCCGGCGGTGGCACCTTGTCATGGCTGGCGGGTGTATGAGGGGGTAGCCGAAGCGGGGTAGTATGAATTTTTTGCGGGAACCCTGGCAACTACTCTCCGAATGGGTGAGGCGATGCGACCTGACGGCGGAGCCCGACACGCACTGGATTTTCGGGCACTGATCCCGCCCCCGGGCAGATCACACCGTACCGTCGGGCCAGAACCTGGATGAGCCCCTCAACACTCAGGGCTGTTTCCTCGAAACCCTTGCGGCTCGTCGCTCCACTCGACCATAGCGATCGTAATGCTCCCAGCCGCTGGCGTAATGGCCACTGACCACGGCAGCATTCACATCCGGATTCATCACCAGGTAGTAGGGATCATCGAAATCCAAAGGCTCATAGATCTGAACGGGCAAGGCGGAATCAGCCAGTAAACTCTGATCCTGCTTGTACAGAAAGAAAATCGAGTGGTTTGTCGTATCGTGGATCACAGCATTGGTAATAAACGCAGGCACCTCGCCCTTCACACATGCCAGATACTCCGCCATACGCATCACTGGTCCACGCAATACCGGCATGATGGCGATATCCATAAACCCCGCGGCCCGGGCCTCTGCCCAGATATCCTCCAGGACAAAATCGTTCTCGATGACATTATAGGTACGCATTTCAAACTGCGAATCTTCCGTCATTGAATGGTAACGGCCAGGCTCGCACATTCCCGCCATGCCATCGGGCTTCAGCACCCTGGAAAACTCGCTCAATACTGCGGCAGTATTGGGAATATGGTGAAAAGCATCATTCACAATGATGCGGTCAAAGGTATTGTCAGCGAATGCAAGCGTTTCCCCGTCAAACACAACAAACTCGCTCAGAGATCCGGATGCCAGTATCGGAGGGTATCGCTCAAACAGCTGGCGACCAATTGCCAGCGCCTGGCTGGAGGCATCGCAACTGGTCACCACACAGCCTAATTGAACCAGAATACGGGAAAGCCAACACGAACCGGCCGCAAATTCCAGCACACGCATACCCGCCGTCAATTTAAGCCCCGAGAGCAGCTGGCCCAGGCTGGTAACGCCGGCGGCACAGTTTTGGGGGTGATAGAAAGGCTTCTGGTAAAGGTAGGCGTGATCTTCACGGCCTGTGAAATAGGCGTCTGCCCACGCAACATGCTCTGATACCGAGTAACGCTCAATAAGATCGTGCGCACTCACCGACTCGGCGACCTGCGGTGCGCCCGCATCGGCAGCGGGAAATGGGCTCAACGGGGTCGTCAGGGGCGCATCAAGCAGGCACAAACGCTCGCGCGGCAAGACCTGCAGCGCATCGAAACCAGACAGCCTGGCGCCACCACCCAACATCGCCACCACATAGCTGCGAAAAAACACCGATGACCAGGACTGCTGGCGGGCAGAGACACTCGCCCTGAACCCCTGCTGATCGCCGATTAACAGGCAATCATGCTGCTCGGCAAAAAGAGCAAGCACCTTCTCAAGGGCAGCAGGCTGTAGCGCGGTATCGGCCTGCAGGATCCCGATGATACTTCCTGTCACATCCTGCAGGGCCCGTTCGAGGCAATCAGCAAGCGCCTGGGTATCCGGCCACCACCTGACTCGCCGATCACGATCACTCAACCGCCGCAAAACCTCAGCGGATTGATCCTTCGAGCCACGATCCACAACCAGCACTTCGAGCTCCGGGCCACACTGGTCCAGTACACTGCTGACCGCCGGATCGACTGCAAACGCCTGATTAAAATTGAAAAACAGTATGGACAGGCGCGGGCTCATGATGGTTGATGAAATAACTCTTACTAAAGTATCGGCATAGTAACAGATTTCGCCATCACTCTTAGAATGCCATCCGGTTCTGCAATCGCACGCGTGACAATCTGATCGGCACGCTGCTGGGTATCCGATACCGCATATATTCTCAACTCATCCGCATTACCGGACGGGCGAATATGGGCGACATCGCCGTTGCCAAAATAGATTCTCACCCCATCGATATAATTTATTTTACGGATTGGACCGAAACCATCTTTCTCGCTAAAGAAACTCGCCAACAATCTCGCGATGGCAGTCAGCTCGACAGGGTTCTGACCCGATTCTCCGGCATCGCATACCCATTCGGATCCAGCCCACTCGGCGGGCGTAAAGTGGGCCAGCATCGCGCGGCTCAAGGGTCTTGGAAAATCCTTCAACAAAGCCGCCTTGCTGAAACGGCGCGGCAAATGCGCAAAAACCTCGACCAGGCTCTGCCCACACGCCCTCGACTGCGCTAAAACCGCGATGATCGGCAACATCGCATCACGGGTCGGCAAGGCTGTGAGCGTTCTGCCCTGCCGCGTGATCGGGGTACCTGTCAAAAAGCCCCCATTCGCCTCCCAGCCGCAGACCGCCTTCTTGCCCTGCGCTATGGCCGCACCCATTCCGGCAATCACATAAGGCGAGCCAATACGGGTTTTGGGTTCCAGTACCCCCCGCAGTTCACCGCGGTCAATCGCATCGTTACAGCTGATCGGTACTACAGCGGCATCTGCAGTCAGAAACGCTGCCGTCACCATGCCGACCAGATCACCGCCAAAAAATCGGGCCTTGCCGGTCGCCGCATCAACCCCGAGCACCAACGGACGATCACTGTCGCCATCGGTAGACACCACGGCATCCACCCGCCCATGCAGGGCTATCGCCTCATCCACCAGCGCCTGCATGACCTGTAACTGTGCCGCATCAATATTCTCGGTATCAATCGGCACAAACTGCTCACTACGACCGGCCTCGAACACCTCGGCACCGAGTGAACGCAGAATACGCGGCACAAGATCGCGCCCCACCGCTGAATGCTGATAGACCAGAAGACGCAGACCCGCCAATGCCCCCGCACCGAAAAAATCAAGATACCGCGACAGGTAAGCCTCTTCCGCTGAAGCATCTGCCACCGGCAAAGCCAAATGGCCTGCCTTCAGTTGGCCGTTCGAGGCGAACAGCGCGTCCTCCGCAGGCTCCGCGTAGAGGCGCTGGCGGACAGTCATAACCCGTTCAGCGATAGGCGGCTCATGATGTTTAAGCAGTTCACCCACCGCGGTATTGGTTTTATAGCCGTTGCGATCGAAGGGAATATGACTCCCCGTTACCATCATGCTGCCGCAGCCCCGGGACACGGCATAAGCCATCAAGGCCGGTGTTGGAATGTGACCGAGATACACCGGCACCATCCCGGCTGAACGAATGGCCACCTCAATTACCTGAGCCAATTCGCCACGGACCGGCGAACCTGCCGTCAACCCTACGGAACTGGGGCGCAGATCGCTGGCAAAGTAGAAAAAATCACCCCGGGTAATGCCGCCCTCCGCAACCGGCAGCGACTGCAGATAGTCCAGTTCGGCCAGGGCACAAATGAACACCTCCAGCTGAGTGAGATCTTTCAGCAAGCCGCGGCGGCCACTGGTACCAAATGCCAGCGGTACCGGCGTATGATCCAGACACGCCCCCAAACTCCCGGCCGCACACGTCGGAGCGCCCGCCTCTGCCACCGTCATGCCGGCTCCCCGGTGTAGCGCCCATAAGCATCCTCAAACCGGACGATATCGTCCTCGCCCAGGTATTGACCGCTTTGCACCTCGATCATGACCAGATCCAGCATGCCGGGGTTTTCCAGGCGGTGCTTCTGGCCCGCCTTGATGAAGGTCGACTCGTTGGCGCGCACGAATGTCTCGGTCTCGTCATGCGTCACCCGGGCCATACCCGACACCACCACCCAATGCTCACTGCGGTGATGATGCATCTGCAAGCTAAGACTACGCCCCGGCCTGACCTCAATGCGCTTGATCTTGAAACCAGGACCTTCCTCCAGCACCGTGTAAGTCCCCCAGGGTCGGGAAACGGTGCGGTGAAACCGATGCGCCGGATGGTCAAGCTGCTTGAGTCGCTGCACGACGTCCTTCACGTCCTGGGCACGATCGACATGGGCAACCAACACCGCATCCGGTGTATCAATGATCATCAGATGATCGACCCCCAGAGTCGTCACCAGGCGGCCCTCGCTCATGACGAAATTATGGTGAGAATCGACCAGCACAGTATCGCCTAGGCTGCGGTTTCCCGCCGCATCTGGCGGCGTGAGCTGAGCCACTGCATTCCAGGACCCGATATCGCTCCAGCCAAAATCAGCCGGCACCACCGCCACCCGGCCAGAACGCTCCATCACCGCCACATCAATCGAGACCGACGGCGTGGCCGCAAACGGATCAGCAGGAATCTCCAGCATTGAGCCGGATGAGGCGGCTTCCGCCATCGCCTCCCAACAGTCCGAAACCGCATCGGCCACATCGGGCGCATGCAAGGCCAGTTCGGCCAACAGAACACCCGCCTTAAAACAGAACATGCCGGAATTCCAAAGGTAATCCCCACTGGCCAGATAAGCCTCGGCCTTCTCACGCGAGGGCTTCTCCACAAAGCAGTCGACTGCCCTGCCCTGTCCCAGTTCAGGCCCAAGCTTGATATAACCGAAGCCGGTTTCAGGCGCATTGGGTAACATACCGAAGGTCACCAGCCGATCATCCGCTGCGAGGTCTTTCGCCTTGCTCACGGCTGCTCCAAAGGCAGCAGCATCCTCGATCAAATGATCCGCCGCCAACACCAACAGGCAGGCATCAGCACCAAAACGCGCCCGCACATGACAGGCCGCCAACGCAACGGCTGCGGCGGTATTTCGCCCAAAGGGTTCAAGAATAAAGGCCGGCGACACCCCGTCGCCCAGGCGGGATCGGGTGAACTCATCCTTGCTCAGAAAGTAATAGTCACGGTGGGTGACCGTAAGAATTTCATGCCCAACCGCAACCTTTGCCGCCCGAAGATAGGTTTTCTGCAGCAAACTTTCACCATCGGCCAGGGCCATGAAGGGTTTGGGATGACTCTCCCGTGAAAGGGGCCAAAGACGGGTACCGGCACCGCCGGAGAGAATGACTGGAATGAGCATGATAGTTATACCGGAGACTATTGATAAATAAGTGTGACGAGAACTACTAAAAAGGCAGGCGACAAGCGGCTACGCAGCATGCCAAAACCCAATAGGGAACCTCGAAAAACCCATCTTTTCACCCAAGAAATGAGTCTACAGCACTGATTTATAATGCGTCGATTTCAAAATTTTGAGGTTTTTAGAGGTGCCCAATAACCGGATGTACAAAATATTAATCTTTATCAAACATGCGTGACCACCGCAAAAATTCCTCATCCATGATGGCCCTGGCGCGATGCTCTATATACTTTGGAGGCACCAGCCTGGTGCCGAGGCTATATTCCTGACAAAAGCGGAGAATACCCCCATCAATAGCAGTATTCCCATTAACCACCTCAGCCGCAATAACGGGCATAAGTTCGGCCATTATTGCATCACGCCAACGCGTAAAGAGGATCATGCTATTTCGCTCATCCCGAGTGGATACCACACCGCGCGTCAAACTGACATGATGGTGAATACGACTTTGGGTAGAGACCTCGCAGCTCAATCCCCTTGCTTTCAGCTTGAGACATAAGTCTACATCCTCGCCGCCATTGACGTAGCATTCATCAAATCCTCCCACGGCCAGAAAGTCGGTCCTGCGCAGCAAGCAACAGGCCGCTGTTACGGCAAATGCAGGATACCGATCAGCAGAGGATGCCATGGCTCGAAGGTGCTCAATTTTACCCTGTGCAGTGACCTCAACCCCAGCGTGATCGATTTCCGCACTGTTAAACCGATACTGAATGTTACCGACTATACCCGCATTCAGGTTTCGATTCTCAAGAATGGAGAGCATGGGTAACAGCCAATCCTGGCTCAGTAGCACATCATTATTTAGCAGGGCAATCAAGCGTCCTTTAGCATTGGCAACCGCTTTATTATTAGTCCTCGCATAACCCAGGTTAGTAGCGTTATACAGCACCTTGACCCTAGACTGCCGCAGAGAATCAAGCCACCGACGTGTGGCCGCTTCTGAACCATCATCAATTAAGAGAACTTCATAGTCATAACCCAAGGGGACAGATTTCAACAGGGACATCAGCATAGCCCTGGAGCATTCAAGCTGGTTATAGATCGGAACGATGAAACTAATATCCATGGGGGGCCACGCGCATAGCCAGATGGAGGTTGGCAAACAGTTTGATCGCCTCAGCCTCGGTGCCGCCGGCGAATAACGCGGGAATGCTCTGCCATGCCGCACCTTGCTGCAAGAGCCCGGCGAAGCTAGACCTGTTGATGAAGATAAGACTGGCAATCTCCCTACGCATAGGAACACGCCTGACGATTATGGCCACGCGGCATCACATGAGGGCACCTCGATTAACGGCCTATTATGTCGAGCCGCGCTTAGATAACAATGTCAGCACCCATATTTCGGCGATTTCCGAGCCAAATTCGGGTCATTTCTGGTCTGTTTCATCCTGAATTTCGCCTTGATGACCGATTTATTCGGTCATCGGGCGGATTTTAGGCGCTAAAAAGCCACAATCTCTATTCTGTGGAAGAAGGCCAGCCGCTTCATGTTGTAGCAGGCCGCCATCATCGTCATCGCGAAATTGGCCCTGGCCTGGCCGATGGTGCGGACCATTTTGCCACCCATCTGCTCTATCCCTGCGAACACGTGCTCTACCCGA
>JBKCCF010000074.1:0-12911 GCA_046305255.1 Methylococcaceae bacterium
TCGAGGGCTGCGGCTGAAGGGCGTCAAAAGGGGCTGATAGGCCTCAATCCGGTTTTGGAATCCACCGGTAACCATGTAAAATGCGCGCTCGCTCAATGAGCGTCGCCAATACTTTGTGCCGGTTTTTTTCAAGACGCCAAATGATTATTGACCTTTTCAAATGGAATTTGTGATGCAGCCAAACCGCTCTCGATAACTGCCACAGAGAACAATCTAGGTAAGATTTATCTGAGCCAGGATCCCATGATGTCGGAGACTGACCGTTACGGACAGTCAAACACGGATAAAAACTGAAAACCATAGCCCGTCGGCAGGTCCTTCCTATCCCCGGTCCGACAGGGATTCACCATTCAAGCCAATAAGCAGACAGGATTTTTGATATGACTTTCGTAATCACCGAGAACTGCATCAAGTGCAAGTTCACCGACTGTGTCGATGTATGCCCAGTTGATTGCTTTCACGAAGGCCCCAACTTTCTGGTGATCGACCCGGACGAGTGCATCGATTGCACACTTTGTGAACCCGAATGCCCAGCAAATGCCATCTTCTCCGAGGATGAAGTGCCAGAACATCAGCAGCAGTTTATCCAGCTGAATGCCGAACTCGCCAAGTTATGGCCGACCATAACGGAAGTTAAGGAAGCCTGCGAGAATGCTGACGACTGGAACGGCAAACCCGACAAACTGAAGTATCTGGAACGATAATGTAGCCGGTCGGCGGGGTAGTCATACCCTGCCGACCGGATATGACAGAGTCAGCAGCAGGCGTCTCCCTCGCACAACTCCCCCGTTACCTGTGTTCCACCCTTGCTTTCTGCCGGTGGGCGCCGGGTTCCCGCCGGGGCACACCACATCGTCGGTTCCCTCAATACCGCAGGCGCTATGCCGATAAAGTCGCTGCGGTAGGTACCTTGGGTCATCATCCGGTAGGTTCTCTCACAGACGGCTATACGCTCGCCGCGGGGAAAAACATGGCCTTCCTCGTCGCTAACCTCGCTGTAGGGCCCCCGGTAGATGACCGCATGCCCCCTGTCAATACAGGCTCTTCCTTCCCCTTTCACTGCCGTCAGTGTGGCGGCACGGAACTCTATTCCATCCACCACCCGCCAGGGACGAGCATCCCAACGGTCGAGCCTCACAGCAGTAAACCCGGCGTTGACAAAGGCGTTGACGAATTCAAGCTCCTCAAAAGCGCCCGAAATACAGCCACTCCATAATTCAGGATTTGCCTTCAAGGCTTCCGAGATAGGCTCATCAGACACAATATCGGATATAGCCACCCGACCGCCCGGCTTCACAACTCGGAATATCTCATTGACCATCGTCTGCTTTTCACTGTCATTGACCAGATTGAGCACACAGTTAGAGATGACGAGATCAATCGACTCATCCGCGATCATCGGCCTCTGTGCGCGCTGTTCAGCCTCCCATGCTTGCAAGGCCACCAGATCAGCAAGGCCGCGAACCGGATGTTCAGATAATCTGACAGCGAGCTGTTCCGCATCCAGCGCCAAATCCTGAATCCGCCCCTTTAAAAACTGCACACGGTCACCGCCGAGTTTCTGAGACATTTCCGGCTGATATTTTCGGGCCAGCGCGAGCATGTCATCACTCATGTCGACCCCGATGACGCGCCCGGTCGGGCCGGTCAGCTGGGCAGCCATGTAGCATATCTTGCCGCCACCAGATCCAAGATCAAGAACGGTATCGCCCTCGCGCACATAGCGGGAGGGATCACCACAACCATAATCCTTGTCGATGATCTCTTGAGGCAACAACTTCAGTAGCGCTGCATCATAATCGACGGGGCAACACAGAGCAGGCTCCACCTGCTGAGCGCCACGACTGTAGCGCGCTCTGACACTGGCCTCCATGGTCATGGAAAATCTCCTGATGTGTGACGATGAAACAAGTCAACTCGCGGGCGGTGCCAGATTTCCGGCGTGCAAACCGCATTCTTTTTTCGACTCGCTCTCCCACCACCAGCGCCCCTCACGCTCATGCTGGTTAGGCAGGATCGGGCGGGTGCAGGGTTCACAGCCGATACTGATATAACCCTGTCGATGAAGTGTGTTGAAGGGGACCTCGTGGGCCTCAATATAGTCCCAGACCTGAGCTGATGACCAGTTGGCCAAAGGATTAAACTTCGTTAACCGGCGTTCCGGACCGGAGAACATGCGATCTAATTCGACTTCAGCCACCTCGGCTCGGGTCGGATTCTGATCACGACGCTGCCCCGTGATCCAGGCGTCAAGCGTAGCCAATTTAGCCCGGAGCGGTTGTACCTTACGAATGCCGCAACATTCGGTATGACCATCCTGATAGAAGCTGAACAGCCCTTTGTCCCGGGTCAACTGCTGGACTGCTGAAGAATTGGGAAACAGAATTTCAAGTTGTATCGGATAGCGCTCTCGCACCGTATCAATCAAGCGATAGGTTTCCGGGTGCAGACGCCCCGTATCAAGGGTAAAGACCTGCATGCCAGGCCGCAACTTGGCGACCATATCAACCAGAACCACATCCTCTGCTCCACTGAAGGAAACAGCGATATTCTCGAATCGGGCCAAAGCCACCTTCAGGATCCTTGTTGGGCTTTTCCCTACCACTTCAGCAGCCAGCGTCTCCAAATCAAACATTTCGGAATTCATCGTTTTTTAGTGTGCCTTTTCAAATCGGATAGTTAATATATTGGCCCGGCTGACGAATACTCATGCCGGAGGTCAGGATCCTCCGATTCGATCAGGTCCTCAGAGAGGACATAGCCTTCAGAAGCCCATTCACCAAGATCGATCAACCGGCAGCGCTCACTGCAAAAGGGGCGATAGGTAGACTCGGGCAGCCACGGCACTACCTTTGAACAGGTCGGGCATTTGACAGTCACCGGCATGTTGGCACATCCATTGAAATGATGCGTTAAAACAGACAGCAGGTTAGTTGAAAACTGACATCATCCGTCGCCTGCGATGCACGTTGAATGTTGTCTCGCAACATGAAACGGATAGTAAAACGATGTTTACCGCCACTAATTTCCGCGTAGTACGGGACGGGACGCGCAACGCCAACTCTGAGCAACTGAAAGGCGAGAGAGTAATCCAGGCTTTTCTGAAAAAAACCAGCGGGTGCAATTTCTGCAGTAGGAGCCGCACACGTTCTTATGAAGTTCAGTAACATATCAATCGCCGCCCGAATTTGCTGAAAAGGCTCAATCCAGCGGGTAAGGTCGGCTCTTCGCATGAATTCCTCGCCCTGTAACCAGTGATGATAGGCGGGTGAATCGAACGAACAGGTGCCGCCAGGAATGCTGCTACGCTGTGAAATGCTTTTAAACAGTTCGTCTTCCATCAGAACCGATCCAACCTTGCCGGGGTTGGCGTACAGTTGCTTCCCGTAGCTGTCCAGTCGGGCGAGGATAAGTTCCAGTTTACTCTGGTCGATACCTGCACCCAGCCTGGCCATCTTGTGAAGCACCGAGGACTGGCGCTCAATTTCCAGTAACGACTCGGCCTTGAGATCATTGCGACTGAATACACCGACGATATCAACCAACGTTGCGACCACGACGCGGCTGTCCCACACCGACCGGCCGGTCATGAAGTGATCGAGTTGGGCGAATAATTGTTCAACACGAATAAACAGCCGCATCCGCTCATTGAGCGGAAACTCGTACATGATGAGATCGTTCAAGCAGAAAATCCGGTTTGTCTGGGTTGAGGGTGTGTGCTGGGCCAGCGAACATCAGAGGACTCGTCCTTCTTATTCGTTGGCATTTTCTTTTGCGTAAGGCCCATAAGTCAATGACCCAGTGTGCGCCGTCATGTTGCGTCGACCCCCGGAGCGCAAAAGTGAACGTTCACGACTGACTCAGGCTCAGATAAGTGAGGTGGAGCCGATCTACCTGAACTGACAAGGACTCAGGCGTACCATCATTGACGATGATGTCATCTGCTGCTGCCAATCGGGCATTTCGGCCTAGCTGAGCCGCTATGATGCGATCAAAAGCCGCATCATCCAGATTGTCTCGACTTTTAACACGTCGCCGTTGCAAGTCGGCAGCGCAATCCACTACCAACACCCGATCAACCATTGCGCGGCCACCGCTTTCCAGCAAAAGCGGCACCACCATCAGGCAATAAGACCCACCCAGTGCCTGAGCCTCTGCCTGCATACGACGGTATATAAGGGGATGTAACAAGGACTCCAACCAGCGCCGGTCGGTCGGGACGCTAAAAATCCTCTGCCGCAAGACCGCACGATCAAGTCGGCCATGGGTAATTACATCCGGACCAAAGTGATCGACGATAGCGCTCAGCGCCGGTTGTCCCGGCTCGACCAGTATCCGCGCAATCTCATCCGCATCAACGACTGCAACACCTCTGGCCGCAAACAGATTGGCGACTGTACTCTTTCCACAGCCGATGCCGCCGGTCAGCCCAACGTTCAGCATGTTTTAATCGACTACCAGCATGGCCATATAGGCCGCATTCAAGGCATCACCCCAGAGCAGGGTTATCCAGCCCGCAAGAGCCAGATACGGGCCAAAGGAAATCGGCGCCCGGTGGTCGCGGCGCCCCAGCACAATCATCAGGCCCCCTATGATGGCACCCACCACAGAGGAAATCACCAGAATCAGCGGCAGCATGGTCCACCCCTGCCAGGCACCCAGTAAAGCCAACAGTTTGAAGTCACCATATCCCATGCCAACACGTCCGGTGAGCAAGCGAAACAACTGAAATACCAGCCACAATACCAGATACCCACTTACCGCACCGACTATGCTGGTAGAGCTATCGACATACAGATTAAAAACGCTCAGCAGCAAACCCAACCACAATAGCGGCAGGGTAATGGCGTCAGGCAGCAACTGCCGGTCGATATCAATAAAACCAAGCGCAATCAAACCCCAGCTCAATACGAGTCCAGCCAAGGTTTGCAGGCTCAGGCCAAAGTGCCAGGCGACAGCGACCGAAACCGCCGCAGTGAGTAACTCCACCATAGGATAACGGAGGGGAATCGGGGCGACACAGGCAGAACAACGCCCCCTCAGAGCCATGAAGCTGAGTAGCGGGATATTCTCAAGCACACCAATAGCCTTGCCGCAGGCAGGACAACGGGATCGGGGGACTGCCAGATTAAAAACCGCATCACCGGTGGCGTCTGGCTCCTGGCCGAGAAACAGGGCCGAATCACGACGCCACTCACGGTCAAGCATAATTGGCAGGCGATGAATCACCACGTTCAAAAAACTGCCCACCATAAGACCCAGGCAACCGACCATGATGGGAAAGCCCAGCGGCGACAGGTAAAAAAAGTCAGTCATATTGCCACCCCATCACACCACAGATCCGAGTTTGAAAATTGGCAGATACATGGCGACGACAAGGCCGCCCACCACAATACCCAGTATCGCCATGATCATCGGCTCAATGAGGCTACTGAGAGAATCCACTGCGTTGTCGACTTCTTCCTCATAAAAATCGGCGACCTTCTCGAGCATACTGTCCAAAGACCCGGACTCCTCGCCGATCGCCACCATCTGCACCACCATATTGGGAAACAAGCCTGCATCCCGCATGGATGCCTGCAACTGAGTGCCGGTGGAAACCTCCTCCCGCATCGCCAGAACCGTGGAGGCATAAACGTGGTTTCCGGTAGCGCCCGCCACAGACAGCAAAGCATCAATGAGCGGAACCCCCGCTGCCGACATGGTCGCCAGAGTCCTCGCAAAGCGCGAGATTGCAGCCTTATGGATGATCGTTCCGACCTTGGGTATCTGAAGTACAAGCCGATCCAGACCGTGGTTGAACGCCTCTGATTTACGCTTGAACTGAACGAAGACGTAGAGGGCAACCATCAATTGACCGAGAGCCAGATACCACCACGCCTGAACGAACTTTGAAAGGTCAATGACGAGGCGGGTAAAGGCCGGCAGGTCGGCGCCAAACCCCTTGAACAACTCTTCGAATTGGGGCACGACGAAAATCAGCAGAATGGCGGTCACCAGCACAGCAATCACTAGAACGGCGGCCGGATAAGCCAGAGCCTTTCTGATCTTTCCCTTGATGGACTCGGTTTTTTCCTTGTAGTCCGCAATTTTGTGCAACAGAGTTTCAAGAACACCCGCCTGCTCACCCGCCCGCACCAGATTACAAAATAGCGCGTCAAAGTAGGCAGGATGGCGACCTAGTGACTCCGCCAGCGGGTTCCCGCCCTCTACATCGGCTTTTATTCTGAGCAGCAAATCCTGCATTGAAGGGTTCTCATGGCCTCGGCCGACGATCTCAAATGCCTGTACCAGCGGCACCCCCGCCGACAGCATGGTTGCCAGTTGCCGGCTGAACAGGGCAATCTCCTTGGGCGTGATTTTTTGCTGCCGAGGCGTAAACAACGCCCGGGGCTTTTTCCGAATCTTGCTGAGGCGGATGCCCTGACGCCTTAATTCGGCACGGGCAACCAGTTCGGTCCTTGCAGCCAGTTCACCCTTGGCTTTCTGATTGCGTTGATCGATACCCTCCCAGAGGAACCAAACCAAGGCATCCTTTTCCCTGGCCACGGCGGCTATTCCCGCGTGACCCGGTCAATCTCAGCCAGGCTGGTGATCCCGGCCCTGACCTTGGCCAAACCGGATGACCTGAGGTCGGCTATTCCCTCGGCTTTTGCCTGTTCTGCAATACGCATTACGCTGGCACCCTCCAGAATAATCTGGTTCATGGATTCGGAAATCGGCATGACCTGATAGATACCGACCCGACCGCGGTAGCCTTTGACGCAGCGCTCACACTCCCCGGGACCGTACACCACAAACTGACCCAGATCCTGCTGCTGGAATCCGGCGTGCAGCAAGGCTTCGGGCGGCATGTCCAGCGGCTGCTTGCAAAATTCGCAGAGTCGGCGCGCCAGACGCTGCGCCATGATCAGCAACACGGCCGAGGCAATATTGAAGGGAGGAATCCCCATTTGCATCAGACGGTTAAGCGTTTGAGGAGCATCGTTGGTATGCAGGGTGGAGAGCACCATATGGCCGGTTTGTGCGGCCTTGACCGCAATTTCAGCGGTCTCAAGATCACGAATCTCGCCCACCATGATCACGTCAGGATCCTGCCGCAGGAAGGCTCTGAGCGCCTCGGCAAACGTCAGACCCGTTTTGGTATTGACGTTGACCTGGTTGATGCCGGGTACCGTAATTTCAACCGGATCTTCAACGGTGGAAATGTTACGGTCGCTGGTATTCAGGGCGTTGAGCCCCGTATAGAGCGTCACGGTTTTGCCGCTCCCGGTCGGACCGGTCACCAGAATCATCCCGTAGGGCTTGTTCAGCGCATCCAGAAAGTTTTTGCGTTGATCGCGCTCAAATCCCAGCTTCTCAATGCCGAGTTGAGCCGAGGCAGGATCAAGTATCCGCAGTACGATTTTTTCGCCGTACAGGGTCGGGCAGGTATTGACTCGGAAATCTATCGCGCGGGTGCGGGACAGTTCGAGCTTAATACGACCGTCCTGGGGTACCCGTCGCTCCGCAATATCCATACGCGACATGACCTTGAGTCGCGCTGCAATGCGCCCCGCGAGATTGACCGGCGGATTGGCGATTTCATGCAGCATCCCGTCATGCCGATATCGTATTCGGAAGTCCTTCTCGTAGGGTTCAAAATGAATATCCGAGGCGCCCTTTTGATGGCATCCAGCAATATCTTGTTGACGAAGCGGACCACTGGCGCATCTTCCATATCACCCGGGGTGCCGTCGGCAACAGCTTTCCCGGGGTCGGCCACCGCTAGATTAATGGTGTCGAGATTGACGTCTAGAAGATCCTTGAAAGCGGAGTCGGCGGCCTCAAGCAGAGTCTCGATCGACCTGGCCAGTTTGTCCTCTTCAACCAGAACGACTTCGACGCTCAAACCGGTATGAAACTTGATCTCCTCGAATGACTGATGAGATGTCGGATCGGCAACCGCCAGAAACAGGCGATTACCGCGTTGCAAAAGAGGGAGTACATGATGTTTTTGAATCAGTTTCTCGCTGACGGTCCCGATCAAATTCGCATCGAGCATGAAGGCCGCGAGATCAAGTAGTGGCACCCCAAAATCCAGTGAGATCCTTTCCGCGATCCTTCGGCTGGAGAGGAGACCGCTCGCCACCAGATGACTCACCGGCAGCACCCCCCTTTTGCTTGATTCCTCCACGCACGACTGCGCCGATTGCTCGGTCAGCAGACCATGCTTGACCAGACATTTCAGCAGCCCCGGTAGTACCGGCATCACGCTAGCCATGATCAGGCCAACGCCACAGCTGATAATTGCCGAAACGTCGCGTCACTACAGCGCCCGAATTTTGTCGACCTGAGCCAATAATTCGGCCACGGAGGCCCGTAGATCCTGCAACCGGACCTGTTCCTTTTCGACAACCTGGGCCGGAGCCTTGGCAAGAAACGACGCATCGCCCAATTTACCCTCAAGTCTGGGCAACTCCTTTGTCAGGCGCTGGATTTCACGATCCAGCCGCGCCAGCTCCGCGTGCTTGTCGATCAGGCCCGCCATTGGAATCAGCACCTTCATGTCGCCGACCAGCGCAATAGCCGACTCCGGGGCCACCTCGCCCTCTGCCAGCCAGCGAATGCTCTCAACCCGGCCAATCTTGTGGATGTACTCGGCATTGGCAGCCACACAGTCGTGATCATGAGGCGAGCCGTTATCAAGCAGGATGGGCAAGGGCTTACCCGGAGCAATATTCATTTCGCCACGAATACGGCGGATCCCCAGCAACACACTCATGACCCAGGCCATTTCCTGCTCAGCCGCCGCATCATCAGCCTGCGGGTTCGGGACCGGGTAAGGCTGTTGCATCAGGGTAGGCCCTGACTTTCCAGCCAGCACGGCGACCCGTTGCCAGATTTCTTCGGTGATGTAAGGCATGATCGGATGCGTTAGCCGCAACACCGTCTCCAGTACCTCAACCAGCGTCTTGCGAGTCCCCCGCTGCTGAGCCGTATCCTCGGACTGCAGGCTCACCTTGGCCAACTCGAGATACCAGTCACAGTATTCGTTCCAGATGAATTCATAGATGGCGCGGGCGGCGAGATCGAAGCGGAAGTCTTCGACGACGGCCAGGGTCTGGACGACGGCATGATTGAGCCGTGCCCTTATCCAGCGGTCCGGCAGGCTATAGACAGACTCACCGCCGATGCCGGTGTCCTGACCCTCGGTGTTCATCAGCACATAGCGAGCGGCATTCCAAAGCTTGTTGCAGAAATTACGATAGCCCTCGACCCGGCCCATATCGAACTTGATGTCACGACCGGTCGAAGCCAACGAGGCGAAGGTGAACCGCAGGGCGTCGCACCCGTATGACGCGATGCCTTCTGGAAATTCCTTGCGGGTACGCTTCTCAATTTTTTCTGCCATCTGGGGCTGCATAAGGCCCGCAGTGCGTTTGGCGACCAACTGATCAAGACTTATGCCGTCGATGATATCAAGGGGATCCAGCACGTTGCCTTTGGACTTTGACATTTTCTGGCCTTCGGCATCGCGAACCAGGCCATGGACATAGACCGTCTTGAAGGGGATCTGCGGGCTGCCATCGGGGTGCTTCATGAAATGCAGGGTCATCATGACCATGCGCGCGACCCAGAAAAAGATGATGTCGAAACCGGTCACAAGGACATCGGTGGGATGGAAGGTTTTCAGTTCCGCGGTCTCTTCCGGCCAACCCAGTGTCGAGAAAGTCCATAACGCCGACGAGAACCAGGTATCAAGGACATCATCATCCTGCAGCAAGGGCAGACCCGGCTCCAGGCTGTACTTTTCCCTGACTTCGGCTTCGGTTCGGCCGACGTAAACCTTGCCGTGGCTGTCATACCAGGCAGGAATGCGATGGCCCCACCAGAGCTGGCGGGAAATGCACCAGTCTTGGATATCACGCATCCATGAGAAGTAGAGGTTCTCATACTGCTGGGGGACAAAACGGATGCGGCCATCCTCAACCGCTTCAATAGCGGGCTTGGCGAGCGTTTTCGCATCAACGTACCACTGATCAGTCAACCAGGGCTCAATCACGGCACCGGAGCGGTCGCCACGCGGCACTTTCAAGGTATGCGGTTCGATCGTCTCAAGCAGGCCCAGGGACTCAAATTCGGCAACAATCGCCTTGCGCGCCTCAAATCGATCCAGTCCGGCATAGGCTGCGGGGGCCTTCTGACCATGCAGTGCGGCATACCCTTCGAAGGTCAGGACGGTAAACTCGTGGAGGATGCGGGCATCGCGATCCAGTACGTTGATCAGTGGCAAGGTATGCCGTTTGCCAACCTCATAGTCGTTGAAGTCATGAGCAGGCGTAATCTTGACACAACCGGTACCAAAGGCCGGATCGACATAATCATCGGCGATAATGGGAATCTCACGGTCCGCAATCGGCAGTCGTATGGTCTTGCCGACCAGATGCCGGTAACGCTCATCCTCCGGGTGCACCGCGACGGCAGTATCGCCCAGCATGGTTTCAGGTCGGGTGGTCGCTACCACAAGATGTCCGCTACCGTCTGCCAAAGGGTAGCGAAAATGCCAGAGACTGCCCTTTTCCTCTTCGCTTTGCACCTCAAGATCGGAAATGGCGGTATGCAGTGTCGGATCCCAGTTAACCAGGCGCTTGCCCCGGTAAATAAGGCCTTCGTCATAAAGCCTGACGAATGCTTCCTGCACTGCACGCGACAGTCCTTCATCCATGGTGAAGCGTTCACGCGACCAGTCAACCGATGACCCCAGGCGCCGCAACTGGCGGGTAATGGTGCCACCTGATTCGCCTTTCCACTCCCAGACCTTGTCCAGAAACTTGTCGCGTCCGAGGTCATGGCGGGTCACGCCGTCGGCAGCCAGTTTGCGTTCAACTACCATCTGGGTGGCGATGCCGGCATGGTCGGTGCCTACCTGCCAGAGGGTGTTACAGCCCTGCATGCGCCGAAAACGGATCAGGGCATCCATGATGGTATTGTTGAAGCCGTGACCCATGTGCAGGCTGCCCGTTACATTGGGTGGCGGAATCATGATGCAGTAGGCGTCGCCCCGACCTGACGGGGCAAAGTAGCCGCGATTTTCCCAGGTATCGTACCAGCGCTGTTCTATGGCTTGGGGTTCGTAAGTCTTGTCCATGTTGGCTAGGTTAAGGGCCGGGTTTGAGCGTCCGGCGGTCTGTTGAATGATGCGGCGTGGGCTGAACCCGGCTGTGCCGGGATCAGTCGCCCTGATCGAGAGGATGGGTATGCAGACTATGCCCCAACTCCTGATAACGTTTGTAGCGCTGACGTCCGGCGACTTTGACAGTCTCGTCCTGATCGACCAGTTCAGCAATCCGTTCAAATTGATCGAAATCATCCGGCAGTTCGGCAGCAAGATTGACCAGCACATCCCGCATGGCGGCGGGTGGAGCACCGTGACCGATGACGACCGGAACGTCCAGGGGCTCGGCCGGATGGATTTCATGCGGTACAAAACTGCCCTGGCGGAACGTCCAGAGCAGATTATCGAACAGTTGCGTCTCTTCCTCGGAGGTGGTTTTCAGAAAGACCGTATGCCCCTGGCGATAGGCTTTCTCGATCAACCTGCAGGCGGTCACCCGTCGGCTGTGAAGATCGCTGCTACTCAGCAGGTAAAAGTCGATGCGGCTCATTGAACCCGATCAAGCAGATACTGTAAGAGCAATGGGACAGGCCGGCCGGTAGCTCCCTTTTCGGCGCCACTTTTCCAGGCGGTACCGGCGATATCGACATGCGCCCAGGGGTAAGCCTTGGCGAACCGCGACAGGAAACAGGCTGCGGTCACACTGCCACCGTCCGGCCCCCCTATGTTGGCAAGGTCGGCAAAGTTGGACTTGAGCTGTTCCTGATAGTCCTCCCATAGCGGCATGCGCCAGACCCGATCGGCGGACTCGTCGCCGGCCTTGATCACGGCAGCTGCAAGGTCTTCGTTGTTGCTCCAAAGTCCGCTGGGATGGCGACCCAGGGCGACCACGCAGGCACCGGTCAGGGTAGCGACGTCTATCACGGCGGCAGGCTCATAGCGTTCGGCATAGCTCAGCGCATCGCAGAGCAGTAACCGGCCCTCGGCATCGGTATTGAGAATTTCGATGGTGATGCCCGCCATGCTTTTAACGATATCGCCCGGCTTGTTGGCCGAGCCCGAAATCAGGTTTTCCGAGGCAGGCACCAAACCGACGACATTAAGCGGCAACTGAAGCTGCGCCACAGCGGCCAGGGTAGCGATCACGCTGGCCCCGCCACACATGTCGTATTTCATTTCATCCATGCCGGCTGCCGGCTTGATCGAAATACCACCGGCATCAAAGGTGAGGCCTTTGCCTACCAGCACATACGGCTTGCTCTTGGCGGAAGCACCGCTGTACTCCATCACGATAAAGCGGGCGGGTTGATCGCTACCCTTGGACACCGACAGAAAAGCGCCCATGCCCAATTCCTCGATATCCTTTTCACCGTGGATTTTGACCTTGAGCTTCTTGTGCCGCTTGCCCAGCTTCAGCGCTTGCTCGGCGAGATAATCCGGGGTGCAGATGTTTCCGGGCAGATTGGCGAGGGTACGCGCCAGACTGACAGCTTCGGCAAGTGCCTCACCCTGCTTGATGGCATGCGATGCAAGCTCCACTGCCTGCTCACTGTTCACAAGAAACTGCAGTTTCTGTAACTGGGGCCTGGCGTCTGCCGCGTCTTTCCTGAATTCGGTGAAGCGATAGCGCATGGCCTCGACCTGTTCGACACACTGGCGGATGCTCCAGGTGAAATCCTTGTCAAGAACTTCGGCATCATGCAGGCAACTCACGGCCTGTTTGACTTTCGACTGCGTCAGTGTTCGCGCAACAGCCAGCAAAGCCTTGCGATAGGCAGCCGGGGTCAGTTCTTCCTTTTTGCCCAGCCCTACC
>JBKCCF010000075.1:0-19363 GCA_046305255.1 Methylococcaceae bacterium
TGCACGAAGCCATGCGCTACTCGGCACTTGGCGGCGGCAAGCGGCTACGCCCATTGCTGACCTATGCCACAGGCAAAGCGCTCGGTATCAATCTGGAACTGCTTGATGGACCTGCCTCGGCAGTGGAATTTATCCATGTCTATTCATTGATCCACGATGATCTACCGGCCATGGACGATGATTCCCTGCGCCGTGGGAAGCCAACCTGCCACATCGCTTTTGATGAAGCCACTGCCATACTGGCCGGAGATGCCCTGCAGGCATTGGCGTTTCATGTACTGGCACATGACCCGACTATCGATGTGCCAGCCGAAAACAGGCTGGCCATGATCGAAAGCCTGGCGACCGCCAGCGGTTCATTGGGCATGGTGGGTGGTCAGGCCATAGACCTGCATTCAGTGGGTAAAAAGCTGGATCTACCCGGTCTTGAAAATATGCATATTCGTAAAACGGGTGCCCTGATCCGGGCCAGCGTGAACATGGCGGCGTTGGCGATGCTACCAGTTGAACCCGTACTGGCTGACAGGCTTGATCATTACGCCAAATGTATCGGTCTCTCCTTCCAAATCAAGGACGACATTCTTGATGAAGAAAGCGATACCCAGACCCTAGGCAAGACCCAAGGCAAGGATCGCGACAACAACAAGCCCAATTACCCTGCACTGCTGGGTCTGGCCGGGGCCAAACAGAAAGCACTGGAACTGCATGAAGCAGCCCTCGACAGCCTGTCCAGTTTTGGCAGCGAGGCTAATCTTTTGCGGGCTCTATCGCTTTACATTATCGAAAGGCAAAAATAAACGTGTCGCCAGGTCCCGGTAAATGTGAGCAAAGCCAGCCACAGTTATGGCAAGCTTTCCTTGAAAGCTGCCAGACCGGGTTCCATAATGCGACCCACTTCTGAAACAACCATGCTGTCCACCTTCGACCCTGCTGGCCGTAGCCTGACACAAGCTCCCTGATAAAACGCCCCATGACCCAACTCATCAGCACTCCTCTGCTCAATTCCATCAGCGGCCCCGCAGATCTGCGCGCACTGCCTGCAGATCAGTTACCCCAGCTCGCTGAAGAGTTACGGGAGTATCTGCTACACACTGTCAGCCAATCTGGAGGTCATCTTGCTGCAGGCCTGGGTACGGTAGACCTGACCATCGCATTGCATTACGTCTTTAACACACCGGAAGATAAACTGGTCTGGGATGTAGGGCATCAGGCCTACCCACACAAGATACTCACCGGTCGGCGCGATCTGATGCCGACCATCCGCAAGAAGGATGGTCTTTCGGCTTTCCCTTGCCGCGACGAGAGTCCTTACGATACCTTCGGTGTCGGCCACTCCAGCACCTCAATAAGCGCGGCTCTTGGCATGGCTATTGCTGCCGGACTGGACAAGCGCGACATCCACGCCGTTGCCATCATAGGTGACGGTGGACTCACCGGCGGTATGGCTTTTGAGGCGATGAATCATGCGGGTGTCCTGGATGCCAACCTGTTGGTGATTTTGAACGACAACGAAATGTCAATCTCCCCCAATGTCGGTGCGATGAACAACTACCTCGCCAAGTTGTTGTCCGGTCGCTTCTACTCAACCATCCGTCAGGGTAGCAAGGAGTTACTGAAAAACCGCATGCCGACCGTTTGGGAATTGGCGCGCCGTGCCGAGGAACACGTCAAGGGTATGGTTGCGCCAGGCACCTTCTTTGAAGAGTTGGGCTTCAACTACATCGGCCCGATTGATGGCCATGACATGGATACCCTGGTGACCACGCTGCGTAATTTGCGCAATACCAACGGGCCGCGCTTCCTTCATATCGTGACCAAGAAAGGCAAAGGTTACCTCCCTGCCGAACGCGACCCTGTCGCCTACCATGGCGTCGGTAGCTTCGATCTCAGCAAGGATCATCTTCCAAAGGCAAAGCCCAGTACACCTACCTATACCGAGGTATTCGGTAAATGGCTCTGCGATATGGCTGAACGCGACCGACGTCTGCTCGGCGTAACACCCGCCATGCGTGAAGGCTCTGGCCTGGTCGAATTTGAAAAGCGCTTCCCTGATCGATATTTTGATGTCGGTATTGCCGAGCAACATGCTGTCACTGTCGCGGCGGGCCAGGCCTGCGAGGGTTATAAACCGGTGGTCGCCATTTACTCCACTTTCTTGCAACGTGCCTATGACCAATTAGTGCATGATGTTGTACTGCAAAACCTGCCAGTACTGTTTGCCATAGACCGTGCGGGTCTTGTAGGTCCTGATGGTCCGACCCATGCGGGTAGCTTTGATTACTCTTATCTGCGGTGCCTTCCCAACATGATGATCATGGCCCCTGCCGATGAAAATGAATGTCGACAAATGCTCTACACCGGCTTCAAACATAATGGGCCGGCCGCAGTGCGCTACCCTCGTGGCAAGGGGCCAGGGACTCCGGTCAATGAAGAGATGGTGGCTTTACCGATTGGCCAGGGTGAGGTACGACGGACGGGTAAAAATATCGCCATACTGGCATTCGGCTCCATGGTCATGCCCGCTCTGGAAGTAGCGGAGAAGCTGGATGCCACTGTCGCCAATATGCGTTTCGTCAAGCCGCTGGATGAAAAGCTGATACTCGAACTGGCGGCAAGTCACGATTGCATCGTAACGATAGAGGAAAATGCACTGCCCGGTGGTGCCGGCAACGGGGTCAACGAGGTACTGACTTCAAACCTCTCGCCAAGCCCGCTACTGACCATCGGCCTGCCAGATCGATTCATTGAGCAAGGTACGCGTGAGGAAGTTTTGACGGTTGCTGGCCTTGATGCAGACGGCATACTTCGAAGCATTGAGGCTTTCGTGGCCAAACTACCCAAGGGCAAAACCGGACGGAAGAAGGCCTGATGGAGCGCATCAAAGCCAGGATCCGGGATATTCCTGACTTCCCAAAGGCGGGAATAATGTTCAAGGACATAACGCCGGTCCTTCAGAGTCCCGAAACACTGAGACTGGCTGTCCAGCACCTGCGGCAACCCTTCACCGACCGGGGCATAACCGCTGTGGCCGGCATGGAGGCAAGAGGGTTTATATTTGGATCTCTGGTCGCTTGGGAACTCGGTGTTGGCTTCATTCCGCTGAGGAAACCGGGCAAATTGCCTTACGATGTTCGCTCAATCAACTATGACCTGGAATACGGCTCGGCCACCCTTGAAGTCCATACCGATGGCGTAACAAAGGGTGACCGGGTACTGATCATTGATGATCTATTAGCTACCGGCGGCACCGCCAAAGCCAGTTGCGAACTGATCGAATCCCTGGGTGCCGAGGTGGTAGCCTGTGCATTCATGGTGGAACTGGATGCCCTTAAGGGCCGTGAGCGATTGTCACGTTGGGAAACACACGCCCTGGTTCATTATTAGGCGATCATTCTGGCCCTTTGTCAGCCAGGATTAACCGTTCGGTACAGACTATTACCTGGCTTTAATCATGTTCAATTCACCGGCACCAGAACCACCGAGCGGCCATGCCATCCAGGTTTTGCAACTCACCGACTTTCACTTCAAGGCCAATGTGGGCGACAGGCTGCTTGGCATAGACACAGAACTCAGCTTCAGGGACACGCTGGCGACTGCCCTAAGGGATCATCCGCAACCGGATCTGGCACTACTGACGGGCGATCTGGTTCAGGACGCGAGCCCCATGGGCTATCAGCGGCTAGGAAAAAGCCTGAACGCACTACCCTGCCCCGCCTATTGCCTGCCGGGTAACCATGATGATCCCGCACTTCTGGCTAGCGCTTTGGCTGGCGGTAAGATTCATGCGCAAGCACAAATTCTGGTAGGCGCATGGCAGATCATCTGCCTCAATAGCAGTGTGCCACAATCCCCTCGGGGTCTACTCGCAGACAGTGAATTGACCCTTCTTTCAGATCTTCTGGGGCAAGAGCCCGAGAGGTTTGCCCTCATCGCCCTGCATCACCACCCTATTGCCAGCGGCAGCGCCTGGATGGATACCATGCAACTTGAGAACAGCAAAGAATTCTTTGATGTTCTGGGCCGTTATCCCCGGGTAAAGGGAGCCGTATTTGGTCACGTTCATCAAGAAATGGACGCCCAGCATCAAGGGCTACGAATCATGGGTACGCCGTCCACCTGCTTTCAGTTTAAACCGGGGCAGACACGCTTTACCCTGGATGTGTTGCCGCCCGGTTATCGCTGGCTGGAGTTGTATGAGTCCGGTGAAATCCGTTCCAGCGTGGCTCGAGCCCCATCACTCCCCCCAGGGTTTGATCCGACTTCTGCGGGCTATTGATAGATCCGGCAACAAAACCAAGGGCGATTAAGAGATAGCCATGGCATCATACTTTGCCGGTGGCGATGATGAGACCCTGGGATTCGGGATTCGGTGCTGCAACTGAAAGATGGGTACCCAACTCGGTCAGCGCCAACTGGTAAACCTGCTTTTTGAAGTACACGACGTCCTTCACCGGGTGCCAGTAATCCACCCAGCACCAGTTATCAAATTCAGGTTTACCAGAGCAGTCCAGCCGTATCCGGGATTCTGAAGCGGATAATTTCAGCATGTACCAGAGTTGTTTCTGGCCGATGCACAGGGGATATGAGCGTTTACGTATATAGCGCTCGGGAAGATCGTAGCGCAACCATTCACTAGTGCGGCCGATCAATTTGACATCGCGGCTACACAAGCCGACTTCTTCGTACAACTCCCGGTACATGGCAGATTCAGGATCCTCGTTACGCTTGATCCCTCCTTGCGGAAACTGCCATGACCGCATACCAGTCCGCCTCGCCCAGAACACGCGACCGTCATCGTTGCAAAGAACGATACCTACATTAAGACGATATCCATCCCGGTCTATCATGGCGTGGCGCGAGTCCTGCAAGGGTCATGCGAGTGTATAATCCTACGTCTCGCTTAAATGAATGTCGGCTTAGACCGTGGCATACGCGGCTTCAGGCGCTCAAAATACCGCCTGAACGTAACCACGGGAGCCTGCTACCAAACTCCTCAAACTTGTTTTTTGACTGTAAAGGAAACTCGTGACTCTGGCAATATTTGACCTGGATAACACACTGCTGGCCGGTGACAGCGACTACCTTTGGGGACAATTTCTAGTGGAAAGAGGAATTGTGGATGCTGAGCACTATGAGGCTGCCAATGCGCGTTTCTACGAACATTACAAAGCCGGTTGCCTTGATATAGACGAGTTCCTGAGCTTTGCTCTGAGCCCACTGGCCGCGAACGACCCCGATCAACTCCATACCTGGCGCCGCAGCTTTATCGCAGAAAAGATTATCCCCATCACCCTGCCAGCGGCCCATGACCTTCTGGCAAGGCATAGGGATGCCGGCCATACCCTTATGATCATTACCGCGACCAATCGCTTCGTGACCGAACCTATAGCCGAGCTTTACGGTATAGACCACCTGGTTGCGACCAGCCCCGAATTTATTGAGGGTCGATACACGGGGCGCTATGTCGGGACGCCATGCTTTCAGGAAGGCAAAGTCACCCGGCTAACGGACTGGCTGAACGAACATCAGCACGATCTGGCAGGAAGCTGGTTTTATAGCGACTCGCATAATGACCTCCCCCTGCTGCAGAAAGTGGCTCACCCAATCGCTGTTGACCCCGACGACATACTGGCATCACACGCCAAACAGAAAGGCTGGCCGATCATCAGTCTGCGACAGGTACTACCGGCTGCAGGATTGACAACCTGACATGTTAAGAGGCCTTCAGCCTCCCTTCCGGATCAGGTAGCAGAAGACCCCTGTCACTTCCTCCTGCTGCAACAGCAGGTGCCCGGTCTGTTCGACAAACACACCGAAATCAAGCACCGAAGCAGGATCGGTGGCCCGAATCCTTAGCACCTGGCCACAGCTAATACCCTGCAGGGCTTTTTTCAGACGAAGTAGTGGCAAAGGGCACATCAGACCCGTCGCATCCACCTCAACATCAACCTCTATCATGTCCATTTCCAGTAAAAGCCACAGTGCTTAACATGGCAAGCCGATCAGCTACACCCACTTTTATTGAACTACCTCCAGCTTTTCCACCCGTTGAAAGCCTCTTGGCAAGTGATTGCCACGCCGCCCCCGGTCACTCCTGTAGCCTTCAAGGTCTGCAGACGTAAGCGACAGATGTCGTTTGCCGGAATGCAGTTTCAGACCCGCCCCCGACACCAGACTGACAAGACCAACCAGACCATCCGTGCCACCCGCGAGGTCCATACCAGGAATCTGAACCAGCTTGTTGCCCTTCCCCTTATTCAGCACCGGTACTTGAGCTATCGGAAACACCAGCAGGCGCCCCTGCCGCGTTACCACCGCCAACTCACCCTCCGAGGGCGAGACAATCCTTACCGGCACCATCACCGCTGCATGTTCGGGCACCGTCAGGAGCGCTTTTCCCGTTCGATTCTTGGTATACAACTCTCTCAACTGCGTCACAAAACCATAGCCCGCAGAACTCGCCAGCAGATACCAATCCTCATCATTACCGGCAACAACGAAACGAAACACTGCCCCCGAAGGCGGGCTTAAGCGACCGGTCAACGGCTCGCCCAGGGTCCTCGCCGACGGCAATTCATGCGCAGGCACCGCATAGCTTCGGCCGGCGGAATCAAGAAAGTAGGCCGGTAGGTTGCTGCGACCGGCCACCGAAGTGAGGAAGCTATCGCCCGAGCGGTAGGTCAGACTGGCAGGATCAATCTCATGGCCCTTGGCGGCCCGAACCCAACCCTTTTCAGAAAGGATCACGGTGACCGGCTCGCTGCCAATCACCGCCGTGACATCAAGGGCATGTGCAGCCTGCCGCGCGACGATGGGAGAACGGCGAGGATCACCATATTTATCGGCGTCCTGCTGTAATTCCTGCTTAATCAGATCGCTCAGCAAGACGGGGGAGGCCAAAATGGCGGCCAGCCTGTCGCGCTCCTCGGCCAATTCAGACTGTTCGCCACGTATCTTCATTTCCTCCAGTCTGGCGAGGTGACGCAATTTCAGTTCAAGGATGGCCTCTGCCTGAATATCACTGAGACCAAACCGCGCCATCAATACCGGTTTGGGCTGCTCTTCCTGACGGATGATGGCAATGACCTCGTCGATATTCAGGAAGGCGATCAGCAAGCCTTCCAGAATATGCAAACGGGCATTCACCTTATCAAGGCGATGTTGCAACCGGCGCCGGACTGTCTCGGTGCGGAAGCTTAGCCACTCAACCAGAATCTCGCGCAGAGTCTTGACCTGCGGCCTCCCGCTGAGGCCGATCATATTCATATTGATACGGTAATTCCGCTCCAGATCGGTCGTCGCAAACAAATGCGACATCAGCTGATCGGTATCAATTTTGCGGCCACGCGGCATGATCACCAGACGAGTTGGATTTTCATGGTCCGACTCGTCGCGCAGGTCTTCCACCATAGGCAGTTTCTTGGCTTGCATCTGCGCGGCAATCTGTTGCAGCAGGCTATCACCCGAGACCTGATGCGGCAGTGCCGTGATCACGATATTGCCATCCTCCAACTCCCAGCGAGCACGCAAGCGGACTGATCCATTGCCACTGCGGTACATGCGCAAGATATCCTCGCGTGGCGTGATGATTTCCGCCTCCGTAGTGAAATCCGGCCCCCTGATCGACTCGCAGAGTACCTCCAGTGAAGTGTCCGGCCTATCCAGTAACTGGATACAGGCGGCAACAACCTCACGGAGGTTGTGCGGCGGAATATCGGTAGACATACCTACCGCAATTCCGGTTGAGCCATTCAGCAGCACATTCGGCAACTGAGCGGGCAACAATTCAGGCTCATCCTTGGTGCCGTCATAATTGGGCCGCCACTCAACCGTTCCCTGCTCCAGTTCGACCAACAGGGTCTGGGCGTAGGGAGTCAGCCGGGACTCGGTGTAGCGCATAGCCGCAAATGACTTTGGATCATCCGGTGATCCCCAGTTACCCTGCCCGTCTATGAGAGGATAGCGGTACGAGAAAGGCTGAGCCATAAGCACCATCGCCTCATAGCACGCCTGATCGCCATGAGGATGGTACATGCCCAGCACGTCACCGACTGTTCGGGCCGATTTCTTGAACTTGGCCGTCGGACCCAGTCCCAGTTCCGACATCGCATAGACGATACGTCGCTGCACTGGCTTTAATCCGTCAGCAATATGCGGCAGAGCGCGGTCAAGAATGACGTACATGGAATAGTCCAGATAGGCCTTCTCGGTAAAGTCTTTGAGGGGAATCTGTTCGTGGGTGACAGCGTTCACGGCGGTGGAATCGAGTAGTGAAGTCCTGGATGAGCCCGGCAATGACGGATTTTATCCGGTTCCTGCTTCAGCGTCCCCACATTGCGTAGGCTACACCCAAATCAGGCGGGCAACATGACCTCAGAACCTGGCCTGCAACCCCATGCCCGCGTTGGTATTGCTGATGGGCTGCTGAAGTATATTTTCGAAACGGCTGGAATACTGAATGCTGGTAAACAGCCTCAACTGCTCATCAAAATCATGGAACAGCATCAGTTCACCCTGGAAAATTTCCTCCCAGGCGCCATTCCGCTCATCGCGACGCTGCTCACTCAGCCAGTTATTGCGTTCGTAATGAAATCCCAGATTAACCCTGTCCTGACTGCCGAACTCGTATTCAATCTCGCCGGAAACGTAATCGTTATCGTAGGAGACATCATCGGCATACTGTGGCTGGTGGCGACCGGCCGCAATTCCCTGCTCGAAGTGATAACCCACCAGCAGTTTCAGATTATCCATCACCTGCCACTGCAGGTGGGGGCCAATGGTCCAAAGGGTGAGATTACGCTCGCTAAAAGCGGAGTTGTAATCGCGAAGACCATAGCGACCGAGCAGACGAAGCTCCACACGGTCCATCAGTTCCTGATCCAGACGCAAGGATAATATATTGCTGGTCACTTGTTCTGCCGTCATGACCAGCAATCCCTGATCGCGAAAAACGACAAGGGCGGAAGGGTTACGTACAAAATTTTCGCCCAGATACAGATCAGGACTGAAATAGTAGGTCAGATTGAGTGCTGTCTTCTCCGTAAAGGCCTGCCTCAATCCCGTTCGCAGGGTGGCGTGACTGTATGCGGTTCGGGTCAGAAAGACATAACCATCAGCCAGCAAATCTACCGAGATTTTACCATAATAGGTATCGAAAGTACGGGCGATTTTCAACGCGGGCTGGAACACCGCATCGCTGCCCTGGCCGGTCAGGATGTTATCCAGCGCCGGCTGGGTAGGATCGGCATTCAGTGAAAGTCTTCGACTTGAGGAAAACAAGGCAACATCATCGGTATAAAACATCGCCCCACGGAGTGTCAGGGTCGTGCCGTCGTCAAACAAAGACCCGGCCACACTCGCGTCCAGCAGGGTGAGCAGGGTGATGCAGATGCCTATCCGCTGCCACACACTGACCCGAGAAGACCTGGCAACTGGACGAGGGTGAAGGTGGGGTACTGGGGTCAACATCAGGCAGGGATGGCCAAACATTCCATCTGGCGACTGTTTTGGGGGACGTCAGTCTAACGCCTTCGAGAAACAAACGCCCATAGCCAGTGATTGCGCTATCCTGCAGGGAACTGGCAGACTCATCAAGCATCACCCTTGCCGGCAAAGCCGATCACCATGACCGACCATATTCTCGCTATAGACCAAGGCACCACCAGCACCCGTTGCATCATCTTTGACCGCAACAGCCGCATCGTCGCCAGCGCCCAGTGTGAACACCGGCAGATCTACCCTCGGCCCGGCTGGGTCGAGCACGACCCCATGGAAATCTGGCAAACCACCGAAGCCGTCATCGCGAGCGCCCTGCAGCAGGCTGGCCTGTCCGCGCGTGAACTCGCCGCCATCGGCATTACCAACCAGCGCGAGACCGTCGTCGTCTGGGATAAGGTTACCGGCCTGCCCATCCATAACGCCATCGTCTGGCAAGATACCCGTACCGACGAGCTCTGCCGCACGCTTGCCGCTGATGGAGGGCAAAACCGCTTGCGAGCGCTCACCGGCCTGCCGATCGCCAGCTATTTTTCAGGCCCTAAACTGCAATGGCTGCTGGATCATGTCCGCGGCTCACGGCAACGGGCCGACCGTGGCGAATTGCTCTGCGGGACCCTGGACAGCTGGCTGATCTGGAAACTGACCGGCGGTCAGCATGTCACCGATCCGAGCAACGCCTCCCGCACACTGCTAATGAACCTTGCCACCCTAGCCTGGGACGACAACCTGCTAAGGCTGATGAAAATTCCCCGCGTCATGCTGCCCGAGATTCGGTCATCTTCGGAAATCTATGGCTATGCCCAGGGCATGCTGGCCGGTGTCCCGGTCGCGGGTAATCTGGGTGACCAGCAGGCAGCCCTGTTCGGCCAGACCTGTTTCGATGTCGGCGACACCAAAAACACCTACGGCACGGGCTGCTTCATGCTGCTGAACACAGGTGGCCAGCCGGTAAAGTCCAACCATGGCCTGCTCACCACGGTCGCCTACCAACTCGGTACACAAGCGCCGGTATACGCGCTGGAAGGTTCAATCGCTGTCACTGGCGCACTGGTACAATGGCTACGCGACAACCTGGGCATGATAGATAGCGCTGCCCAGATAGAAACGCTGGCCAATACCGTTGCCGACAACGGCGGTGTCTACATCGTACCCGCCTTTTCGGGTCTGTTTGCACCCTATTGGCGCTCCGACGCCCGCGGTGCCATCGTTGGCCTGACCCGCTATGCCAACAAAGGCCACTTCGCCCGGGCCACTCTGGAGGCGACCGCCTACCAAACACTGGAAATCATTGATGCCATGCGGGCTGATTCAGGGCACATGATTGCCAGCCTGAAGGTCGATGGCGGGATGGTGGTGAATGACACCCTGATGCAATTCCAGGCCGACATTCTCAACACCCCGGTCATTCGACCCAGGGTATCGGAAACTACCGCCCAGGGTGCGGCCTATGTCGCAGGGCTGGCAGTGGGCTACTGGCAGACGACCGATGAACTCCGAAGTCTTTGGGGGAATGACAGGCGTTTCGAGCCTCAAATGGATGACGCCAGCCGACAACGGCTCTGCAACCAGTGGAAGAAAGCCGTCACCCGAACATTCGACTGGATCAATGATTGACACCAGAGACATTAAGCGGTTGACGAAAAAAACGTACGACCGGCACTAAAGACGGGGTGGATGGTCTGCCTTGCATGGGCAATGCACGCCGCCTGTCTGCCATTAGCAAGGACTGGCACCTGCAACCGATAAACACAGGCTATTAAACTGACTACCACAAACACATGATCAACTGGGCTACCCAACAACTCATCTCCCTCGCCGAACGTGGATTACTGCCAGATTCAGTCATACGTTATGGCATCCGCCGTCTGCTGGCCCAACGCATCGCCGGTTTGCCTATAGGCGATGCCATCAGTGCAGATGCTTATTTGTCTCGGTTTATGAATGACCTGGGCAAATCAGTGATCGCCCCGCTCGCGGAAAAAGCCAATCAGCAGCATTACGAAGTTCCCACCGCCTTTTTCCAAAAGGCGCTGGGACTTCGCCTCAAATACAGCAGTTGTTTTTGGGATGAAACGGTCCAGACGCTGGATGAAGCTGAAGTCACGGCCTTGCGGATTACCTGTGAGCACGCCAATTTGACCGATGGCCAGGACATCCTGGAACTGGGATGCGGCTGGGGATCCCTGACACTCTGGATGGCTGAACACTACCCGAACAGCCGCATCGTCGCTGTCTCCAACTCCCGTCCGCAGCGCGCTTTTATTTCGGAGCGGGCAGCCGAAAGGGGCTTGGTTAACGTCGAAGTGCTGACCCGGGACATGAACGAATTTGATATCGACAGACGTTTCGACCGCATCGTCTCCGTTGAAATGTTCGAGCATATGCGCAACTGGCCCGACCTGTTTGGGCGCGTCGCGAGCTGGCTAAAACCCGAAGGGCAGTTCTTCATGCATGTCTTCTGCCATCGCGCCCTGCCCTATCCTTTCGAGGTCAACGACGAATCCGACTGGATGAGCCAATTCTTCTTTTCCGGCGGCATGATGCCCTCCTACGAGTTACCTATGCAGATCGACAGCCCCTTGCAAAACATCGCGCACTGGCAATGGAACGGTCAGCATTACCAGAAAACCGCCAATGCCTGGCTGGCAAATATGGACGCTCACAAGGTCGAACTGTGGCCCATTCTGGAACAAACCTATGGCGCGGATAATGTCGCCGTCTGGTGGGTTCGCTGGCGCATTTTCTTTATGGCCTGCGCTGAACTGTTCGGGTATGACCGTGGAACCGAGTGGCTGGTTGGGCATTATCTGTTCGATACAGCCATTCGCTCTGATAAGCCCTCGGCACATTCCCCATAGCGCCATGTCAACCGTGAACCCATTGGATGCAAAGCCCGGCTGGATCAGACTGCTATCAAACCTGATCGCCTATCAGGTGGCCTGGCTAGCCTGTATCGTCGGCGCAGCTTCAGCCAACCCTTTGCTCGGTGTTATCGTCACCGGCATCGTACTGGCGCTGCATCTTGTCATCTCCCGTCGGCGTTGGGCGGAATTGAAGCTGATAGTGGCCGTGGGCCTTTTGGGTGGCATTTGGGAATTCTTGCTGATGCAACTGAGTGGCGTTGAGTACCTGGCCAACAGCAGCCCGGCATTCCCCCCGGTGTGGATCATTGCCCTCTGGATGAGCTTCGCCACCACACTGAACGTCTCACTGCGCTGGCTGCAACTGCGTCCCTTGCTAGCGGCGGGGCTGGGTCTGCTGTTCGGTCCATTGGCTTGGTGGGCAGGTCAGGCCATGGGAGCGCTCCGGTTGACACATCACTGGAGCGATCTTGGTTTGCTGGCACTGGGCTGGGCTATCATCATGCCGCTACTCATGTTCGTGGCACGCCGGCTTGAAAATGATGGTATGCCCGCGCCCGCCGCTACCCACTCAGGAGAATCGTCATGATGTTCAACTGGCCTTTGGCTCTGAATGGCCTGTTGCTGCTCTGCGCGACAGCAAGCCTCACCTGGCTCGTCAGCCTGTTAAAGCGTGATGTCAGTATCGTCGACAGTGTATGGTCGCTGTTTTTTGCTGCCGCCCTGCTGCTCTGGTGGTATTCCGGCGGCGACAACGGCGTGCGGGCACCGGTAGCAGCCGTACTGATTGGGCTATGGTCGATCCGGCTCTGCCTCTATCTGACCTGGCGGAACTGGGGTCAGCCCGAAGACCGCCGCTACCAGCTCATCCGTGAACGCAATCAGCCCCACTATGGTCTCAAAAGCCTGGTCATCGTATTCATCCTGCAAGCCCTGCTGGCCTGGATCATTGCCCTGCCCATTCTGCCGGTACTCAAATCCACATCACCCTGGTCCTGGCTTGATGCTCTCGGGGTTACCTTCTTCCTGATCGGACTAACATTTGAAACCATCGCCGATGGCCAGATGGCCCGCTTTCGGGCCGATCCCCAGCAGAAGGGCAAGGTGATGTCGGCGGGCCTGTGGCGCTATTCACGGCATCCCAATTATTTCGGGGAATGTGTGCTGTGGTGGGGATTTTATGGGCTTGCCGTCGGCGCGGGTGCGCCAGTATGGATTCTGGCATCGCCACTGCTGATTACCTTCCTGCTCATGAAGGTGTCGGGCGTACCCATGCTGGAACAGGATTTGATTCCACGTCGACCCGCCTACCAGGATTACATCCGAAGGACCAGTGCCTTTTTGCCCCTACCTCCCCGCTCAACGTAAGACCAATAGCCATGACAGCTCCCAATACAGCCAGGCTCTTGTTGCTAGGGCTCATCCTGTTAGGCTTCTCGCTCGCCGTGGCAGCCAAAACCCGCAATGAAGAATGGCGTTACACGGTCTATCTGGATGACGATCCTGTGGGCTATCATCACTTTACGCTGAACGAACAAGACCAGCAGCGAACGCTGCGCAGCGAGGCTCGTTTCGACGTCAAGATATTGATGATAAAGGCTTATACCTATTCGCATGATGCGCTGGAAGGCTGGCGCGGCGAGTGCCTGACGCAATTAAGTGCCAACACTGATGACAACGGCGACCGACTGAACGTGGCGGCCACCGAAACCGACGGCCAACTCAAGGTGAAGATCGGTAAAAATCAGCAGACCTTGCCCGGCTGCATCATGAGCTTCGCCTACTGGAATCCATTGATCCTGAGTCAGTCCCGCCTGTTAAATCCGCAGACGGGCGAATACACCCCGGTTCGCATAGAGGCACGCGGCGAAGAATCCATTCCAGTGCATGGCCGGAAGATTAACGCCCGGCGATATCATCTGGACGCGGGCAAATTTCAGATTGAACTCTGGTACGCTGACGGGCAACGATGGGTGGCGCTGGATTCGGTGCTGGATAACGGCCACCGCCTGCGTTACCGGCTGGAAAATTGAAAATCACAGGAGTGATGCATATGTTCCGTCAACTTAAATGCCCAGGCTTTATTGCCATGCTGCTGCTAATACTGACCGGTTGCGGCAGCAAGACTGTGCCACCCCTCAGCCTGGTGCCCCATGTCGATCTTCCCCGCTTCATGGGTGACTGGTATGTGATAGCAAGCATACCCACAGTCATTGAAACCACCGCCCATAACGCCATCGAATCCTACCGCATGGCCCCCGATGGCACTATTGCAACAACCTTTACCTATCGTGACGGCAGTTTTCAGGGCCCGCAAAAACGCTACGAACCCACCGGGTTCGTACTTGATCGCCAATCGAATGCGGTCTGGGGTATGCGCTTCATCTGGCCCTTCAAGGCCGATTATCGAATTGCCTGGCTGAGCCCCGATTACAGCCAGACCATCATTGGGCGGGAGGCCCGCGACTACGTCTGGATCATGGCCTGCACACCGACCATCCCGGATGCCGATTACCGGACAATGCTTGCATTTCTGAACAGGGAAGGTTACGACACCACCAAAATCATCAAGGTACCCCAGCAATGGTAGACAAGACCGCAAAACCCATGCGCCGGACACTGGTGCGAACCCTGCTTGGCTGGTTCGACAACCAGGCCGCCGCAAGCGGCTCAAGCGAAAACGACCGCCGGGTAGACTGGTTGCGGACCTTGCCTTTTATCGCCCTGCACATGGGTTGTCTCGCGGTGATCTGGGTTGGCGTCAGTCCAACAGCAGTGGCCGTCGCGGTAGTGTTGTACGGCTTGCGCATGTTTGCCATCACGGGCTTTTATCACCGCTATTTCTCACACAAGGCCTTCAGCACCTCAAGGCTGGTTCAGTTTCTGTTTGCAGCGGTTGCCGCCTCGGCTGTACAGCGGGGGCCTCTCTGGTGGGCGGCGCATCATCGCCATCACCATATTCATGCCGACGATGAGCACGATACCCACTCTCCCCGCCAACGCGGCTTTTTCTGGAGTCACATGGGCTGGTTCCTGTGCCGCGACAACTTCAACACCCGCATCGAATTGGTCAAGGACTGGGCCCGTTACCCGGAACTGCGCTTTCTGGACCGTTTCGACATCGTAGTGCCGGCAGTGCTGGCCGTCACACTGTTTGGAGCCGGTGAAATCCTTGAGGATCTCTATCCGCAACTGGGCACCGACGGCCCCCAGTTGCTGGTCTGGGGATTTGTGATTTCGACCATCGTGCTCTACCACGCCACGTTCACCGTCAATTCGCTGGCGCATGTGTGGGGCTATCGCCGCTACGCGACCCGCGATGACAGCCGCAATAACCCCTGGCTGGCTTTGCTCACGCTGGGCGAAGGCTGGCATAACAACCATCACCATTACCCGGCAACGGTGCGCCAGGGGTTTTTCTGGTGGGAGTTCGATCCGACCTACTATCTGCTGCGGCTGATGGCCGGTTGCCGGCTGGTCTGGAGCCTTAAACCGCTGCCCTCCGGCATCAGGGACGCCCGCCGCAGTCACAGGGTCGAGACATGAGAATTGCGATTGTCGGTTCAGGGATATCGGGCCTGGTGGCCGCATTCAAACTGTCTGGACGGCATGACATCACGGTGTATGAGGCTGCCGACCGCATCGGTGGCCATACCCACACGCATGAGATTCCGCTGGCGGGCAAAATCTGGTCGGTGGATACCGGCTTCATCGTCTTCAATGACTGGACCTACCCGAACTTCATACGGCTGCTGGATGAACTGGGAATTCAATCCTCTGCCAGTAGCATGAGCTTCAGTGTGCGCTGCGACACTAGCGGGCTAGAATACAATGGCACGAGCCTGAACACCCTGTTTGCCCAGCGCCGCAATCTGCTCCGGCCCAGCTTTCTACGGATGGTCCGCGATATTTTGCGGTTCAACCGCGAGGCGCCAGCAGTGCTTGATACGCCGACCGACCAACTTCAGCTGAAAGATTATCTACAGGCTGGGCGTTATGGCCGAGAGTTCCGCGATCACTACATTATCCCCATGGGAGCTGCCATCTGGTCAGCCGCGCCGGAGGAAATGCTGAAGTTCCCCGCCCGCTATTTCATCCGATTCTTCCACAACCATGGCATGCTGAGTGTGGACCAGAGACCGCAATGGCGGGTGGTGGCCGGGGGGTCATCACGTTACATCGAACCGCTGAGCGCGAGCTTTCGTGATGGCATCCGCCTTGCCACACCGGTTGCAAGGATCGTCCGTGAAGCCGGCGGTGTCACCATCATGCCTCAATCGGGTGAGGCGGAACGTCATGATGCCGTTGTCCTGGCCTGTCACAGCGATCAGGCACTGGCCTTGCTTGATGAGCCGACTCCCCTCGAGCGGGAGATACTCGGAGCCATCCCCTATCAGGAAAATGAAGCGATCCTGCATACCGACACGCGTATCCTGCCGAAAAGCAAACGCGCCTGGGCAGCCTGGAACTACCACATTCCAGCTCAGGTGCAGGACCGGGTGGCCGTGACCTACAACATGAACATTCTGCAAGGCCTTGCTGCGCCTGAAACCTTCTGTGTCAGCCTCAACCCTTCGGCTGCCATTGACCCTGGCCGCATCCTGCAGCGTATGACCTATCACCATCCGGTTTATACACCTGCCGGCATTCTTGCCCAGAGTCGGCACGCCGAGATCAGCGGGAGCAACCGCACGTATTACTGCGGCGCTTACTGGGGCTTCGGCTTCCATGAAGATGGGGTGACGAGTGGGTTGCGGGTAGCCGATCAAATCAATGGATGCCACTAGCATGCAGAGTGGTCTCTACTTCGGACGGCTCAGGCACCGCCGCCTTGCACCACGGCCTCATGCCTTTTGCTACCGGCTATTCATGGTCTACCTTGATTTGTCCGAACTGACCGAGGTGTTTCGGCACCGCTGGTTCTGGTCAATAGGTCAGCCCAATCTGGCCTGGTTCAGACGCGGTGATTATCTCGGCGATCCCACCCTGCCGCTGGACACCGCTGTCCGTGATCTGGTCCAGGCCCGAACAGGCTCACGCCCCGGAGGTCCGATCAGGATGCTGACCCATCTGCGCTACTTCGGCCATTGCTTCAACCCGGTAAGCTTTTATTATTGTTTCGATAAGACTGGACAAACCGTCGAAACCATAGTTTCCGAGATCGTCAACACGCCCTGGGATGAGCGTTACAGCTATGTCCTCTCAATCGACCAGGACAAACCCGAGGGTAGCCATCATCGGTACCGCTTCGCCAAGGCGTTTCATGTATCGCCCTTTTTTCCCATGGATATGGACTATGACTGGCGCTTTGCCGAGCCTGGGGCCTCGCTGGGGGTTCATATGGCGGTAGCCCGCAACGGTGAGAAAGTATTTGATGCGACGCTTGATTTAAAGCGACGGGAGATCACGGGCAGCACTCTCGCCTGGTGCCTGATCCGTTATCCACTGATGACAGTACAGGTCATATTGGGTATTTACTGGCAGGCGGCCCGCCTCAAGCTCAAAGGTATTCCCTTTTTTGCCCATCCCGGCACTGCCGGAGACAGCAACCACTAAAACGATAACTCAACAGCATGGCAACATCGAAAGGCATCACGCCCCAAAAGCGCCCCCCACGTAGTCAGAACAGCCAGCGCAGAGTGATGGATCGGTGGGCCAAAACCCTGCTGGACCGGCAGTTGCAAGGCCTGACCGAAGGCGCAATCACCCTGAGGGAAAGCTTTGACGACACGTCAGCCAGGCATTACGGGCAGGCCAGTACATCACTGCCGGTGAGCGTCGGCCTTGACGTACTTGATCCGGGGTTTTACAGCGATACCGTCTTTGGCGGCAGCGTTGGGGCTGCAGAAGCTTATATGGCCGGCTACTGGACCTGTTCAGATCTGGTGGGACTGGTTAGGATTCTGGTTCGTAATCGGGAAGTGCTTGATGGACTCGACACAGGGGTTTCGCTGATCACCACGCCCCTGCGGGCTCTGCTGCATTTGTTGAACCGCAATACCCGCGAGGGTAGCCGGCGGAACATTGCTGCGCACTACGATCTTGGCAACGATTTCTTCAGGCTGTTTCTGGACGAAACCCTGATGTATTCATGCGCCGTGTTTTCTCAACCGGAGATGAGTCTGCATCACGCCCAGCTCACCAAACTCGACCTTATTTGCCGGAGGCTGAATCTGAAGCCGGACGATCATCTGCTCGAGATCGGCACCGGTTGGGGTGGTTTCGCGCTGCATGCAGCCACCCACTATGGGTGCAGGGTAACCACAACCACAATCTCCGAACAGCAGTACCAGCTCGCCGCAGAACGCATCGCGGCTGCAGGCTTGAGTGACCGGATCACCCTGCTCAAGCAGGATTACCGCGATCTGCAAGGGTGCTTCGACAAACTGGTATCGATAGAAATGATTGAGGCTGTCGGTCACCAGTACTACCCCATCTTCTTCAAGACCTGCGGCCGCTTGCTAAAACCCGACGGGCTGATGCTACTCCAGGCCATTACCATTAATGACCGCTTTTATCGGCGCGCGCGCGATGAGGTCGACTTCATCAAACGCCATATTTTCCCGGGCAGTTGCATTCCCTCCATTACAGCGCTGGTCGATGCCTCGGCGCAGGCCTCTGACCTGCAACTCACAGAAGTCAGAGACATAGGGCCGCACTATGCGACCACGTTGCGGCGATGGCGCGAGGCGTTCATGAGCCAGCTTGATGCCGTCCGAGCTCAGGGCTATCCGGAGGAATTCATCCGCTTATGGGAGTTTTATCTGGCGTACTGTGAGGGTGGTTATACCGAACGGGTGCTCGGCGATCTCCACATGGTGTTTAACAAACCCTTGTTCCGTGACTGAAGCCCACTCCTTGGGAACCCACTACCGGCCAAGGCAACCCCCCCCTGGTATGCGTCCGTCAGCCCGGATCGCCCCCACGACAAAGTCAAATCCCCCGGAGATGGCGCGGGCCGCCGAGCTGGTCGTGCGGGGCCTTGCCTGGCACCGAGAGGGGCG
>JBKCCF010000076.1:0-5787 GCA_046305255.1 Methylococcaceae bacterium
GGGGCCATCGAAGCGATGGCTGATGAGGGTGCCGATGTGTTCATGGTGAGCCGGACGGGCTACGTTCGGTAGCAAACCTGACCTGTTTGAAGCCGAGTTGCCCCGCTGCATCCAGTACCGCGATGACGGACTGATGCGGGGTGTTGCGGTCGGCACTGATGGTCAGTACGGGGCTGCTGTTGGCGCCGGCCGCCGCCGTGAGGGCCTGTCGGAGACTGTCCTGTCGTTTATCCGGCACGGCAAGATCATTGACACGATACTCGCCGGTGGCGCTGATAACGACGTCCAGCCCGCCACCGGCCGCCGCGCCGGTAGCCCCGTATGACTCCGGCAGCTGGACCTCAAGTTGGGCAGTCCGGCTGAAGGTGGTGGTCAGTACCAGAAATATCAGCAGCACGATGAGCACGTCGATCATCGGGATCAGGTTCAGTTCGGGCAGGTCGCGCTGGCGGGGGCGGAAATTCATCAGGCTGTTCCGGCGTTAGTCTGCGGTGTCGCTGCGATTGAGGGCGTCGATCAGGGCTACGGCTTCTTCTTCCATGCGGACGGTGAGTTCAGCTACCTTGCCCTGAAAATAGCGATGAAAGATCAGGCTGGGGATGGCGACGGCAAGGCCCGCTGCGGTGGCGATCAGAATTTCCGAAATGCCGCCGGCCAGCTGTGCCGGATTGGCGATGTCGCTGCCCGCCGCCGAGAAGGTGGAAAACACTTTCATCATGCCCAGTACGCTGCCAAGCAGGCCGAGATAGGGGGCAATTGAGGCGATGGTGCCGAGCGTGTTGAGGTATTTCTCCAGTTCATGTACCACCTTGCGGCCTGTCTGCTCGACATTCTCTTTCATGATGGCGTGGCCCAGCGGCTGGCTGCCGAGCGCGGTCGCTACGATAGCCCCCAGCGGCGAGCCGGCTTTAAGCTTACCCAAAGCCTGTGCATCCAGCCGCTTGTTACGGTACAGGCCAAATACATCGGGGACCAGGGTGGGCGGCATGATCCTACGGCTACGGAGTGCCCAGAGTCGTTCACCGATGATCGCCATCGCAATGATGGAGCAGATGATGATCGGCACCATCATCCATCCGCCCAGTTTTATGATCTCAAGCACAACTGCTGTCTTCTCCTTGCGGGTAGGGCCGCCATTCTAACCTACCGGTACTGGCCGCAACGAGGATTTACCGATCCTGCATCGCCCTGCTGGCCGCCCTACCCGCAGGCGTGAAGGCGAGTCCCGGCACATCCAGTGCCATGGCGTAGTCACGCCAGCTGACACGACCGACATCCTGCCAGCTCGCGGCCATGTTCTTGTGCCGCAGGTCGTATTCCCACTGGGTCGGTACCTCGACATGTTTGGCCTTGATGATGAAGTCGGCGCTGGAGAGATCCAGTCCCAGTTGGCCGGCTTCGAAGGCGGTGACTTTCTTGATGAATTTTTCCAGCCGGTCGCGGTTCAGGTGCGAGGTAATCGCGACGTTGGCCCACATGGATTGAACCCGCCCCCAATACGGAGTAACCAGTCGCCCTTCCTGATTGATGAAGGGCAGCCAGTGTTCCTGGCCTGCACTGTCAAGGTAGGTCAGGGCGAGAATCTGGTTGAAACCGGCAAAATGGTCGTGCATGTAAAGAGCGTGCGGCGATATGCCGAGGAAGGCATGAGAGACATTAATGACCGAGTCGCTGATCTGATCCAGAAGGGCCAGCGCCGGATCGGCGGGGCGGGTGCCTGCCCAGCGGTACAGTACACCGTAATGGAGCGTGCTGTTGAACTGGAGGATGAGGACCAGTACCAGGAATTTGGCAATGCGATGGCCGACCTGCCGGTCGGTGGCGGCATAGCGGGCGTAAAGTCCGGCGAACGGCCGTTCATCGGTCACGGCAGGGGGCGGCGGTGTGGGGCAATGGTCGCCGCAGGGCACTCGCTCACGCTGATCGGCAATTTTCCGATACACCCGCCGCGCAAACGGGTAGATGCCGGGCACCCGCAACAGCCAGCCGAGCGGCGCGGTATAACGAAGGGCCAGCAGGATCTTGATATAGGTGTCGATGCCCGCCGACAACTGACCCGCCCGATCCAGCGCGTAGAGGTCGGTCAGCAAGGTAGCCTCGGGTATCGGTGCCAGTGCGGGGTAATTTCTGGCGTGTGTCTGCAGACCCCTGAAGGTGACGGCCTTGCGCAGATCGAAATGTTCGATAAAGATCACGGCCCGGTTACAGAGCGGGCAGTCCTGATCGTAGAACACCGTCAGTTCGGGGGCGGTCGCCCGTAGCCATGCGCCGATACGTCGCCACCCGTCGAAAGGCGCCAGTAGCAGGTAGTGCACCAGCATGGCAAAGCCGAAGGGATAAATGTTGAGCGAGAGGATGATGCCCACATGAAACGCCACCCCCATCAGTAACAACGGGATTCGCAAGGGATTGAACCAGAAAAGGAAAACGAACAGCAGCTGGAAGCCGATGATGGCATAACCCACCAGTTGCTCCAGCGGCTTGATGTTGAGGAGCGGACTCATGTCCAGTGGCGACATGTAGTAGGGCATGGTCGCGGGTAGCCAGGCACCCATGCCGTTGCGCCAGAATTCGGCCGAGAGCTTGTGCAGTCCGGAATCGAGGTAGAGCAGTCCGAGCGACATCGCCAGTGGCAGGGTGTAGGCCAGTACGGACACGGTACGCGGCGGCTGGTAGCGCTGGCCGGGCGTCGAGTAGCGCCAGGTCAGACGGAGGTTGTCCAGCGACAGGGCACGCTCAGCCGGCAGGAAGATCAGCAGGAAACTGGTGCTGGTCATCAGTTGATCAAAGCCACCATCAAAGTCCTGCCACATGGGGGTGAAGACGACGAATATCACCCAGAACAGGTAGTTGGCCACGGCCACCCGCCGGGTGTGATAGCCCAGGATGAGGCAGCCGGCGATCACCATCCAGGCCAGCAAAAAGACATGGAGAATGGGGGAGGCCCGGTCGAGATAGGGGACGGGATCGAAAATCAGATGCCTGAAATAGAACAGGAACATGATTTCCTGCAAGGCCACCAGACCGAAGGCGATGCGGAACAGCCCAAGGCCGGTGGCCGGTACCTGGCGCGGCAGGCTGTGCTGGATAAACGTGAGTATGGATCGGTACATCGAAATGGGGCGACCTTGGGGTAACGCGGCGGGTGGTGAGTGAGCGTATGGTTTCAGAGCAGGGGTATGCCCCAGTCGCCGGCGAAACAGGTCTCTGACAGTGCGCGGCGTGAGCGTGCGGCCTGTTCGCGTTCGCTAAGTGCCGCTGGAATCCGTTCCATGGGCAGTTGATAGCCGACACTGAGCATGGCCATGCACTCAATGTCTTCCGGTATCGCGAAGGCTTCCCGCACGGCAGCGGCACTGAACCCTCCCATTTGATGGACCATCAGGCCAAGTGCGGTGGCCTGCACCGACAGGCTCATGGTGGCGGCACCGGTGTCATATTGGCTCCAGCGGTTGGCTTTGCCGTCGGCGAAGCAGGTATCGGCGCAGGCAAGCATGAGCAGCGGTGCATCCACCGCCCAGCTACGGTTGCCTTCGGCAAGGCAGGCGAAAGCACGTTGCCACACCTCGGGCTGTGCGTGTCGGTCCCAGACCAGAAAGCGCCACGGCTGGTAGCCAAAACAGGAGGGTGACCAGCGTGCCGCTTCCAGTAGTGCCAGCAGGTCGTCCCGGGCTACCGGGCGGTCAGGGTCATAGGCACGACCGCTCCAGCGTTGAGCCAGATGGGGATCAATAGGCACCAGGGTTGTGGCGGGTTTCTCAAACATGATGATGGCTCTCGTTTGGGGTGGATAAGTAGGTGGGCTGCGCGCCATGTCAGCGCAGGGGGCGTCCTGCGAGCGACTCAAGGATGCTAAGCGGTCCCGATTGCGGGTGCAGCAAGTGATCGGGATCCAGATAAAAGGTCTGTTCCAGCATATATTGGCCGGCCATCACGGCATGCTGAACCTGATCGGAAAAGACCAGCCAGGTGGCACCCGGGGGGAATTCGAAGCGGCGCTGTGGCGACGTTTGCTGGTATGCCAGGTCGGCCTTGCCAAGGTCGTGCAGTTGGCCCATGTAATGATCATAGTCGGTACGCCGCGCCTTGGTGATACCCAGGTGTTCCAACAGCCAGGCAGCGCCCGGTATCGGTGCCGAAGCCTTGGCAAAAAACCGGTTTGCCAGCGCGGAAAAGGGCTCTCCTACCCGCCAGACTCGCGGCTCTCCAGCCGGATTGACATTGGTGAATACCCGCAGCAAGCGCAAACCGCCGGTGGGATTGGAGGGGAATGAATCGACATGCAGGCGGGTGTCATCCTTGCGCCAACTGGTAACCCGGCCTGCTGCCGGTGCGGTACGGTAGGAGGTATAGCCCGGCGTGAGGTGACCTCTGTAATGCGGAAACAGGGTGTGTACCAGATCGGTAGCGGACCGGCAAAAGCGGGCGATGAGGGCTGTCAGGTCGGCCATATCCTGGGGCATTCCTTGAGCGCCGTGGATGGGTGTCCCGGCGCCCCGGTAGCTGATGTTCTTGGCTTTACCGTCCGACCAGTGTTCACTTAAAAACCGGCGATCGCTGCCTTCAAATGCAAAACTCAGTCGGGGTAAATAGAGTACTTGGCCGGATTCGAGCACCTGCTCAAATTCGCCAGCAGGGTCCGGTTCCTCTGACCCGCACCCCCAGCGATCAAAAGGACGTTCGCAAATAATATCCAGAGCCATGCCACCTCCGCAGACATTCCGTCGAGTTCGGCACCGCGCCGGTCATTACGGGAGGGGGTATTTTACAGGGGCAGAGGACAGGCGGGCATTCAGAAAGATTTTGGCGCGGGTTACGGGTGTTGGCGCCTGATGCTGAAGTTTGAGGGCAGGAACGGCTTGGCCCGTATGTCAGGACCGTGTGGCGACGTCGCTATAGAGGCTGAGCGCGTTAAGGCGGGTCGCTTCGCAGTCAAAACTGCCTTCCCGTTCTATGCACTCTTTTAAGGTCTGGATTGCCCGGTCGGAAAACACCGGATGGCTGCTGTAAATGTCTCTGCGGAAGCAGTCGAGTTGTTCCCGGGTGATAAGCCGGTCTTTTTTTGCTGTCATGGTCATGGCCTCGTCCAACTGTTCCATATCCCTTCGCGCACCTGATCAGCTCAGAGATTCAGGCATACTCGAAACTTTGAGGTTGGCGTTTGAGCTAAAGTTCCAGCAGGATGCGTGTCGCGCCCCCTTCACTGTCGCCAATTTAACGCGTGTCATCCGGGCTGCTATTTGTGAAAATCAGTCCCCTCCGGATAATCCTGTTGCCCACGGAACTACCATGAAACTTCGACTTGTTGTACTCCCCGCCCTTCTGCTGCTGAGTGCCTGCGCACCAAAGGCAGTGCGGATTCCTCTGGTATTTGACAAGAGCAAAGCCACCGCGATGCTGGCGCCAGGCTCCAATCAGATCAATGGCAAGGTACGGCTGGAATTGGAAAATGGAACCCTGATTTCCTGCACCGGCAATACCGTCAATCTGGTGCCCGCCACGGCGTATGCGCGGGAGTGGGTGAGGCAGTTCTACGAGATTGATGGCGGCAAGTACGGTTCAATGGATGCCGCCTATCGGCTTGATGATCGTGAAGCCGAGATTAAGTTTCAGGGGGCCGAATCGTTCTACGCGACGACCCGAACCACGCGCTGCGATGATGACGGCGAATTCACCTTCGATAATGTCGGGAATGGCGAGTTTTTTGTTATCGCCAAAGTGCGCTGGTTAGGTCGGGATCATGAGTATTACGACTTTCTCTATGGCGTTAATAACGCCCAGGAGGAG
>JBKCCF010000077.1:0-6775 GCA_046305255.1 Methylococcaceae bacterium
TCCTTGCTGCCAGTGTGTGGCTCCGCTATCTCGAGGAATGCGGCGAATCACTGGTTTTTCCAAGCAACGGCTACCGTGGCGATTATGTCCGCACCGTGGCGTTTGAACTGCATAAAGCCCACGGCGAAAATCTTCGCCACACGGCAACCGCGGTTTTCAAGGTCCTGCCGCTTGATGAGCCGGAGGGAGGCGACAAGGAGATTTACATTGATGCCGTCGTCACCCGCGCCAAGACCCTGCTGGGCGCCGCGGCCTATGATGCAGTGTTTGATGCCGGACTCAACAGCATACTGGCCGATATCCGGCACGATCTTGAGGAATTCGGCGTACGCTACGACGACTGGTTTTCCGAACGCGGGCTAACCCGGTCAGGCGCGGTAGAACGGGCGTTGGCCACATTGAAAACGGCGGGCTATCTCTATGAAAAAGAGGGCGCCACCTGGTTTGCCTCCAGCCGGCTGGGAGACGAGAAAGACAGAGTTGTCGTGCGCGAAAACGGCCAGATGACCTACTTCGCCTCCGACATTGCCTACCACATGCACAAGCTGGAGCGCGGCTATGACCGCATTATTAACATTTGGGGTGCAGACCATCATGGCTACATCCCCAGGGTCAAAGCCGCCATCGGCGCACTCGGCGGCGACCGCGATAAACTCGAAGTCCTGCTGGTGCAGTTCGCCGTGCTTTATCGGGGTGAAGAGAAAGTACAGATGTCAACGCGCTCCGGCGAATTCGTGACGCTGCGGCAACTGCGTAACGAGGTCGGCAGGGATGCCGCACGATTCTTCTATGTCATGCGCAAATCCGATCAGCATATGGATTTCGATCTCAAACTGGCCACCTCACGCACCAATGAAAATCCGGTGTATTACGTTCAGTACGCCCACGCCCGCGTGTGCAGTGTGTTCCGGCAATTGGATGAAAAAGCACTCCCGCGGGATCTGGCTGGTGGCATGGCTCACCTGGATCTGCTGGTGGAGCCCCATGAGACGGCCCTGATGACTAGCCTTGCGCGTTATCCTGAGGTAATTGAGCAGTCTGCCTTGCAGCACGAACCGCATCACCTGATTCACTATCTGCGGGATCTGGCCTGCGAACTGCACACGTACTACAACGCCCATCAGTTTCTGGTGGAAGACGTTGCGCTGCGTGACGCCCGACTGAATTTGATCGCAGCTGTCCGTCAGGTCATCGCTAATGGCCTCGGGCTGTTGGATGTATCTGCGCCGGAAGCTATGTAAGGTCATGCCCAAAGATCTCAAGCATCGCATTCCGGCTTTTCGCGCCCGTAGAAAAATAGCCCTGAGCCGCTGGTTCATGGCCTGCATCGGCCTGACAGTGATCAGCGTCGCCTTGATCGTTGGCGTGGGTCGACAAAAAAAAACCGCCGCAGACAGTTCCGCGGCCCCTCAAAAAGTAAGTACGCCCACTGCGCCGCCCAGTGCTCGCATTAGCTTCTTTCAATTGTTACCTGACAGTGAGCGCCAGATCAGCGACGCCGACATCAAGGCAGAACTGAATGAAATCCGCCTCGGCAAAACGGCCCGTTCAGGGGCCTACCTTCTCCAGACCGGGGCATTCACTGAACAAGCCGAGGCTGAGTCCTTGAGAGAGGACCTGCAGCGCCTCACCAAAACCAGGCCCAGGCTTGAACTGATCAAGATGGAGTACGCCACCTGGTTCAGGGTCATGCTTGGCCCCTACAAGACGCTGGTCGACGTCGATAAAGTCCGTAGTTTTCTGCGAGAACACCAGATTGACAGTATCGTCCAGACATCAACACATCCTTAGAGGGCACAGAAAACCTTTATAGCAGACCTTCCACCTGTTCAATTTCCCCGATTCACGCTATTGATTTGCCATGAGAATACTTCACACCATGTTGCGCGTAGGTCATCTTGATCGCTCAATTGCCTTTTACACCGAGGTGCTGGGCATGCGCCTACTTCGGCGGCAGGATTATCCCGAGGGTCGCTTTACACTGGCTTTCGTCGGCTATCACGACGAAATATCAGGCAGCGTGATAGAACTGACTCATAACTGGGATACCGACCGGTACGATCTGGGAGAAGGATTCGGCCACATTGCAATTGAAGTCGATAGTGCCGCCAGAGCCTGTGAGTTGGTGAGGCAAAAAGGCGGTAATGTGGTGCGCGAAGCAGGGCCGATGAAGCACGGCGCCACAGTCATCGCCTTTGTGGCCGACCCTGATGGCTACAAGATCGAATTCATTGAAAAAGCATCTGGTTTGCCTACCCACTAACGATACCGATGAGCCATGAGATCGAAGCCGCTGTTCTGAAACTCAGGGAAGGTGGCGTCGTCGCCTTTCCCACCGAGACCGTCTACGGACTGGGTGCAGATGCCTCAAATCCTGTTGCTGTCCGTCGCATATTCGATATAAAGGGACGGCCGGCCAATCATCCATTGATCGTTCACCTGGCGGATGTTTCTCAGGTCCCCGACTGGGCCAGAGCGGTACCGCCGGAACTGCACCTGCTCGCCCGACATTTCTGGCCCGGTCCACTCACAGTGATACTACCGCGTGGCAATGCACCGCTTGCCGTCACAGGGGGGCAAGACAGCGTGGGTGTACGGGTACCGCATCATCCGGTGGCTCTGGCCCTGCTGGAAGCCTTTGGCGGCGGCATTGCTGCCCCATCAGCCAACAGGTTTGGCCGCGTGAGCCCGACCCGGGCCATTCATGTCGCGGAGGAACTGCAGGGGGATGTCGATCTGATTCTGGAAGGTGGCGATTGCGACGTGGGTCTTGAGTCCACTATCGTCAGCCTGGTCGGAGATGAACCCCTGCTACTGCGGCCCGGCGCGATTGGCCTGCCTTCCCTGGAGGCAGTGCTGGGCAGAACCGTATCGACCCAGCAACAGACTGAAAACATTAGAGCACCAGGTATGCTGGAATCACACTACGCGCCAACAACCCCGCTCTACCTGTCGTCACCCAGCACGCTCCATGATCGGCTTGCTGCGCTATTAACTGCGGGGAAGCGTGTCGCACTGATGCGTATTCAGTCCGGTTTGGGTCAACTCTCTGACCATCCCTTGCTGCTGACGCTTGCCATGCCTGACTCGGCCGATACTTATGGCAAGGCGCTTTACGCCGCCTTGCGCCAACTTGATCAATCCGTCGTGGATGTTATCGTGGTCGAACGACCGCCCATTCATGAGGTGTGGGCGGCTGTCAATGATCGCTTGCGACGAGCCAGCCACGGTCATCAGATATTTAGTGAAAGTGGCACACTAACGAGCACTTTCCAGACACATCAAGGACCCGGGATACTTGCACCATGATGACATTAGGCCAACTTGCAGCAGCCATCCCTGGATCAACCCTGGAGGGTCCCCCCGAGACCGCTTTTGCCGTAGTGTCGACCGACACCCGGACAATGCCTGCCGAATGCCTGTTTTTTGCCCTGAGGGGCGAACGCCACGATGCCCACGAATTTGCTCATCTTGCCGCCGAAGCCGGCGCGGTAGCCATGGTGGTGGAGCGACCACTGCCGCTCACCATCCCGCAACTTGTTGTTACCGATAGCCGACGTGCCCTAGGGCTGGCCGCCACCGCCTGGCGTCATCGCTACGTGTTGCCGCTGATTGCTGTAACTGGCAGTAATGGCAAGACCACGGTAACACAGATGCTCGCCAGTATCCTTGCCGCTGCGGTTGGTGATAGGGGTCGGCTTGCGACCAGAGGCAATCTGAACAACGAGATAGGCGTCCCGCAAACCGTGTTTCGCCTCACTGCTGAGCATCGTTATGCCGTGGTTGAGCTTGGCATGAATCATCCGGGTGAGATTGAATACCTGGCGAGGATCGCTCAGCCGACAGTGTCGCTGGTCAACAATGCACAACGGGAACACCAGGAGTTCATGGGCACTGTAGAAGCCACTGCGCGGGAAAATGGGGCAGCCATATCGGCTCTGCCACCCCATGGGATCGCTGTTTTCCCGGCCGATGATGATTGCGCGTTTATATGGCGATTACTTGCCGGTTCCCGCCGGGTTCTGGACTTCACTCTCGGCGGTGCTAGTGCAGCTGCCGTAACGGCTTCTTATACCTCCGTCAGCGATGGAGTCGAACTCACAATTACCACTCCGAACGGTCCGATCGAACTGCGACTCGCTCTATCGGGCGCTCATAATGCCCATAACGCAGTCGCTGCGGCTACGAGTGCCCTCGCCGCAGGTATCGCCCTTGATGATATACGGCGAGGACTCGAAGCCTTTGTTCCGGTTGCCGGCCGAGGAGTATTACTGCGTTCCATCGCGGGCGGCAGGGTGATTGATGATAGCTACAACGCCAATCCGGATTCTGTCATTGCGGCTATTGATCTGTTATCAGGCGTTGCTAAGCCTCGTGTACTGATACTCGGCGATATGGGCGAAGTTGGAGAGCAGGGACCTGGTTTTCATCAGGAAATTGGTGCCTATGCAAGGCTCAAGGGGATTAATGCGCTGCTGGCGATAGGTGAACTGAGCCGGTATGCAGTGGAAGCCTTCAATCAGGAGGGGGGTGCGCATTATTCCGAAATTGACGCATTAATTGCCGACGCACTGCCCCTGGCAAGCGCCGAGGCCACCATACTGGTCAAAGGGTCACGTTTTATGCGCATGGAGCGCGTCGTAAAATCTCTTTGTTAATGACCCTAACCGCGCAGTACTGAGCGCATCGCAATACTGGCTCATACCCATTCTTCCGGCTAACCGAAACGACCATGTTTACCCCTGAATCTTCTGGCCTGAATCTTCGGTTTGATAATAAGTATGTCCGTGAATTGCCGGGTGATCCTGATACCAGCCCTAACCGGCGGCAAGTGTATGGCGCGTGCTACTCATCCGTAACCCCTTTGGCTGCACCCTCACCTCGCTTGGTAGCCTTTTCAACTGACCTTGCAACTGAATTAGGGCTATCGCCAGAGGCCTGCAAATCGGCAGCCTTTGCAGATGTCTTCAGCGGAAATCGACTATTGGCAGGCATGTCACCCTATGCAACCTGTTACGGAGGACACCAATTTGGGCAGTGGGCAGGACAACTTGGTGATGGCCGGGCCATTAATCTAGGGGAGGCCATTACGGGGGCAAAAAGTCGACTAACCTTACAGCTCAAAGGCGCGGGGCCGACGCCTTATTCGCGCTCAGCTGACGGCCTGGCAGTATTGCGATCATCGGTCAGGGAGTTTCTCTGTAGTGAGGCCATGCACTATCTTGGGATTCCTACGACACGCGCCCTGAGCCTGGTATCCACTGGCAGGACTGTTATTCGCGACATGTTTTATGACGGCAGACCCCAGGCCGAGCCGGGGGCCGTTGTCTGTCGCGTCGCCCCCTGCTTCACCAGATTCGGCAACTTCGAGTTATTTGCCGCCCGGGGCGATATTGAAACCCTTAAACAGCTGGTAGATTACACGCTCGGCGACAGTTTCCCCGAGCTAGGCGCACCCTGTCCAGACGCTTATATTGCATGGTTCGATGAGGTTTGCCGAAGAACAGCGAGGCTAATTGTTGAGTGGCAACGCGTTGGCTTTGTCCACGGAGTAATGAATACGGACAACATGTCGATATTGGGCCTCACTATTGATTACGGCCCTTACGGTTGGCTCGACAATTACGATCCCAATTGGACCCCAAACACCACGGATGCCCACACCAGACGGTATCGGTATGCCAATCAGCCCCAGATTGCTTACTGGAACCTGGTCAAACTTGCAAACGCGATATATCCACTCATCGGCTCCGAGCAGGCACTGCAAGATACGCTCAATAGCTATACCCTAACTTATAACGCAGCATGGCAGGACATGATGGCTCGAAAATTGGGCCTACCGAACTACCGGCCTGATCTTGATGATTGTCTAATATCCGAACTGTTAAGGATGCTTGCAGCCGTTGAAACAGATATGACCCTTTTCTACCGACGTCTAGCCTTACTTGATACCAGTATGGTGGACTCTTGCAATGAGTCGATGATAAGCCCACTAATAGAAGCGTATTACAGCCCTAACAATCTCACTGACGGCGAAAAGGCCACACTATCACACTGGCTTCGTCGATACCTTGAACGACTAAAGATTACTAACGAGCCGAATAGCATCCGGATAACTAGAATGAACTCGACAAACCCCCTTTACATACCGAGGAATTACCTTACTCAAGTGGCTATTGATGAGGCTGAAAAGGGCGACTATACGACAATAAAGCAGTTACTCTCCGTTTTCAAGACACCCTACTGCGAGCAACCCGGTCTAGAGGATCTTGCCGCTAAGCGTCCTGACTGGGCTAGGAATCGAACCGGTTGCTCTATGCTCTCGTGCAGTTCCTAACGTGAACTCGGGTAATACGAGGTCAAAGGGAATAGCTGACTATCAATTAAAGTCAGCCTAACAGGTTGGCCAGCGGGCTGAGGTTTGAAGCCGTAGGCAGCAACTGGGAGACGTTCATGCAGAGCGTGCTAGTCGGAACGTCGGTTGAATCGATAGAAATAGCGCAAGGTAGGAACCTAACGGACGAGGCTTCAGATTATGAACAAACGGATTAATCCAATTGAGCTCGGGGACCCTTGGACCTTTGTAGCCCGTGACTGTAGGCCGACCGCAGCAAACACATGAAACGAGATACGCCAGTACAGAGTACTGTGTACCTAAAATAGAAAAGCCCCGCAGAAGTGATTATCTGAGGGGCCGTGAGTATTGGAGCCTGGCAGTTCCCTACTTTCGCACAGGTATCTGCACTATCATCGGCGCTAAGCGGTTTCACTTCCG
>JBKCCF010000078.1:0-2192 GCA_046305255.1 Methylococcaceae bacterium
GTGCAGGAAATTCTGGGTGAGGACGTCACGGTGCAAGTCGCCAGGCGCAGTGAGTTGCACACCTTTGCGGTAATCCCAAAACGATGGGTGGTCGAACGCAGTTTTGCATGGCTGGAGAAGAACCGACGACTATGGGGCACCTCGATTAAATGCCTATTTTGTCGAGCCGCGCTTAGAGCCTGTTCACGATTTTCCGAAAATACCGGACAATAGGCTGATGAGAAAACCATACGCAAGCGACATCAGTCGCGAAAAAATTTGAAGAGATCCTGCCGCTCCTGCAAAGTGTGAGGAAACGGACCAAGCCGACGACGTTGATCTGTATGAACTCTTCTGCGGGGTGTTGTATCTGCTGCGGAGCGGGTGTCAGTGGAGGATGCTGCCGAGGGACTTTCCCAAGTGGAGAACCGTGCATTCATATTTTGCCAAATGGAGCGAGCCTGACCCAGACGGCATAAGCGTACTGGAGTGGGCATTAAAAAAATCAGGTTGGCGCGGCCCGCGAGAAATTGGGGCGCAACGCCACGCCCAGTCTGTTAATCATTGATTCGCAGAGCGTGAAGAACACAGACACGTCTGCTAACAAAGGTTATGACGCAGGGAAGAAAATCTCAGGCATCAAGCGCCATATTGCTGTGGATACACAGGGACTCCCTCACGCCATCGTCGTTACGACTGCCGAAGTGACTGATCGGAAAGGCGCCCTGCAGGCGATGGGTCGTTGCAGGAACACTCTGGGCAACGTGCAAAGCGTGCTGACCGACAGCGGCTATGCGGGCGAGCCCTTTGCCCGGAGTGTGCAGGAAATTCTGGGTGAGGACGTCACGGTGCAAGTCGCCAGGCGCAGTGAGTTGCACACCTTTGCGGTAATCCCAAAACGATGGGTGGTCGAACGCAGTTTTGCATGACTGGAGAAGAGCCGACGGCTATGGAAGAACTGCGAACGTTGGCTCAATACTAGCCTGCAGTTCATTCATTTAGCCTTCTTGGCCATGCTCCTCAGAAGATCGTGAACAGGCTCTAAGACGCTAAATGTCGAACACGGTCGTTCAAGCCTTCATCGTACCAATCACCCTCCACGTAATCAGGGCGAATGTCCTCGGCCAGCCGCGTATCAGCGGGGTTCCTGATGCCACTTAGCAGGATCTGGGTATCGACCTGCCGTAGTGCTGAGAGTAGGGCGTGTCGCCGTCGGTCCTTGAGTTTGTCTGCCCTGGCGTTGTGAAAGAAGGCCGCATTGAAGCGAAAAAAGTCAGGGGCGTAACGATGAAGGAAATGCTGTGCGTAGCGGTCGATGAAATCTTCGCTGCTCAGGTCATCGAATCTGATGGCGGTTGAATAGCCCCTGTCGCGGTAATTTTTGAGCCGCTCCAGCAGCACCAGGGTATGGCGCTGGTAGATCGTGCTCAGAGCAAGGGTAATGACGATGCGGCGAACAGGTAGGCCACAGCGCTGGATGATCTCCTCAAAATAGGCACCATGATCCTGCTTGATGGTCAGCACATGGTTCGGATGGACATGCAAAAACAGGTGGCCGTTGTCGTGCGACCTGGGCAGGTAGTTGAGCATGTGGACGGTACGGCTCAGTCGGTCAAGACTCACGATATTGGGTAGTTCTTCCCCATACAGCAGCCGGGTGGTGTCATCGGCCGCGGCGGGTATCAGTACGAGCGGCGTGGTGTCGTGACCGGAGATTATGGCCGGCGCCAAACGCTGGCGTACCGGTTTCAGGGTGCTGGTGAAGCGCAAGGCACCGAACCGGCCATGGACCCGTTGCCCGTCATAATAAAGAGGCGGGGCGTCCAGTTGGTTTTCAAGGATAAAGCGGCGGTTAAAGGTTTCTACCAGATGTTCAAGTGGCATGGCATGGGCTCCTGCTGTCAGGGTATGGTGGGGTGTTGGGGAAACGCCATACCCTCAGGACATCGGTCAGCATTGCCGCCGTGGCGGGTAATGGTTTGTAGACGTTCGAGCCAAAGTGGCCCCTCCGGCCAGACGCCGTAACCCGAAGCGTCGTTGATGTGGCCTGCCCGGCCCAGATTGGCGAAACAGCTGCCCCAGCGTTCGGCCCAGACCTGCGCCCGTGCGAAGCTCATCCAGTCGTCGTTCTCACTCGCCCCCAGCAGAGTGGCAAAAGCCGGCTCATAGGCTAAAACCTCATCGGCAATTCCGAAGCGGGCAGGGTCTGCCGG
>JBKCCF010000079.1:0-2628 GCA_046305255.1 Methylococcaceae bacterium
GCAGGTAGTAATCCAGTTCCTCCGCATTGCTGCTATCAAGCCGAATCGCCAGCGTGATATCCGGGGCATAGCGCGCCGGATCAAAATGCACCTGCCAGCGTTGCCCCCCATCTGCCAAGGTCTGGCATCGCGCCAGTACCACGCTGATCCGCAGCTCATAATTGAGCGTGAGCAAATCGGTGCGCGGATCACAGCGCACCTCGCCGCCCAGCTCGGCAATCGTCGCCTGGGTCCGCTGCACAATCTGTGGGTGCATACGTCGCAGCTTGCGATTGATCTCCAGAAACTGCACATCCCACTGGGTACGAAACCCCACAAGACTGTAAGCCTGCGTCAAGCTGCCAAAGCGGTGGGCATAGGTGGCAGCGGTAGGCAGCCCCTCCGCCTGGTCGATAATCAACCCGCTCAGCCTGCCGGTGTGTTGATACAGCCGCCGCAGGCGTTCCAGCAAATCCTCGTCCGTGTATTTCGTCGCCCGGGCAATCAGGATCTGCTGTGCCGTAAAAAATACCTCCGCTGGCACAATGCCTTCGAAGGCGCCTTCCTTGCGAATCCACATCGCCGGCGGGTTAGTGACATGCAGCTTCTTGAGCTTGAACGAACGCCGGTTATAGAGGTTGTTGCCGATGTACTTCTCATTGGTCAGCACCTGGCGCACCGTGCTGTAGGTCCAGGGCTGACCGAGATCCGAGCGCACGCCCATGCCGTTGAGCCGGCCGGCAATCTCGCCAATGCGCAAATCCTCCTCGATCAGCCATTGGAACATCAGGTTCACGTGGCGCACTTCCTCGTCCGGGCCGGGCACCAGAATCACCCGGTCGGTTTGCAAGCTTTTATGCTCGCCCCGGGCCAACGTTCCTTTCACTGTCCCGGTCTGATCAATCAACACCCGCCGCAGGCCATAACCCGCTGGCCCGCCTTGGCGAAACCCCAGCTCGATCAGCCGGCATTGCCCGGCAAACACCTTGTGGCGGAGAGTTCCCGGCTGTATTCGCCGGCCATGGCGCGCTTCACGCCCTTGACGATGGTCGACACCGGCGAACCATCATTCTCGAACTGCTCGGCCACATAGGTGACCAAAATCCCCGCCCGCTTGCAGATGTACTCGTAATACGCCGACTCATCCGCATCCTGAAATCGGCCCCAACGGCTCACGTCATAAACCAGGATCACCGCAAAATTCGCCGTGCCGCATTCCACATCGGCAATCAGCCGTTGCAGCGCCGCCCGGCCATCGATCGACAACCCGCTCTTGCCCTCGTCGGCATAGGTGCGGCAATCTCTAAACCGCGCTGCTCGGCATACGCCCGAATCTTGTCCGCCTGATTCTCGGTGGAGTATTTCTGATGGTCCGTGGACATGCGCACATACTGCGCCGCACGTTGGCGCAGGGGTGGCGCGCTGGCGGGTGAGGCATCGGCAGGGGCGGGGTGGTCGGGCATTGCGGTTCAAGGGGTATGGTTCGAATGGCCCCCATGAACGCTCGCTTCGCCGGGATAGGCAAGGCCTATATGCAACCCGCCCCGCAATCCTTGCAAGAAAGTGACGCTTTGGTAGACCAAGGGGGGGGTATGACGGATAATCGCGGGGCATACCCCTGAAAGCCCTTGCCACAGTAAGCCGGAGTTATCAACCCACTGCCATGTTTGCTGCACTACGAACCCTATTATCAAGATGGTTTCAATCTCCGCCCACCGCAGCGGAGGCTGAATCGGTATCCCCCGTCCGACAGATCCCAGAATTCCTCAAGGCAGATCAGGAAGATTCCCCCCTTGAATCTTGCACTTTGCACCCTGAACCTGCCTCCCCCGTTCCCTACGACGAAAACCTCCTCGAACGCGCCCGCACGCAATGGCAATTCGGCGACTGGCAAAGCCTCGCCCAACTGAACCGCGACACACTGCAACACCACCCCGACCGTGCCAAGCTCGCCCTGCTCGCCGCCGCCGGCCGGCTGCAAACCGACCAGATCGACGAGGCCAAGCAATACATCCGGCTGGCCAAAGACTGGGGGGTCAGCAAAAAACTGCTCACTCGCATCCTCGCCGCAGGCGTGCATAACAGCCTGGGCCGCGCCGCCGCGATAGCCGGCGAACAACCTCGCGCCCTGCAGCACTTTCAAGCTTTAATCATGACCGGAACACCCGGCAGCGAAGCCCGATTACTAGCCCAAGCTCGCATCAGCCACCAATACCAGCAACTAGATCTGCCACCGGCACCTATTGGGGCATTGCCAGATGCCGTCCCGCCAGCGCCGACTTTTCTTGCAAGAGAACACGGTGAATAAGCAGAAGATAGCACCATACTTTTCACGTTGAGAAATATCAATTTCTTTGGAATATTCACAATTACCACTATGAAGAAAACAAAGTTGGCCTTTGGGAACAACGCCCTTCGTGAGGGCAGGTTTGAAGATGCTATCGTTGATTATGAAATCGCTCTAAAAGATGCTTCCGGCCCACTGAGAAAGCACATTTTATTCAATATAGATTTCGCAAAACAGAAAATAAAAGATGATTTGGGCACCTCGATTAAATGCCTATTTTGTCGAGCCGCGCTTAGATAGCAAGGTCAGCACCCATATTTCGGCGATTTCCGAGCCAAATTCGGGTCATTTCTGGTCTGTTT
>JBKCCF010000080.1:0-21296 GCA_046305255.1 Methylococcaceae bacterium
GGCGTGCAAACAGGAAGTTGTCTATCCTCTGGCCCTGATGCCCGGCATCGACTTCAATCAATTGAACAACGGCAGAAGTGGGTCTCGAATTCATCCCGGTAGAATAGCAGTTTGATGGATTGAATTGCTGATTTCGATTTGGGTTGATATAGTTCACAACCGTGGGTTATTGCGCCTTAATTTGATATAGGCATCCATCCGGCAATAAATGAAACAACAGGGCAGACACTCCAGCGGTGGGACTGATGTGGAAAGCCGCCGGCACCGGACATAATCCTCACTAAACGAATTCCAATAAGGACCGGCGGAGACACAGACTGCGGGAACTATAAATGTTCCGCGCTCCCGCCGAGAACCTGTTTGAATCCCACTCCGAAATCGCCAGTCAAACTTCTGTACGGCCTAATGCCTGCAAGGAAACCGCGAAGTCGTGAAAATAACAGGGTTTTGTCGCTCGACCCAAGACGAGCGAGCAATCCGCAACCCGAATGTGACCCGTGTAGCCGCCTCGGTTAGCCGAGTACCGTTACCCGGAAGTGAAGCGGCATATAGCGCGCTCAACCAAGACGATCAGACACCTGATCTATAAGAAATGCCTGCGCGTGACCATTGGAGTGGTTGCTTCGGGATGCTAAAGGACCAGCTAAATGAAAAGAATGTTAATCAACGCCACGCAACCGGAAGAACTCCGCGTTGCCTTGGTAGACGGCCAGAAACTTTACGATTTCGACATCGAAGTCCCTTCTCGGGAACAAAAAAAATCCAACATTTATAAGGGAATTATCAGTCGGGTTGAGCCAAGCCTCGAAGCGGCGTTCGTCAACTTTGGCTCGGAACGGCATGGCTTTCTCCCGTTCAAGGAGATTCTTCCCTGCTATATCGGCCAGTCTCCCGACCAGGACGTTAGCCGGCGTGAAATCAAGGAACACCTCCGTGAAGGCCAGGAATTGATCGTTCAGGTTGAAAAGGAGGAGCGTGGCACCAAGGGCGCTGCACTCACCACCTACATCAGCCTTGCCGGCAGTTATCTTGTGCTAATGCCGAATAATCCCCGAGCGGGGGGAATTTCCCGGCGGATAGAGGGAGATACCCGAACCGACATGCGCGAGGTCATGAGCGCTCTCCAGGTTCCGGAGAGTATGGGACTCATCATCCGAACGGCGGGGGGCGGCAAGTCGGTAGAGGAACTGCAATGGGACCTTAACTACCTATTGCAACTGTGGGAGGCTATTGATCGTTCCGCCAAGGAAAAACCGGCCCCGTTACTGGTATTCCAGGAAAGCAATGTCATCATCAGGGCGCTACGCGACCACTTGCGGAGTGACATTGATGAAATCCTGATCGACCATCCGGGCAGCTTCAAGCTCGTTCAGAGTTTCCTCCAGCAGGTGATGCCTCAGTTCATCAACAAGGCGCGCCTGTATCAGGACAATGTTCCGCTGTTCAATCGCTACCAGATCGAAAGCCAGATTGAGATGGCCTACAGCCGCGAGGTCCCACTACCCTCAGGAGGCGCCATCGTCATTGACCCCTCCGAGGCCCTGACAGCAATTGATATCAACTCGGCCCGCGCCACGAAGGGCGGCGACATTGAGGAAACTGCACTCAACACCAACCTTGAAGCTGCCGACGAAATTGCCCGGCAATTACGGTTACGTGATCTAGGCGGCCTGTTCGTAATTGACTTTATTGACATGATGGCCTCCCGAAACCAACGTGCAGTGGAAAATCGACTGCGGGATGCTGTTCGAATGGATCGTGCCCGCATTCAGCTGGGCCGTATTTCACGCTTCGGCCTGCTGGAAATGTCGCGTCAGCGGCTAAGGCCCTCACTGGGCGAATCCAGCTTGCTGCCCTGCCCCCGCTGCAGTGGCCAGGGCTCAATCCGGAGCGTTGAGTCGCTGGCTCTATCGGTTCTGCGCATCATCGAAGAAGAGGCCATGAAAAAGAACACCGGTAAGATCATTGCCTATCTTCCGGTCGAGTCAGCCACTTACCTTCTTAATGAAAAACGCGCCAGTGTACAGGACATAGAAAAGAGGCACGCCGTCTCAGTCATCATCATCCCGCGTAAGGACATGGAAACCCCGGCCTATGACATCCAGCGTCTGCGGACGTCGGAAACAGATGAGGTGGATGCGGAAAGGCCGGCAAGTTACCTGATCAACCGCCCTGCTCCGACCGCAACTGAAACAAGCCGCCACATCCGCGATGTTTCCACAACCGGTGCACAACCCGCTGTCAAGGAGTTTCTCCCTCTGCCACCTCCGGCCACAGTGCCGGGCATGCCCTCCCACGCTGCCAGCAAACCGGGTGGTGGGGGTCTGATCAAGCGTTTTCTGACTATATTGACGGGCAGTAAAACTGAAGAGGGCGAGGAGATAGGTCCCGACGCCAGCAGCGTTGCCCCCATCTACCAGGCTTCTCCCGCAACACTGTACGAACCTCGCGAACTCAAGGAATCGCGTGAGCCAAGAGAGCCCCGCGGACAACAGGGCAGGCGTCAGGGGTTTGAGCAAAAGCAAAATCGCCGCAATGATCCCAGGCCACCGCGACCCGCACAGGGTCCAAGGCCACACCCACAACAGGCATTCGAACAGGCGGATTCGGCACGAGAGCCCGTTATCCCAAGTCTGGATGAACTGATGGAGATGGAGCGTAGTCCGCGAGAGGGTAGTCGTCGGGGGGGGCGCCGCAGAAGAGGACGACGCAACGAGGGTGGATCTAACCCAACGGTTGAGCAGGAATATTTGTTCAGTGAAGATGGCTCATCCACGATTCCAGCAGAGGCCGAACCGGATCAGCTGAACTTTTCAATTGACAGTGACACCAGCCTCGACAACGCGACGACGCTGACAGCGGATATAGAAACCGTAACGCCGCTGGCAGAAAGGGCAAGACGTCCCAGACGAAATGGCCGTTCGGGTCGCCATCCTCGTCAACGCGACGGGCAGGATTTGGTGCAAAGGGAAACGACTTCGGCATCCGAGGTCGAGGTTCTGCAGAATGAGACCCCATTGAGCCGCGAGCGCGATCAGGACATACAGGCCGACATTCTCCCCTCAGAGCCATTCGAAACCGGCGCTGAACAGACCAGTGAGGGTGAGGCAGGTGAATTGCCCCGCAGACCTTCCCGTCGTCGTACCCGCGGTCGCAGGGACCGGCGAATCCCGCTGCGTGCGGAGGGTTCGATTTTAATAGAGAGCAGACCGGAACTAGGCAACGCCTCATTTGAGCCGCTGGCTGTTGAGCGGATTGAAAAAGCAAGACCGAGCGAACCCAGAGCTGTATCACCCGCTGAAGACTTCAGTCCTCCCCCAACCGGGCCGACTCACGAGCCGGAATAGCTCTAACCTTGAGGTTAAAAACCCTGTTACCTCCGCGGTAACGGGGTTCCTGGCTCCACCGACGCGCCCGGTAACCCCACTGTCCGTGGAAATAGGCACGTTCGCCCCTCTGCCTTAGCGGCCAACCAAAGCCGAGCCGATGACCTTTGGTGTAATAAAGATCAATAACTCCTTCTTGTTGTCCTTCACCAAATCCCGTCGGAACATGAAGCCCACCCCGGGCAGGTCACCCAGAAAAGGCACCTTTTCTGTCTGGTTTTGCTGATCCCCTTCGAAAACGCCCCCCAGCACCATGGTTTCGCCATTTGCCACCTGAGCCGTGGTACGGATCTCACGCTTGTCGATGGCCAGGCCACTCTGCGTCTGTTCACCCCGCGCATCCTTCTTCACCGAGAGGTCCATCAGGATATTTTCATCCGGCGTGATATGGGGCGTGACTTTCAGTTCCAGCACCGCATCCTTGAACTGGGTATTGGAGGCCCCGAGGGCATTGTTCTGGGTATAGGGTAATTGCTGACCTTGCAGGATGTAGGCTTCAGTTTGATCCGTGGTCACCAGTTTGGGGGTGGAGACAATCTCACTGCGACCATCAATCTGAGCTGCAGATAGCTCCAGATCCAGCAGATATTCACCAACCTTGAGAAAAGTGACGCCAAAATATCCACCGCTCGCTGTGGCCGCCGTCGAAGCCAGATCGACCAGGGCATTGCCACTAACGCCACTGGTATCATTCGGTGGCACGATGTCATAGTTGGTATTACCTTTTGATTGAGTATTGACTGAGGTAGCCCTGTTCAGGGACAACCTGGCCCCCAGTTCGCGGGTAAAGTCGTTGGTCGCTATCACAATTCGCGACTCTATCAGCACCTGCCTCACCGGCTTGTCGAGTTTGCTGACCAGTTCTCTGATGCGATCAATATTGAGTGCAGTTTCCTGCACAATCAGTTGATTGGTCCGTGGATCTGTCGTGACATTACCGCGTGGCGAAAGTACGGATTGGGTTACATCAAGCGCCGTGGTTGCTGTGGTCGAACGCTGACCGGTAATCGGACTGGTTTCGCTGGTCGATTGGTTGGTTTTTTCGGTCGTACCAACCAGAATCTTCTTAAGATCCTCAGCCTTGGTGTAATTGATCTGGATTATTTCGGTACGCAGCGGTTCGAGATCCTCTACCACGCGTTGTGCTTCAAGTTCATCTCTTTCCTGCTTGTTAAGTTCATCCAGCGGAGCGACCCGAATGATGTTTCCCTCTTGCCGCTTGCCAAGCCCCTTTGCTTTCAGCACCAAGTCAAGGGCCTGATCCCAGGGAACGTCCTGCAACCGCAGAGTGACGTTACCTTCCACCGTATCGCTTGCGACGATGTTGACGCTAGTGAAGTCGCCCAGTATCTGCAGGACGGAACGCACCGAAATGTCCTGAAAATTCAAGGTCAGTTTGTTACCGGTATAGACCGTAGGCCGCTTGCCTGAGGCAGTGCGTTCGCGTTCCGGCAAAGACCGAAAGTCGACCGCGAGCAAACTGCCCGACTGATAGGAAGCGAACTCATAATGGTCGGATACCGGTATCACCGTAATTTTGACACCCGAGCCGTCGGCCGTAGCCTCAATGTAATGAATCGGGGTGGCAAAATCGATGACGTCCAACCGCCGCGCCAGTCTGGATGGCAACTCGGCGTCCGGCAGTCTTATGATGACCTTTCTGCCCTCACGTTTGATATCAACCACTGCCTTGGGGTTACCCAAGGTTATGAGCAATCGTCCCTCACCGCGCTCCCCCCTGCGAAAATCGACATTGCCGAGCTCTTTGACACCGGCGATTGGACTGTAAGGTCTGGCATCAGCCACAATCGACCCGTTCGCTGGACGTGCGGTCGACTGTGATGGCGGCCTTGTGTGAACTTCGGTTTGCAGCGTCAACACGATGCGATTGCCGTCGATACGGGTGGTGTAGGGTTGCATGCGGGACAATTCAAGGATGATACGGGTGCGGCCTCCTGCGGTAACTGCCACAAGTCTTTCAACCCCACTCCGACCCACGACAACCGAGCGCTGAGCCAGATCACAACTGACCCCCGGTAAATCAAGGATGATGCGATCAGGATTTTCAGTCTGAAAATGACGCGGCGGTATGGCCGGGCCGTTCAGCATGAGGACGAACTCGAGGCGGTCTCCGGGCAGCACAGAAAAATTCAGCGACTGCAGGCTCAATGCGGCCTCGACTCTCCAACTGCAAACGGCTAGCAGCATGATCAGAAGTACACGCAAACACGCCGCCAATTTCAGGCGGCCATGCACGCGCAGCCCTGTTTTGTTGCCACCCATGGTTCAGTTTCTCTCGTCCACGTCAGTGAGTTCAAGCCCTGCCCGGCGCTCATGCCAGGCACCGGCGCTATCAGCAACGATCTCGACAATTTCCACCTGATTGTCATTGATGCTGACAATCTTGCCGTAATTTTTACCCAGGTAGTTACCCACACGCACTCGGTGGATGGTATGGTCCGCCCCCTTCAACAGGCCCCAGACCACGCCCCCTTGTCTGACCGTCCCTACCATCCTGAGGGTATCCAGTTCATAGGACTCAAGCTCTTCTTTGGCGCGCAGGGTATCCGGCCTGATGCCGGTTTCCACCCGCCCCTCTTCCTGCATTTTCATCATGTCATCGGGTTCGAAGCGGTCGCGCAGTTCAGTCGGCCTGAATAGAAACGATTCCACAACCTTAATATCCGGCAGGGACTCTATATCGCCTTTGTCACGTTTCTTGACTTCAGCGACATAAGCCTCAAGGTCTGCCATATCGTCATCAGCACAACCTGCCAGCAGCGAGAAAAAAACCGCAAAGAGACGACTAAACGGCTGAACGGACATAAGACGAGAGTTCATCAGGGCTGTCAGGGTTTGGCCGCGGCAGATTTAGCCGTCGGTTTAAGAGCCAGTTCACCCTCATCAAGATAGCGGTAGGTGCGTACCAGGGCGCTCATGGTCAGGGGATACTTGGGGCCGCTCTGTCCGCCGGACTCTTTAGCAAGGTTAGGCGCAATCTTGATGTTATGCACGGTGACAATCCTCGGCAATGAGGCCAGGCTGCTGACAAAGCTGCCAAAGTCGAAGAATGTTCCCAGCACCCGCACCTCAATGGGCAGCTCCGCGTAGAAATCCCTGGTTACTTCGGTCCCGGGCTTGAAAAGTTCGAATTCAAGTCCGCTGGCAAGACCGGTTTGCGACACATCTACCAGTAGCTCGGGCACCTGGGTGCGATCAGGCAACTGTCGCAACAGTTCACCGAAGGTTTTTTCAATATCCAGCAATTGCTCTTTATATTCGTCGAGATTGGAGGCCTTACGCTGCCTTATTTCAAATGTGGCTCGCAGTTCAGCTTCGCGTGCCTGTGTGGCCTCAAGTTGTTCAAACTGGCCTGCGGTATCAAGGTGGTACCAAAGTGCCGACAGCAGCAGGCACAAGACAGCGACCACCAGTGTCTTGATCGCAACAGGCCACGATCCAGCATATTCGAGATCCCAACTAATTTCGGATAGGTTCATGGTTTGGACTTTCCCGCTGATGGCTGTGGATCGTCGTCTGCCTTTTTCTCGTCAGCCTGCATCACCTGTAGAGCAAATCGACTGGTTTGGTGCATTCTCCTGGCGTCACCTTCCGGCCTGGATTCGATAACCTGCAGCGATGGCACTCCAAACCATTGGGAAATATCCAGATTTCGCATAAGCACCGAAACTCGCGCATTGGACTGGGCCATACCATTGATTGTCAGTGTTCGGTCAGTCTGGGTGATATCCAGCAACTGCACACCTTCAGGTACTTTACGGGCCAATTCGTCAAACAGGTGGACGATTTCCGGCCGGCTGCTCTGCAAGGTCTGGATGACATCCATACGTGCAATCAGATTTTTTTTCTTTTTTTCAAGATCCTGGATCTCCTTTATTTTCTGATCCAGCACCGCCAGCTCGCTGGTTAGAAACTGGTTACGCTGTTCCTGATGGGCAATGCGCTGGGCGATATTGATGTGTACCACCATCATGACAAGCAAGGTCACACCTAGCATGCCACAAAGGGTCAGAATGAAGTGCCGTTGCTGACGTTTACGCCGCGCCGACCGCCAGGGAAGCAGATTGATGCCCATCGGTTTATTCGAAACTACGCAATGCCAGCCCGGTCGCCGTCAACAATGACGGCGCATCCTTGGCCAGATTCTGCCGGCTCAACCTCGCAGCGATGGACATGTTGACAAAGGGATTTACTACGGTGATTTCAGCACCTTCGGTTTCCTGCAAGACTGCCTCAAGGCCAGGCAGGCCGGCGCATCCACCCGCCAAAACGAGATGATTAAGGGCAGATTGTGGCTGGGAGGATCTGAAGAAATGGAGCGAGCGACTGATCTGTTGCCCCAGCAAAGTCACGAAAGGGCGGAGCACCTCGTCTTCGTACTGGCTCGGCATTCCCCCATATTTTTTGGCGCGCTCGGCGTCCTCGAAGGACAGGCCAAAGCGCCGCTGAATCTCCTCGGTCAATTGGCGCCCCCCAATACCCTGTTCGCGAGTGAACACCACCTGCCGTCTGTTGATGACGTTAAGCGTGGTCGCCATTGAGCCAATATCGATGATGGCATAGCAGTCAGCGGAAGTATCGTGTGCCTTGGCCCTAGTGCGCGTGTAGGCAGCCTCCATGGCAAATGAATCAACATCAATGATCTCGGCTTTAAGTCCGGCCCACTCAAGCGCTGCAGCCCGATCTTCTACAAACGCCTTGCGGGATGCGACAACCAAAACATCAATCATACCGGGCTGCGACGAGGGTCCCTGGATACTGAAATCAAAGCTCACCTCATCAACCGGATAGGGAATATACTGTTCTGCCTCCAGCTCAATCTGTGCTTCGATTTCGTCTTCATTCAAGGTTGAAGAAACCTGAAGGGTACGGGAAATGACAGAAGAACCCGAGACGGCAGCGGCAGCGCGGGTCAATCGGGTGCCCGATTGTTTTACAGCCTTACGAACGGCGCTGCCAATCGCCTCAATGCGGGAGTCGTTTTTAATCTCACTTCCCGCATCCACAGAGGGGATGGCTGTCACAGCGTAGCCCCGCACATCGAAGCCGGTCTCAACCGAGGCAAGTTCGACGACCTTGACCGACGTATTGCTAATATCAATGCCCAGCAAAACTGGTTTCTTAGCTGCGAGTGAAAACATGGTTAGCCGATAGCGCTACTGATGAACCCGATTTGCCATGAGAGCCGGGCAGGATGCACGATCCAGCAAATTTTCCGGATGTAGTATAGTAACAGCAGCACCGTATAACATTCATGCAGACCGCAACCTCGGAAGATCACTCGACCGGTTCGGCTTCCTGAGACAATCTGGGCCAGACCTACCCGTCAAGCCTCACAACTACTGCTTTTCTTAACGTGTCCCGGACCCGCTCCAAACATCGCCGCACTGCAGTTGGATCATCCATGAGCTTCATCGCCCGGCTATTGGTAGGACTTACCGCTGGTCTCATGACCCTGGGGCTGATCATTTTCGGTATTTACCTGCATTTGCAGGCCGAACTGCCCGATCTTGCGATACTCAGGGATATTCGTTACCAGAGTCCCATGAAGATCTATAGCAGGGACGGCCTGTTGATCGGCCAATTTGGTGAGCAAATTCGCTATCCGATGTCGCTGAACACCATCCCCAAGCAAGCGGTGCAGGCTTTTCTTGCCGCCGAGGATAATCGCTTCTATGAACATCCCGGATTTGACTACCAGGGACTGCTTCGAGCCTCTGTCTCATTGTTGCGTACCGGTGAGAAAAAGCAGGGTGGTAGCACCATCACCATGCAGGTTGCCCGTAATTTTTTCCTTAGCAATGAAAAAACCTATTTGCGCAAGGTTCGCGAAATCATGCTGGCGATGAAGATTGAGTCGGAGCTCTCCAAGGATCAGATACTCGAACTGTATCTGAACAAAATCTATCTCGGAAACCACGCCTACGGCATCAGCGCAGCCGCCGAGGTCTATTACAACAAAACCGTTGATCAGCTCGACCTCGCGGAAATGGCAACGATAGCAGGCCTGCCCAAGGCACCATCAACCTTCAATCCCATCGTCAACCCCGATCGGGCCATGATCCGTCGCAACTACATTCTGGACAGAATGCTTTCCCTAGGCTTTATCGACCAGACAGCGCACGATGAAGCCTTGGCTACTCCCAATACTGCAGCACTGCATGAACGCAATCTTCAGGTTGATCTACCGTATGTTGCCGAAATCGTTCGCAATCAGATGTATGACCAGTATGGGGAAGAGGCCTATAACAACGGCTATCAGGTTCGCACCACCATCGACTCGAAACTGCAATTACTGGCCGAAGACACACTCAGAACGAGCCTGCATGATTTTGACGAACACCGCCGCTTTCGCGCCATCCGAGAGCGTGTGGACCTCAAAACGTTCAAAACGGCAAAAGAATGGGATCAACAACTGGCAAACTTTGGGAAAATTGGCCTTACCGAACCTGGCTTGGTACTGTCACTGAAAAATGGTTCGGCTGACATCTACATGGGCAACGAGAAGCATCTGACGCTGACGGCAAATGATCTGAGTTGGGCCAATCGCTACCTTACCGGCAGAAGAGATGGCAAAGATGAAGCATCTGGTAACAAGCCCCTCAAGGCGGGTGATGTGATTCGGCTCAGGGATCAGAACTCTCACTGGACATTGACTCAGATCCCCGAGGTCGGTGCCGCCATGGTTTCACTGAATCCCAAGGATGGTGCGGTGGTGGCCATCGCGGGCGGTTACGACTTCAAGTACAGCAAATTTAATCGCGCTATTCAGGCCAAACGTCAGCCCGGATCCGGCTTCAAGCCAATCGTATATACCGCGGCCCTGGAACAGGGTATGACCCCGTCCAGCATCATCAATGATGCTCCGATAAGCGTTGGCGGCTGGCATCCGCAGAATGCATCAAACCGCTACTATGGACCCACGCCCCTACGCAACGCACTGATGTACTCACGCAACGTAGTGGCTGTGAAACTTTTACAGAAAGTGGGTATAGACAAAGCCATCAAACTGGCCCGGGAGTTTGGTTTTGAAAAAGACGAACTACCCAGAGTTCTTCCGCTGGCGCTGGGTAGCGGGTCTGCCAGCCCTCTGCGCATGGCCCAAATGTATGCGGCTTTTGCTAATGGCGGTTTCAGGGTTGATCCCTACTTCATTGCCAGCGTGGAATCCTATAATGGAAGGGTGATATATCAGGCGAACCCGCCAAACGCCTGCGTCGAGTGCGAGGACGCGGGGCAAACAACCGAGGGTACTGCCAAACGGATCATGTCACCAAAAGTTCACTTCATGATGAATTCAATGCTGCAGGATGTGGTACGAAAAGGTACAGCCAGGAAGGCGCTTAGCCTCAACCGCTCTGACATTGCCGGTAAAACAGGTACAACCAATGATTTTCATGACGCCTGGTTCAATGGCTACACACCTGACCTGGTCACAATCACCTGGTTTGGTTTCGACAGCTACAAATCCCTTGGTCGGGGTCAGATGGGCGGAGAATTGGCACTCCCCATGTGGATAAAATTCATGAAAGTAGCACTGGAAAACGTGCCGGAATACAGCTTCCCGCTACCTGTAGGTGTCAATATCAAGCCGGTGAAAACCCAAAACAGCAAGAACACGACCGTGCCAGAATATGAGTTCCCGGCAGACAAGGGGAACACGTCTATTGATAACGGCGAACTGGTCAAACCCAGAAAACGGCGAGATATCCCGTATGATGAAGACGGTGCCCGTGAGTCGGGACGGAATCGGCCCGCAGGCTCGTCAGGTGGTAGATCAGTCGAATCCCTATTCTAAAAAACCAAAAGGGCCTTAGAGATGTCGAGACATCGTAAAACAAACGAGGAAGGCGACAGGAGAATACGTTCCGTTGGAGTAACGTAAAATTCGGGTTGCCCGCCGTACTTGCTGGCAACCCGATCGACTCAGGCGCGACTGTATCGGCGGCGGAACTTGTCGACACGGCCAGCCGTATCGACGACTCTTTGCTTACCCGTATAGAATGGATGGCAGGCGGCACAAACCTCTATGTTGAGATCTTTGCCCAAGGTCGACTTGGTTTCGAAGGTGTTACCACAACTGCAATTTACAGTTACTGCCTCATAGGCGGGGTGTATGTCCGGCTTCATAAATGCGTCTCCAAGGGGGGCTATCGGGTCAATGTACTAAACCCTCCATACTACCTATCAACCCCTGTTTAAGCAACCCATGCGCTTTTACCACAGGGGCGAGAGCCAAACCTCGCTCATTACAAACCGCACACGACTTCGACTCCATGCGCATTATTACTCTCAACGCCAACGGCATCCGCTCGGCCAGCCGTAAAGGACTCTTCGATTGGATGGCTCAACAGAATACCGATATTCTCTGCATACAAGAAACAAAAGCGCATCGCCAGCAACTGCTAGAATCACATTTCTGGCCCACATCACACCACGGCTACTACCATGATGCCGAAAAAAAAGGATACAGCGGCGTTGCTATCTATACTCGACAGAAACCCGATACTGTCATCGAGGGACTGGACTGGCCAGATATGGATGCTGAAGGCCGCTACCTTGAATTACGGTTTGGAAGACTCAGCATCGTTTCGATTTACATTCCTTCAGGTTCATCCAGCGAGCAGCGACAAGCGGTCAAATTCGACTTTCTAGAACGTTTTCTACCGCATTTACGCGAATGTGCATCTTCCGGGCGGGACTACATTTTTTGCGGCGACTGGAACATTGCACACAAACCCATAGACCTCAAAAACTGGAAGTCGAATCAGAAAAACTCAGGTTTCTTGCCCGAGGAGCGATCATGGCTGGATACGGTATTCAATACAGATGGATGGGTTGATGCCTTTCGAGCGCTTTATCCCGAATCCCCGGAATACACGTGGTGGTCAAACCGAGGACAGGCCTGGGTCAACAATGTCGGCTGGCGCATAGACTACCAGGTCGTCAGTCCGAGCCTGCGGCCCGCTCTTGTCAGCGGGTCGATCTATCGGGATAACCGCTTCTCCGACCACGCCCCACTGACGATCGACTATGACTACGCTTTCCCGACTTGAAAAACTGCTAAACAAACGAATTTTGCTCTGCCTATTAACAGGGTTCTCTTCGGGCTTGCCGCTATTTGTTCTCATCAGTCTGTTATCGGCCTGGCTACGCGAAAACGGCGTCGAACTGAAGGCTATTGGTCTGCTGGCACTGGTTCAATTTCCCTATATATGGAAATTTGCCTGGGCACCACTGTGTGATCGCTATGGATTACGGCTGGGCCGCCGACGGTCCTGGATGCTGGTCAGCCAAATTGCCCTGCTGTTCACCCTTCCCCTTTTCGGTTGGCTCTCACCTCAATCAGACCTTACCAGCATCAGCACCCTTGCATTTATGGTGGCCTTTTTTTCCGCCACTCAGGATATCGCCCTTGACGCTTATCGGCGGGAACTGCTGAAGGATGAAGAGCAAGGCATCGGAAATGTTGTGCATGTTAATGCCTACAAGATCGCTGGACTCATACCCGGTGCTCTATCATTGATTCTGGCCGATCACCTATCCTGGCAGTGGGTATTCACCATCACCGCCCTCTTCATGATACCTGGACTCATCATGACCGTGATGGTTGCCGAACCGGCCATCACTTCCCCCCCCCGCACCCTGCGTGAGGCCATAGTGGAGCCCTTTACTGAATTTGTCGGGCGCAAAGGCTGGAATAGTGCGCTCACCGTGCTGGCTTTTATATTTCTCTACAAACTCGGGGACAGCATGGCAACATCACTAGCAACGCCGTTTTATCTGGACCTTGGCTATAGCAAGACAGAAATCGGCATGATTGCCAAAAATGCCGGCCTTTGGCCCAACGTCATTGGCGGCATTTTCGGTGGTATCTGGATGGTTAGGCTAGGCCTTAACAAAGCCCTCTGGCTTTTCGGTATCTTACAGGCACTCGTCATTCTGGGTTTTGCCTGGCTCGCAACGGCGGAACACACCATAGCCGGGCTGGCCAGCGTGATTGCAGCTGAGTCCTTTGGGGTCGGACTCGGTACAGCCGCGTTTGTAGCCTTCACCGCACAAACAACGCATCCGGCTTATGCCGCCACCCAGTTCGCCCTCTTTACCAGTCTGGCCGCGACACCTAGAACCGTCGCCAACGCTTTAACTGGTTTTCTGGTGGAAGGTGGTGCTTTGAAAATCGGCGACTTTACGCTGTTACAGATTAATGCCCTGGGGTGGGAGCGTTTTTTTTGGGTCTGCTTTCTGGCCGCCATTCCCGGCATGCTGCTGCTGCTGAAAATAGCCCCACTGGGGAGCAGAGTGGTCAGGTCTTAAGTTACACGTTTGCGGCCAACTGACTCAAAAAAGCCAGCCCGGAGGCTGGCTCTGTACTGCAATCCGACAGAATTATTCCGTCGGGAACGCCTGATTTGCATAGGCTGGCAAACGCGGCATCTCAATCTTGGGGAATTCACCGGTAAGCCCGTTTAGGAAAGCCACAATGTCAGTGGCCTGTTCCTGAGTGATTTCCTTGTTAAGTTGCAACTTGGCCATAACCTTGACCGCCTCATCCAGCGTCTTTACTTTTCCATTGTGAAAATAAGGCGCGGTTAGAGCGATATTACGAAGAGTTGGCACTTTGAACAGATGCTTGTCAGCCTGATCCTTGGTGGCCTCGAAACGACCCAAGTCCGAAGAGAAGTCATATTTGGCTTCTAATACACCGTTTTCATGACCAGGGAATTTCTGATAGAAGCCGGTTCCTTCTGGCAGTTGAGGACCATTGAAGGCAGGACCCGAGTGACAGCCGACGCAACCCAGTTCCGCAAAAGTATTCATTCCACGAACCTGCTGGTCACTTAATGCAGCTTTATCACCCTTGACGTACTTATCGTAGGGGCTATTCGGGGTAATCAAGGTACGCTCGTAAGCCGCGATGGCTTTAACAGCATTGTCTGCAGTGACACTGTCAGAACTGCCAAATGCGAATTCAAATGCCTTGGTGTATTCCGGCATAGCCTTCAGACGTGCAACAACATCATCCCAACTCTTCATGCCCATTTCACCGGGATTGGTGACCGGACCCCGAGCTTGCTCTTCGAGGCTGGGCGCACGCCCATCCCAAAACTGCACTGAACTGAATGCGGAGTTCCAAACTGTTGGTGCGCTGCGACCCCCGACCTGATTCTTGACACCAATGGAGCCGCTGCGGTTGTCCTCGCCTCCAGACATCACGTTGTGGCAGGAATTACAGGACAGGACACCGTTGGATGATAGGCGGACATCGTGGTAAAGCATCTTCCCGAGTTCTACCTTTGCCGGGGTTGTAGGATTGCCAGCGGGCTCCGGCGCCTTGCTTGGCAGGGCCTGCCACTCAATAGCGGCGGCGCCGAACGATATCGCAGTCAAGGCTGACGCGACGATCAATCGCTTAGAATTGAACATGATCTGATCCTCCAGATTGAAGTGTGTTTCTTGATTTTATTGACTGTGCCTTTGACGGAGTGCACTTTTTTTAATCCCCTCAACTTATAGAGAACTGGAAAAAAAATTGCAACCACCCAGCCCTTTCCGTTAACCAACCGACCGTTATTCGAGGGCCACCGACCGACAGCAAAAAACTTGCGAAAAAAGACCCGCCAGAGGCGGGTCACAAAGGAAAGGAAGAACCATATCTACGACAGTCTCTTATTGGGGTAGTTCATAATTGAAGTGAGCACACACCCGCATGACGCAACCAATACAAACTTCATTTTTCAGCCAGCAGTCAAAACGAGATCACGCAAACTGAGATGGGCAACAGTACCTGCCGTTGCGTCATGCTCCAGCCTATCCAGCGCTTTTTCCACAGCGGGTAACATGAACGTTGGCCCAGCCTGCATAAGGGCCGCATCGTCCCGCCCTGTACGCAGGACTCCGAGGATATCCTTGACCTGAATGCCGGCAATGTCTCGGGCAGGTAAAAAACTCTCGTCTCCACCTGCTGTTTCCGCCAATAGCCCACCCCGTTGAAGCACCTCCAATGCCTCCTTGATTGTCTCCCAGGGCAGTAACAAATGCTCAGCCAGAGCATCCAGCGTCCAGGGCGTCTCGTTACGAATAAATCGATCGGCAATCAGTGCCATCAGGGTCAAACCCAGACCTTCCCTCATACGATTTCCGAGATCCCGGAAACGATCAAAACCCTTAACGTAGTAGGGGTGCTGAAAATACATGGCCGCCTGTCCCCCCATCAGCAGAATCAACCAGGACAGATCCAGCCAGATCATAAACAAAACAACGATTACCAAACTGGAATACAGGGCATGGTAGTTTGCTGAACCGGAAACAAAATGGGCAAACAGGAACCCCGCCAATTTCCAGCCAAGGCCACCGACCGTCCCGCCAAACAGGGCCGCCCGCCACGGCACCCGGGTATTTGGAATGTAGAGATAAACAAAACTGAATGCCGCGACGATCAACAATAACGACAGGACTTTGCCAGCAAGAAAAAACAGAATTCCGAATGGTTCATACGCCACCAACCTGCGAACAGCAGAGGCGCCGGGCAAGGAACTGGTCAGGCCCATGGCCGAAAACATCAGCACTGGCCCCAGGAGCGCCACACTAATGTAGTCGCCCGCCCGCCGCATAAGACTCCGGGGCTGAGTAATACGCCAGATGTGATTAAAGGCCGTTTCTATCTTGCTCAGCATGGAGATAACGATGTAGATCAGCGCCACCAGGCCCATGAAACTCAACACGCCAATATTGACCCGCGCCACGAAGTCGAGAATCTTGTCCACAAGGATTGGCGCCTTGTCGCCCAATGGCGAAAGTACCTGCTGTAGAAAAGGTTCCAACTGTTTGTTAACGCCGAATGTTTTGAGCAGAGAGAAGCACAGCGCGAGGCCCGGCACGATCGACAAAAGTGTTGTATAGGCCAGACTGGTTGCACGATAGTCCAGACCCTCGACGCGAATAGCCCGAACCAAGGCTCTCACCCAGGAAAAAAGGGCTGCGCCAACATACCGGCATCTGCCGTTTAGTCTGGCGATGGAGCGCATAAATGGCATGGGATAAGGCTCATGACTCGACATAACATTGATGGCTAACCTACGTGATCACCGCGTCAGCATCCACCATGCAGCGACTTAAGCCGCAGCACCAAACTGGCGCGGTACGGATTTGGCAAGATTTATAGCGCTTGCTACACTCCGGCCCAACATTAGCGTCCCAACTATCCAGCCCCCTTCGGCTCAGCAGACACTATAAGGCCATGAAAACTAACTTTAACCCGTTTCTCATCACCCTGCTCACTGGATGTCTTGCCAGCGTGCTCATAAGCGGTTGTTCGTCCAGCAAGAAGGTCAAAACGCCCACCGAAATAGCGGCTGACAACGCCAACAAACCAGGTGTGACAGAAGAAATCGACACTATCCTTCAAGCCCGGGTACAGGCCATCAGTCGCAAGAACCGCATCCTGACCCTGAAGTTTCCTGACGGCAAACTCGCAAAGATCAAGGTTGGCGCTTCGGTGAAGAATTTTGAGCAGATCGGGGTCGGCGACACCATCAAAGCGGAATTCCATGATCGGGTAGAGGTTTACGTCGCAGGCCCAGGTGGCAAACCAATGTGGGATGAAGTACAAGAAATCAAGAAAGCGCCCAAGGGAACCAGGCCCGGTACTGCCATCATTAGGGCATACGAGTATATGGGCACGGTCGCTACTATCGACTACACCACTCGTGAGGTCGTGCTGAGAGGCCCTAACCGCGAACTGACCAAGATTACCGCGAGCCCGGCAGTCAAAAGGTTCAACGAAATCAGGCAGGGCGATACCGTTGTTGCCCGCTTCATCGAAGCAATCGACATCGACGTCACCCCGGCCGAGGTCAAAAATTCGGCCTACCGACCCGCAAGAGGACGCTAAAGGCAAAGGAATGACGCGAGGAGTTAGCGGAAAAACAATTCGGTTTTTTTGCCGGCAAACACAGACCCGTCATACGGTTTCACAACGGCAACGCCTGTGTCACTGTGCGGCTTTTCATCTCGGCATAAGCGGATAAGGCCTTGATCCTGCTTGCAGCGAGATCGACTATCGGCGGGGGGTAGTCCGATGCCAGCCCCTTGCTTGCTTGCCAGGGTTTGTGAATCAAACCTGCCGGAACTCGCCCAAGTTCAGGCACCCAGCGCCGCACATAATCGCCTGACGGATCGAAGCGTTCGCCCTGCAGGATCGGGTTGAAAATCCTGAAATAAGGTGCGGCATCGGCCCCGCATCCTGCAACCCATTGCCAACCCAGAGTGTTACTGGCCAGATCGGCATCCACCAGCGTGTCCCAAAACCAGCGGGCGCCCGTCTGCCAGGGGATCAGAAGATTCTTGGTCAGCAACGACCCAACGATCATCCGCACCCGGTTATGCATCCAGCCGGTAGACCACAGTTCCCGCATTCCGGCGTCGATAATAGGAAATCCGGTAAGCCCGCGTTGCCAGGCCCTTAATTCGGACGCATCCCTCTCCTGCCATGGGAATTCCAAAAAACGCTGGTCCAGTGCCTCATCAGCGGTATGCGGAAAATGGAACAGGAGGTGATAGGCAAACTCCCGCCATGCCAGCTCACGAATATAACTGGTCACGCCAGCGCCGGGGTCTGGCCCCAACGTATCGCGCAACGCAGAGACAATCTGCCTCGGCGATATCTCGCCAAAGTGCAGGTGCGGTGACAGGCGGGAGGTGCCCGCATGATCCGGGCGGTCGCGCTCCGCCTGATAATCAACGACGCAATCGCCAATAAATCCCATCAAGCGGGTTTGGGCAGCGACTTCGCCCACCTGCCAGAATGATCGCAACCCTGCATCCCAGGATATCTTCGGCAGCAAGCCTAGCGCCTCCGGTAGTAGCCCGGATAGCCGCTCCGTTACCGGTGGCAACGCTACAGGCGCGGGCTCGGGTGGCCGATCAATCCCCCGTTTCTGCATCGTTTTCCAGAATGGCGTGAACACCCGGTAAGGTTCTCCGCTGTCACGACGAACCTCCCATGGCTCGTAGAGCAATGCGCTGTTGTAGGTATCCACCTGATAGCCTTCATGGCGCAGAGCCCGTTTGATGCCGGTATCGCGGGCAATATCCGCAGGATCGTAGAGCCGATTCCAGAATACCCGGTCGGCCTCGGCTGTCGCCAGAAGCTGACGCAGAATGGCCAGCGGCTCACCCTCTAAAATCAGTAACCGTGAACCCCGCTGCCGCAACTGGTTCTCAAGCGCCTCAAGACTATGATGCAGCCACCAGCGACTGGCACTGCCCATTGACCACTCATGGTCGGCACCAGGGGGCGAATTCTGATGAATGTACAGGGGAATGACTTTGGTGGACGAAGCCAGCGCAGCCAGCAACGCGGGGTTATCAGAAAGTCGCAGATCGCGCCGGAACCATACGATGGCTGTACTCATGACAACCGCTAAACCCTGGGCAAATCACAGGCACCATCGCTGCAACGGCGACGGAAATGCCAGCCGGCAAATTTGCGGTAAATGAAGTCGAGCGCCGTCGGAATGCCAGGCATGCGGCAAACCATCGCCAGCCAGCGGTAACCGGGCAACACTGCCCAAAGCGCGATAAATGCCCGCGCGCCCACGTGCATGACGCCCGATTGATCCTCCACGTGAAAAAGCTTGAGGGCCTCTTCGCGAGTCAGCCCATAGTGCGCCAGCGCAGCATGGTCCTGGGTTACATCAATCCAGCAAAGCGCGGCATGTTTGCCTGCAATTCGGCGATAATGGTTGATCTCGCGACTGCACATTGGGCAGCCACCGTCGTAGAGTACAGTCAATTTTGAATCAGTCATCTTTAGGTTTTCTTTCTCTTGAAGTGGAGGTATGTGAACCGGATTTTTAGAAGCGGCCTTGCCGCCTTAGTTCAGGTTCGCCCTCCACTAAAGACGACCTTGCCCCTGGCTTTCACCCCACAATTACAGCGACCTCAGTGCAAACATCATGAAGATCCACTCACTCCGTCGTCGACAGTTTCTACCCATCACACTGGAGGAGGCCTGGCCTTTTTTTTCGACGCCACGCAATCTCGAAGCGATTACGCCAGATTTTCTGAATTTCCGGATCACATCGGACGTGCCTGAACATATCTATTCCGGCTTGATCATTACTTACCGCATCGCTGCGGTGGCAGGGATCCCCATGACGTGGGTAACCGAAATCAAGCATGTCGAGCATCTTCACCGATTTGTCGATGAACAGCGGCTCGGGCCCTTCCGCTTCTGGTTTCATGAGCACCGTTTCACGGCAGTCGAAGGTGGCATCGAAATGGAAGATAGCGTCCACTACGTCATGCCCTGGGGCTGGCTGGGTGAGTGGGTACACGCCGTCTTCATTCGCCGTCGGCTGCAAGCCATTTTCGACTTCCGCCGCAATTATGTCGCTGGGATCTGGCCCATGAACTTACAAGCCACCAGCATGTAGTTGATGCCGAGGTAACGGGTCAACCGGAAACGCCGTGTCAGCGGATTTACGGCCACTCCGGTTTGAGCTACCCGCTTCAGCCCCCCCATGGCCAACAGCCGATCCAGTTCGGCGGGCCTTTGAAATTTCTGCCAGTGATGAGTCCCCTTCGGCAACCAGCGCAGGATGTATTCGGCACCGACGATGGCACTGACAAAAGACGCGGGCGTGCGATTGATCGTCGCCACCACCATCACGCCGCCCGGCTTCACCAGGCTGGCACAACTCGCCATAAACAAGGGAAGATCGGCGACATGCTCGACGACCTCCATATTCAGCACCACATCGTAGAGCACGCCGCGCTCGGCCAGCGCTTCGGCAGTAGTGCACTCGTAGCGGATATCAAGGCCTTCACTCGCCGCATGAGCCTCAGCAATGGCGATATTGCGCGGCACGACATCCACCCCATGCACGCGCGCTCCCTGACGTGCCAGAGCCTCGCTCAAAATGCCGCCGCCACAGCCTATGTCCAACACCCGCAAGGATGACAATGGCTTTTCGGAAGTGCTATTCACCCCCAGGTGATCAAGTAGCTGATCGACGATGTACTGTAATCGCAACGCATTCATGGCATGCAGGGGCCAGAACGGGCCCGTCCGATCCCACCACAGGCGGGCCAGTTTCTCAAAATGTTGCGTCTCCGCGGGGTCAATCGTGGTCGAAGGCGGGGCAATTGTGTCATCGGGCTCGGGGGGGGTAATCGTCATTTTTGTGTTCATTTAACGGGTTATCCGGGCAAAAACGTTAAGCTGGCAGATGGATTCATCGCTACCAGGGCTTATTGGGCTAAAATACCCGTTTTTGTGAAAGCGGGCTAAGTCAAATGGTTCAAGTTGGAATGGTGATGGGAAGCACAAGTGACTGGGATGTCATGCAGCATGCCGCCCGCCAGTTGAAAGAACTCGGTATTCCCTTTGAAGCCAAGGTAGTCTCGGCTCATCGTACCCCGGACCTGCTATTCGACTATGCAGAACAGGCCGAGACGCGCGGACTCTGCTGCATCATTGCAGGTGCCGGCGGTGCCGCCCATCTGCCCGGCATGCTGGCGGCCAAGACCGTCGTTCCTGTGCTGGGCGTTCCGGTTCCCAGCAAATACCTCAAGGGCAAGGACTCGCTCCTGTCCATCGTGCAGATGCCAAAAGGCATACCGGTCGCGACTTTTGCCATCGGCGAAGCGGGGGCCGTTAATGCCGCTCTTTTTGCCGCCGCCATACTGGCCAATAACGATCCGGACCTGAGGGCGAAGCTGACCGCATTTCGCCAAAAGCAGACCGATGCGGTATTGGCCGCCACGCTCCCTGAGACCGACTGAAATAAACCCGCACCGCAGGGTCGGGATAACGCGGTTCCAAAAATAAGCCCATCCGTCCGGACGAGAAGTGACAATGACACACATCCTGCCCAATGCCAT
>JBKCCF010000081.1:0-10223 GCA_046305255.1 Methylococcaceae bacterium
AAACAGACCAGAAATGACCCGAATTTGGCTCGGAAATCGCCGAAATATGGGTGCTGACCCTGCTATCTAAGCGCGGCTCGACAAAATGGGCATTTAATCGAGGTGCCCTTTCAGCATCGCTCTCCGGTGCCTTTTGGGAAGCTACACTTCACCAGAGTGGAGGGCGGACAAGCACAGCCCATGTTCCGTTACAGTCCGGCGTTTCGTGAGCCGACTGTGAACAGGAGGATGCCGCCGAATGTCGAGGGTATGGCTTTGTCTGGTCGAGACATCAGGCTTCTGGCTCCCGATGCGGTATGCTTGGTGCTATCCCACCGGGGAGTAAGTGTTATGACGGCCGATTGATCACAGCCTGAAAACGGGCGTGGTGGCGACCTTCTGGCGGTCATGAGTGCGACGGCCGCGTTGAGTGATGCGGCGCTCACGGGCTGTTGCCATGAAAGAGGTTTTGCGGTTGAACCGATTCAGCGCTGTGAAGATACGAGCGGTCTTCGGTAATGGGGCTGGAAACCGGTTCAGTGGTACCGAATGCCCTGAGTTAAACCTTCGCTGCCCGCCACGCACGCTGCCGGTGGGAAATCAGAACCTGCGCGACTGTTTGGGGTGCTAGTGATAAGGTGGCCTGATTCCGGCTACCCTGCTGACCTTGAGGAGGTTGCCCTTGTGGTATCGGTATTTCGAGCGGAAAGCTATCCCATGAAAGAAATTCGCGCCTATATTCAGCCCTTTGTTCTGGGGCGGGTGGTCCAGGCACTGCTTGAGATCCCCGGATTTCCGGGGATGAGCGTGCTGGACTGCGAGGGTTTTGGCCGCAATCTTGTCGATGCTGACCGCAGTTTCAGCCCTTTCATGGCAAGCAAACGGCTGGAAATCATCGCTGCTGATGAGCAGGTCGACGCCATTGTGAGGGCCATCATGACCCACGCCCGAACGGGCCGTGCCGGCGATGGCCGGGTTTTCGTGGTTGAGGTACTGGAAAGTGGCAAAATCCGCACAGGGGAACGCGGCGCCAGTCTGGCCTGAGCGGTATCACCGTCAGTCTTGCGGCCCCCGCTCCTGTCGCAGCGGATCGGTTATATCCCTATCAGGTTTAGGCACTTCTCCCGAATCACCGGCTCTGCTAGATTGAATCAGGCCAAGGGGGGGTAGCCGCCTTTCATGCTATCCACATCATCACAGGGTTTCGCCTGCCCCACTTGAATTCGAGTGGGCGTAGGCCGACCTCCATACACAGCGCAGAGGAGAATCAAATGTCCCAGGTCTACGACGACAATTCACAATCCATAGGCCGTACGCCCATGGTGAAACTCCATCGGATCACCGACGGCGCCGGGGCTACTGTGCTGGCCAAGATTGAGGGCCGCAATCCGGCTTACTCGGTCAAATGCCGGATCGGTGCAGCCATGGTCTGGGATGCTGAACAACGCGGTCTGCTGGGGCCGGGTAAGGAATTGATTGAGGCCACCAGCGGCAATACCGGTATTGCTCTCGCTTTTGTGGCTGCTGCCCGCGGTATTCCGCTGACTTTGACCATGCCGGAAACCATGAGTATTGAGCGACGCAAATTGCTGGCGGCTTACGGTGCGACACTGGTGCTGACCGAAGGGGCTCGCGGCATGCCCGGCGCCATCGAAAAAGCCGAGTCGATTGCCGCCGCCGATCCCGACCGCTATCTGCTGATGCAGCAGTTCAAAAACCCGGCCAATCCGGCCATACACGAAGCAACTACCGGGCCCGAAATCTGGGATGCTACCGACGGCACAATCGATATTTTTGTGGCGGGGGTAGGCACCGGCGGCACCCTTACCGGCGTCAGTCGCTATCTCAAAAACACCCGCGGCAAGGCGCTTCACAGCGTTGCGGTCGAGCCTGCCGACAGCCCGGTTATCAGCCAGACGCTCGCCTGCGAGCCGGTGAAACCCGCACCGCACAAGATCCAGGGCATTGGTGCCGGGTTTGTGCCGGTTAATCTTGATCTGTCGCTGGTCGACAGCGTGGAACAGGTCAGCAATCAGGAGGCGGTTGAATACGCCCGTCGGCTGGCACGGGAGGAAGGCATCCTCGCCGGCATTTCCTGCGGCGCCGCGACTGCGGCGGCTATCCGGGTCGCCAAACGCCCGGAAAATGCTGGCAAAACGATTGTGGTGGTTTTACCTGATTCGGGCGAGCGCTACCTCAGCACCATCCTGTTCGATGGCGTATTTGACGCCAACGGGCTACCGGTTTGAGAGAGGGGGCCGGTGTGTCGTCAGCTCGTCAGCATTCTCTGCTCAATCTGCTTGATTTCATCGCGCAGACGGGCGGCTTCCTCGAACTCGAGGGATCGGGCGGCGGCATACATCCTGTCTTCTAGTTGTTTGATCAATTTGACCGCATCCGCCGGTTTGACTGCCGCATAGTCAACCAAAGGTTCAGCCACTTTGTTCTGTGACTTTCGGGATTTGACGGTCAGGGTACCGGGAATGGCGACTTCGAGAATGTCGTTGATGTTCTTTGTGATTCCCTTGGGTACCTGACCGGTCCGGCGGTTGTGTTCCTCCTGTTTGGCGCGGCGGCGGTCGGTTTCCTCAATGGCGCGGGCCATGGAGCCGGTGATGCGGTCAGCATAGAGAATGGCTCTGCCGTTGAGGTTGCGGGCAGCACGACCTATGGTCTGAATCAGTGAGGATTGAGACCGCAGGAAACCCTCTTTGTCGGCATCCAGAATCGCTACCAGCGATACCTCCGGTATGTCCAGTCCTTCGCGCAGCAGGTTGATGCCGACCAGTACATCGAACTTGCCCAGGCGTAAATCACGGATGATCTCCACTCGTTCTACCGTATCGACATCGGAATGCAGATAACGAACGGCTATATCGTGTTCGAAAAGGTATTCAGTGAGATCTTCAGCCATGCGCTTGGTCAGGGTCGTGACCAGTACCCGCTCCTGTTTTCGGATACGGTCCCGAATCTCTGATAGCAAATCTTCGACCTGACTCAGTGCCGGACGCACTTCGACCGGCGGGTCAATCAGTCCGGTGGGCCTGACCACCTGCTCGATGATGGCGCCGGAGTGAGCTTGTTCATAAGGCCCCGGGGTGGCCGAAATGTAGATGCGTTGAGGTGCTCTGGCTTCGAATTCGTCAAATTGCAGGGGGCGATTGTCCATCGCCGAGGGCAGGCGGAAACCGTAATTGACCAGGGTCTCCTTGCGTGAGCGATCGCCGCGATACATGGCGCCGAGCTGCGGGATAGTCACGTGGCTTTCGTCCAGGACCAGCAGGGCTTCATCCGGCAGGTAGTCAAACAGGGTCGGCGGTGCTTCGCCGGGCGCGCGACCTGAGAGATAGCGGGAGTAATTTTCGATGCCTGAGCAGTAGCCCACTTCAATCATGATCTCAAGGTCATAGAGCGTGCGCTGTTCCAGCCGCTGGGCTTCGACCAGCTTGTTCTGGTCGCGCAATTCGTCCAGCCGCAGTTTGAGGTCGCGCTTGATCTGATCAATGGCGTCGAGGATTTTATCCCGTGGCGTGACATAGTGGGTCTTGGGGTAGACGGTGTAGCGGGCAATGCGGGAGAGGATTTCGCCGGTAAGGGGGTCAAATAACGACATGCGCTCAATTTCGTCGTCGAAGAGTTCAACGCGGAGCGCTTCCCGCTCCGACTCGGCGGGGTAAATGTCGATGACCTCACCTCTTACCCGGTAGGTGGCGCGGCGCAGTTCAGTGTCATTGCGGGTGTATTGCAGTTCGGTCAGTCGCCGTAACAAGGTCCGCTGGCTGATCATGTCGCCCCGAACCAGATGCAGCACCATGCTGAAATAGGAGGCGGGTTCACCCAGTCCGTAGATACAGGAAACGGTGGCAACAATGATGGTGTCGTGCCGCTCGATCAGCGCCTTGGTTGCCGACAGCCGCATCTGTTCGATGTGTTCATTCAGCGAGGCGTCCTTCTGGATATAGGTGTCAGAGGACGGGACATAGGCCTCTGGCTGATAGTAGTCATAGTAGGAGACGAAATACTCGACGGCATTTTCCGGAAAGAACTCCTTCATCTCGCCATATAGCTGGGCCGCCAGTGTCTTGTTGGGTGCCAGTATCAGTGTGGGTCGTTGCAGGGTGGCGATGACATTGGCGATGGTGAAGGTTTTGCCGGAGCCGGTCACGCCCAGCAGGGTCTGATGCAACAGACCATCCTCTACACCGTCCAGCAGACCGCGAATGGCCGCCGGCTGATCCCCGGCGGGCTTGAAATCGCTGTGCAGGATGAATTTTTTTCCCTTGGCGGGATACTGGGGCACGCCCTCATCTAGTATCATCTTTCGCGGCATAAAATATGACCTTTACGTTGAAACATCACTAAAAAGAAATGAACAAGACTCTTTCCGACCGCGTACTCTCCATCAAGCCATCCCCTACCCTGGCCGTGACCGCAAGGGCCGCTGCCATGCGGGCCGCGGGCAAGGATATCGTAGGGCTGGGCGCTGGCGAACCTGATTTCGATACGCCTGAGCATATTAAACAGGCCGCCATCAAAGCGATCCAGGACGGCTTTACCAAATACACCGCTGTTGACGGGACGCCCGCGCTCAAGAAGGCGGTGGTGGCAAAATTCAAGCGCGAAAACGGTTTTGATTATGAGCCCCGTCAGGTACTGGTGTCGTGCGGCGGCAAGCAGAGTTTCTATAATCTGGCCCAAGCCCTCCTAAATCCTGGCGATGAGGTCATCATCCCTGCGCCTTACTGGGTGTCCTACCCCGACATGGTGTTGCTGGCCGGTGGAGTGCCCGTGATCATTGATGGGCCACAGTCGCAAAACTTCAAGATCACCCCGGCACAACTGGCGGCCGCACTCACGCCTAAAACCCGCCTTTTCGTGATCAATAGTCCGTCCAATCCCAGCGGGATGGCCTATAGCGAGGCTGAACTGAAGGCCCTGGGCGAGGTGCTGCGTCTGCACCCTAACGTGATGATCGCCACGGATGACATGTACGAGCATATCCTCTGGAAGGCAGGCAGTTTCGTAAACATTCTCAACGCATGCCCCGATCTGTATGAGCGGACGATGGTTCTGAATGGTGTTTCCAAGGCCTATTCCATGACGGGTTGGCGCATCGGTTACGCTGCGGGCCCTGTCTGGCTGATTGAGGCCATGACCAACATTCAGTCACAAAGCACGTCGAACCCGACCTCGATTTCACAGGTAGCGGCGGAAGTCGCACTGAATGGCGACCAGAGTTTCATTGATGACATGCTGAAGGCTTTCAAGCACCGGCATGATTATGTCGTGAAGGCGTTGAACGCCATTCCCGATGTGGACTGTATCGAAACGGACGGGACTTTTTACGTTCTACCCGATGTCAGCAAGGTTATTGCGCGTATCCCAGGAATCACTGACGATCTTGCGCTGTCGGAGCACCTGATCGAACACGGCGGCGTGGCCGTGGTACCGGGTTCCGCCTTTGGCGCCCCCGGCCATATTCGTCTGTCCATCGCCACCAGCATGATCAATCTCGAGAAGGCCATGGCGCGGCTGAAGGCAGCACTGAGCTAACGGTAGGGTTACGCCCGCGAGTCCGTTATAACAGGCTCGCGGGCCTGTGCGATTATCCGAGTTTAAGGCCGCTCAGATAGGCTTTGAAACTTTCACGCAGTTCGTCATGCTTGAGGCCCTGCTCTACGGTTGCCATCAGGTAGCCGAGTTTGGAGCCGCAGTCGTAACGCTTGCCCTCAAATTCAAACGACAGCACTGCCTCGTCCTGCAGCAGCATGGCTATGGCATCCGTCAACTGAATCTCGCCGCCGGCACCCCGGGTAACCCGGTCCAGTCGCTCAAAAATACCCGGAGTCAGAATATAGCGGCCGACAACAGCCTGATTGGAGGGGGCATTTTCGGGTTTCGGCTTCTCGACAATACTGTCGAGCTTGCCCAGGCCCTTACGAATAGGCTCGGCCTTGACGATGCCGTAACTCTGGGTTTCGGAAGGATGAACCTGCTCGGTACCCAGCACCGAGCATTGCCATTCGTTATACACTTCGACCATCTGAGCCAGACAGCCGCGCTTGCCATCGTCGATCATGTCGTCTGCGAGAACGACAGCAAAGGGTTCGTCACCAATAACAGCAGCCGCACAATTGACCGCGTGACCAAGTCCCAGGGCTTCAGCCTGGCGGATGTAAACACAGGTGACATTGGGCGGCACAATGCCTTTGAGCGCGTCGAGAAGTTCCGTCTTGCCGCGCATGGCCAACTCGGTTTCGAGTTCGTAGGCTTTGTCGAAGTGATCTTCGATGGCCCGCTTGGTGCGGCTCGTCACGAAAACCAGTGTGTCGATACCAGCCGCTACCGCCTCCTCTACGGCATACTGGATCAGTGGCTTGTCGACGATCGGGAGCATTTCCTTGGGACTCGCCTTGGTTGCAGGCAGAAAGCGGGTTCCAAGACCCGCGACCGGAAAGACTGCTTTACGGACAATTTTCTTCATGGTGGATACCCTTTTCTTTTTTTCTAATACGTTGCCGCTGCTCCAGAAACTCGATGATCGCAGCAGCACAGATATCGAGCCCATCGCGCCCGGTCTGGACGGTAATTTCTGGGTCTACCGGCACCTCATAGGGCGAGGTAATTCCGGTGAACTCAGGCAGTTCGCCACTTCTGGCCTTTCGGTACAGACCCTTGACGTCCCGCTGTTCGCAAATGGCGAGTGGAGCATCGCAGAAGACTTCAATAAAGTCACCCTCAGCCACCAGTGACCTGACCATTTCCCTGTCGCGTCGATACGGGGAAATGAATGCGGTGATTGCAATGACGCCGGCCTCGACGATCAGCTTGCTCATCTCCCCAATGCGACGGATATTTTCCTGGCGGTCACCAGCGGAAAATCCTAAGTCCTTGCACAGGCCATGACGAACGTTATCGCCATCAAAAACAAAAGTCCGACAGCCTCGTTCAAATAACAGTTCTTCTACCCGGTGCGCCAAGGTCGATTTGCCGGCACCCGATAATCCGGTGAACCAGAGGATACAGCTTCGGTGGCCATTCATGTTCTCACGCGCCGTCCTGGTAACGGTGCTCTGGTGCCAGGAGATATTCGTACTCATGTTAACTGTTCTGGGTTTACCTGTGGCGTTAGACCAAACCTATCGTCTGATCTACGGTTGATCGTCAGTTTTGGGTCTTCATAGCGGAATGATAGACCCCCAAAACTGGCAGGATGGACAGCGCCAATGGAGTTCTGTGGCCCTGAATCCGCACTCAATGCAATGATACCGATCGCTATCGAGCACAAGGCTATGGAGGGCTCGATTGATACGTCGAATCCGATCGGCAGCGCTACTGCGGTCTTCCGTCATGAAATCAAGGACGCGATAGATCAAGCCGGAATCAGGGTTGGCCTCAATTACGGGTAACAGGTAATCAATCGCTGCGGTAAGGCCGCGACTCTCACGTATACGTTCGGCTACCTCCAGCGCTGCCGCCACGACACCGAAATTTTGATAAATGCGCTCAAGGTATTCAGTGAGTCCATTATCACCTTGTCTTTCCCAGCACAGCCTGATCATGGGCAAGGCTACCGGAAGATACACCGGATTCTGCAATTCGATATTTTTCAGTGTTTGCAAGGCCTGATGGTATTCCCCATTGCCGAATTCCAATTTGGCTTTGGCAATGCTGGCACGCACACACTGCGGATCATCCGCCAACGCCTGCACGAGGAAATCACGGGCATCTTTAAGCCGATGCAGGTGCATAGCCTCATCAGCCAGTTCGCAGAAGAAATGAGCCGCGGTTTCTCCCTGCCGAGGTTTCACCATCCGCTGTAACTGGCGGACGCAATCAATAGCATTTACCCAGTCTTTTTCCTGCTGATAAATTTGCAGGAGATGCTGTAAAGCGCCTCTGCCATGGGTTTTGCTGGAGGACAGCGGATGGAAGATCGCTTCAGCCCGGTCAAACAAACCCGCCCTCATATAATCCACACCCAATTCGAAATTGGCTTTGGTTTTTTGATGATCCGTGAGAATGGGGTCCTGGAGTAGTTTTGAGTGAATGTCTATAGCCCGCTCAACTTCTCCTCGCCGCCGGAAAAGGTTGCCCAGTGCGATATGGGTTTCTATGGGTTCATATTCCTGCTCGAGAATATGAGCGACGGCTGCTATGGCTTTATCCGTCTTTTCGTCCAACAGATAATTCAGGCCACGTCGGTAGGCTTGGGTGAGTGGTCTTGCATAGTCGGTCAGATACTTGCGGGTATAGTGCTTCTTCGCTGCGAACCAGCCCGACGCCGCTGCGACAGGTAGCAAAATGGCGATCATGTCCTCGATTACCATGTAGCCTGGCTCTTAAGCGTGACGCAATGACCATCTAAAACTACAGGTAAAACGCGGAGAGAAAGACTGCTGGAATGGCGCTTACCCACGCACTGCCGCATGCGGATGAAACCTGGATCCGCATATAACGACAATAAGCAAGGTATAAATGCTACAAAGGGAGTTTGCTCTTGAGCTTCGGTACTCAGAACGTCAAGGTGTGCAGAAAGCCGACTGCTCTGGCTCACGCCGAGGATTTGAGCGCTATTTCTGTCCTTGAGTCGTTAACCCAATCCCTGAGTTCCTTACCGGGCTTAAAGTGGGGAACATATTTGGAACTGAGATCGACCTGAGTGCCTGTCTTTGGATTACGGCCGACACGGGGTGCCCGGTACCGCAGCGAAAAACTTCCGAATCCTCTAACCTCAATGCGCTTCCCGGAACACAATGCTTCTGCCATGTGGTCGATCAGTCCCTTGATAGCCAGTTCAACATCCTTGTGAGCAAGTTGACCGAATTTATCCGCCAACAGGTTAATTAAATCGGACTTTGTCACTAATGCACCCAAATACTTAATGTGAGGGGGAAAGCAACGTTCCCCCTCTCAGGCTCAAACAGATTACTTGTTTTCCATCTGTTCTTTGAAGATGTCACCAAGGGTCGGCATGGCTGAGGATGCCTGCTGGGTGTAGCCCTTCATTGCAGCAGCTTCATCTTCCTGATCCTTTGCCTTGATAGACAGCGTGATCATTTTGGTCTTCTTGTCTACGCCCATGAATTTGGCTTCAACCTCATCGCCAACATTCAGTTGCGTACGTGCATCTTCAATACGATCGCGCGTGATATCTGAGGCGCGCAGGTAGCCCTCCACGCTGTCTGCCAGGGTAATCACAGCACCTTTGGCATCGACTTCCTTAACGATACCGGTAACGAGGTCACCTTTTTCACGCATACCCAGATAATTCTGGAACGGATCCTGCTCAAGCTGCTTGATGCCCAGTGAGATGCGCTCACGTTCGGGATCTATGGCCAGAATGACCGTTTCAACTTCATCACCTTTCTTGAAGTTACGGATTGCCTCTTCTCCAGCGACATTCCATGAAATATCAGAAAGATGGACCAGACCATCAATGCTGCCATCCAGCCCGATGAAAATACCGAAATCGGTGATGGATTTTATGCTGCCGGAGATTTTGTCACCTTTGCTATGGGTCGATGCAAATTCATCCCACGGATTGGCGCGACACTGTTTCATGCCCAGGGAAATCCTGCGGCGCTCCTCATCAATGTCGAGGACCATGACTTCGCACTCATCGCCCAGCTGAACCAGTTTCGACGGATTGACGTTTTTGTTGGTCCAGTCCATCTCGGAAACATGAACCAGGCCTTCAACACCTTCTTCCAGTTCAACGAAACAGCCGTAGTCAGTCAGATTGCTGACCTTACCAAACAAGCGGGTGCCCGTCGGGTAGCGGCGGGCAATATTCAACCAGGGATCTTCACCCAACTGCTTGAGGCCCAGTGAAACACGGTTCTTTTCCTGATCATACTTGAGAACCTTGACCTGAATTTCCTGACCGATCTCGACAGCCTCGGACGGATGACGTACGCGTTTCCAAGCCATGTCGGTAATGTGCAGCAGACCGTCCACACCACCAAGATCAATGAAGGCACCGTAGTCAGTGAGGTTTTTGACCACACCGGCAACGATCGCGCCTTCCTTGAGGTTCTCGAGCAGGGCTTCCTTTTCAGCGCTGAATTCAGACTCGACGACCGCACGGCGTGACAGGACGACGTTATTGCGTTTTTGGTCAATTTTAATGACCTTGAATTCAAGATCACGACCTTCAAGATAGGCGGTATCACGGACCGGACGCACATCCACCAGCGAACCCGGCAGGAAGGCTCTCAGCGCACCAATAGCCACTGTAAACC
>JBKCCF010000082.1:0-11120 GCA_046305255.1 Methylococcaceae bacterium
CATCCGCCAGCTCGGAGGGCGGCCACGGGAGTTGGGCATCGGCTTCGGCCAGTTCATCCAAAGAGGCCTGATAACGCACTGAAGGCAATAGCGGCAAGGCACCAACTTCGCCAGGTTTGATGGATTGATCAACCGGGAACAGCTCAATGGTCTGACCGCCCTCGGTCGACAGGCGGGTGCAGGCAACGACCGTATGGGTAGTACCTAAATCAATACCGACGAGGTATTCAGGGTGGTCGCGGGTGGGGAGTGGCATGGCAGAGTGACGATGAGGGAGGACTGCGCGACGTTAATCCGTGGAGGATACGGGTACCTGGGAGGCTTCGAGATTGCACGTCAACCCGTCAGGTCCAGACCCCGACGGGTTGCGGTCGTGAGTGGACCGTGCGGGATCAGGTCTCGCTACGGACATCAAACTCGACCTTCCAGCGCTCATCACCGTCCCGGGAGACCGCCTCCAGTTCCAGCGTACCGATTTCTGTGACGCGGGCGGCCAAACGCACAGGGACGACTTCGCCGGGCTGATGCCGCTCGGCCGAAAGGACGATTTCAACATCGGTCAATTCATCGATTTCGTCCGGCATCCAGTAATCAATGCGGGTACCGACCACATCATCGCGCCGCACAGTGGACGAGAAGAAGCGGAACCGGACCGGTTCACCGACCACTACGCCAAATTCATGCGGTGGCAGGGCGGCGTCGGTACCTTCCTCCATCCCGAACGGGGCAATGCAAAGCGCTTCGAGCGGTGGCGGAAAACCCGGCACGGCGGGCATGGCGCTTTCCACTCCCACATAATAAGCCGCCCCCGTTCCGCCGCGAATACGGACACCCTTGCCCTTGCGGACATAGCCGTAATAGGCGGCCCCGCGAGAGACAGCAAGATCAAGATCAGCGCCAGGCAACAGCCGGGCGGCAGCCGCACCATCGCTGGCCAGCCATTGGTTGAGCACTTCCAGCAATCGCTGCTCCAATGCCCGGGCCTTGAATACGCCGCCATTCAGCATGACCACCGTGGGATGCAGGAAGCTGGCACCTTCCATCGGGGCAAAACCCTGCAACTCATTGGTCGCACCTATCTGACGCGCCAGGAAAGCGGCCAGATGGCTGGTGATACGGGCGTCCTGTGCGTAGGGCAGATTGATCGTTGTGAGGCCGGTGCGGGCCTGATGAGCCGGACGGTCCGTGATATCGACCCTGGGGAAGAAGCCTTCAACCAGGGCATTGTTCACTTCATCCCGGGTGAGGCGGGTCCTCAGAACCCCGCCGATCAGGGACGACCCGCGACTGGGGACGACAATGGCCACTTCTGACGAGTCCGGATCGGACAGCAGGGTTTCCTTGGCATCGCGGCAGGCATGCGTGAGCGCCTGCAACTGCCAGGCTTCCAGACGTTTGCCTTCGGCCTGCAGTTTAGCTCTCAGTACATAGGCCAGCGCCAGATCCATGTTGTCGCCGCCCAGCAGGATGTGATCACCAATTGCGACGCGGTTCAGGTTGAGGTTGCCCTCCTCTTCGGTCACGGCAATCAGTGACAGGTCGGTGGTACCGCCGCCAACATCCACTACCAGAATGACATCACCCGGTCTGACCTGCTCGCGCCAGCCGCCGGCGCTGGACTGGATCCAGCTATAGAGCGCGGACTGGGGTTCCTCCAACAACACCGCCTGACGAAGACCGACCGCCTGAGCAGCCTCGACAGTCAGTTCGCGCGCTGCGGGATCAAACGACGCCGGTACGGTAATGACCAGATCCTGTTCGGCCAGTGGCGCATCGGGAAAGCGCTGATTCCAGGCATCGCGCAAGTGACGGAGATAGGCGATGGACGCCTGCAGCGGTGAAACCCGGCTGACTTCTTCGGGCGATTGCGGCGGCAGTATGGCCGCTCGCCGGTCTACCCCGCCATGCGATAGCCAGCTCTTGGCACTGGCCACCAGACGAATCGGTGTCTTACCGCCCAGTGATCGGGCCATTTCACCCACTATGGCCGACGGGCTGGCATCCCAGGGCAGAACGAGGTCGCCGGGCGCCAGTTCGGCCTCATGGGCCTGATACATGAAGGAGGGGAGCTGGGATTTCTCACCGATAACACCCGGCGAAATCAGTTGCGGAATATCCAGCACCTGCAGCGGGGCCTTCTCCCCATCCACGCTGCCCAGTTCAACATAAGATACAACGCTGTGGGTCGTACCCAGATCTATGCCGACGGAGTAACAAGGCACGCTCACAGTTCCACCTCCGCCTCGGCCAGTACCCTGACATCATGACCTTCAGCCACTTTCGGCAGAGTGATACGCGACACACGCCAGCCGCGATGGATGAGGGTACCGGAGAACGGTGGTTCACCAACAATGTTGCCGGTGACACGCACCGTGGAAGGATCAAAACCCTTGGGCAGGGTGATGCCGGCATTTTCAGATTCGGAACGCACCGGCATCAGCTCTAGGTGCTGTTGGAGTACCTTGCGACAGCCTTCATGCACGATACGGACCGCCGCGCCAATGTCGGCATCGGCATGGCCGCCGATGTTTTCCTGCACGAAGTCAATAAAGCGGGCCTCCTTCTGCAGCAGACCCAGCAGTTGCAGGGCGGCATCAGGGCTTGATTCCCTGATGACAACGGGTTCAGCCGGGGTCGGTTTGGCGGCCATGGGTGGGGGCTCGACGCGGGCCGGGGCCTTAGCCGGAGCCGCTACCGGCTGCGCTGCAGCGGCCTTGAGTGTCGCCACCCGCCGGTTCACCGATGCGCTGATCAGTGCCAATAGAATGAAGGCCAGCATCATCAGCAGCAGCGCGGCTGCCAGGGCAATGTGAACCAGATCCAGGGTTGTAGGGATGAGCGTGAGATCAAGCTGCATACTCTGCATGGGGTGTATTACCTCGAAAATCGGTATGGCCGGCTCGGGCGCGGCAAGGGGTTGGTTTAATAGAGCAGGCGTCTGACAGGCCCACTACGGGGTGGACGGTAGACGCTGGCCCGGCGCGGGATGGGGCCGCTACAAACAGGAAGCTGTCAGGGCTTCTCTGCGGGTAACCGTGTGGCCTGTGCAGCCATCATGACCTTGACAATCTGCTGGGCAGCCCGTGACCGTTTGCTGCGGTTATAGCGGTCGGATATGACACCGGGGACTTTTTCGGCATCAAAGGCTGCCTTGATCAGGGTCAACTTGCTTTCGCACTGACTTAATATGAGGTCGGTCAGTTTGCGCGCATCCTCTTTGTCGTTGTAATGCGCCCTGGTTTCGTCGTTGAGGCATTTCTGATATTCCTCCAGTCCCTCGTGGACTTTTTTCTGAGTTGCCTCACTGAGGGTCGTTGGCTGCCATTCCTGCTTGATGGGCTCGGGCTCTGCAGCATTCACGACAGTTGCGATCAGCAAAACCCCGACAAGACCGGTTCGGCCCAGGTAAGTCCTAATATTCATAGCGGTATCCCCAAAACGGCGTTTATTTCACCGTGGTCATTTCAAAAATAATGAGTTCAGCTTCACCATCGCTGAGATTTTCGGCCGTCATGGTGTTGCCGGACTCCCAGAACACCTGGCCTGGGCCAAACTCCTGGGTCTGTCCTGCTTCCTGAATTTTGACCCGACCCTTGACCACATAGCGTGGACCCGGCCCGTCATGCACGTGCTCAGGTGTCTTGAACCCCTTGGCCAGCGTCACTCGCAGAACTTTGGCTGTAATTTTGTTGCCGGGTAATTCCAGCGGTTTCTCCAGTAGCACCTGCATCGGCGGCATAGTCACAGGTGCCGGTTCCTCGGCCCCGGCTACCGTAGCCAGCAGCAGCCAGTACATAGCCAGGCCTGCTCTTAAACTCAGGTTGATCGACATGACGGGTCTCTCCTGTTTTTTCTTACATTCATGGCCTCGCGAGTTCTCACTGCGGGGAGCGCCAGCGGTGTACAAACCAACCGCACCGAGGTCTCAGCGACCGGCAACTTCTTCAACCTCGGCAATATGGGCACGACGCTGTAGCCACATCACGCCGAGAATGTCCCATATACCCACCCACAACCGGTGCCAGGTACCGTACTTGGACTGCCCCATGGTGCGCGGCCGGTGATTCACGTCTACCGAAACAACCCTGCCGCCCGCCCTTTGCGCGAGCGCCGGCAGGAAACGGTGCATATGATCGAAATCCGGCATCTCAAGGAAAAGCACCCGGTCGAAGACCTTCAGACCGCAGCCAGTGTCAGGGGTTTCATCCTGTAACAAAGCGGCACGAATGCCATTGGCGATGCGGGATGAGAGTTTGCGCCAGCCGGTGTCCTTACGCTTGCGGCGGTGTCCGGCCACCATACCGCCTTTACCGGTCGTGCCGAGCGACTTAAGAGCGACCAGCATGCCGGGAATGTTGGCAGGGTCGTTCTGGCCATCGCCGTCAAGGGTTGCGATCACCCTGCCACGTGCCGCAAGAATCCCGCTACGGAGCGCGGTACTCTGCCCGCAGCAGTGGATATGACGCAATACCCGAAGACGTGGGTGCTGACCCATCAGCGCCTCCAGTCGTATCAGCGTGTCATCCGTGCTGCCATCATCAATGTAGATGATTTCGTAGTCAGCCACCGCAACGACAGCCGCCTCAATTTCCTCGATCAGGGGTTTCAGGTTGTCGGTTTCGTTATGTACCGGGACAACAATGCTCAGTTCCATTGTATTTTTCCTGTCTGTTACCAGTCGTTCAGATAGCGGACACGGTCACCGCCCCCGGCACTGATGACCTCACCGATCACCTGCGCCGCTTCACCCGTAGCGGCAAGACTGGCCAGCGCCGCAGCCTCATGCTCCGGCGCGACAGAAACGATCATGCCGAGTCCACAATTGAAGGTCTTCAGCATTTCCGCACGGCTGATCTGGCCGGTCGATTGGAGCCATTCGAAAATGGCGGACCTGTTCCAGGTCGCGAGATCAATGCTGGCGGCCGCCCCTTCAGGCAGGACTCGCGGCAAATTCTCGGTGATGCCACCGCCGGTAATATGGGCAAAAGCATTAACCGGCACCGCTGTCATCAGCTGCAATAATGATTTGACATAGATACGCGTCGGCGTCATCAGCCAGTCGGCGAGACTGCGCCCTTCGAGTAGCTGACCGGTATCACCTCCGGCGCGGGCCAGCACTTTCCGAATCAACGAATAGCCGTTGGAATGCGGGCCTGACGATGCAAGACCGATCAGGCGATCACCCGGCCGTACCCGGGAACCATCCAGAATGGCATCTTTTTCGACAACACCGACGCAGAAACCGGCCAGATCATAATCGCCATCACCATACATGCCCGGCATCTCGGCAGTCTCGCCACCCACCAACGCGCAGCCGGCCAGTTCGCAGCCCTTGCCTATACCTTCAATGACCGCAGCAGCAACGGCTACGTCGAGATGACCGGTCGCGTAATAATCCAGGAAAAACAACGGTTCGGCACCCTGCACAATGATGTCATTGACACACATCGCCACCAGATCAATACCCACCCCATCATGGCGACCGGTATCAATCGCCAGTTTGAGCTTGGTGCCGACGCCGTCCGTTCCCGCGACCAGCACGGGCCGCCGATAGCGATCCACCGGCAATTCGAACAGTGAACCGAACCCGCCCAAACCGGCAAGCACACCGGGAATGCGGGTGCGGGCAGCAACCGGCTTGATACGATCAACCAGCGCATTTCCGGCGTCGATATCGACACCAGCACTCTTATAGTCAAGGGGCTTGTCTGTGGGCATGGAACTCAAGCAGATTCTCCGAAGAAACGGTCGCAGCGACTGACAGGGCGCTGAACGACACGGGATAATGGACGACTGGAAGTCAGCGTGAATGGGTTGAGAACCCTGATTCAGGGTCCGACTGGATGTGCTATTTTACATAGCTATTGGCCAATCCGTCGTATCAACTTGGGGAGGCATCGCATTGATCGTGAACAAGAACCGGCCTGGGTCCCGACCCGGGGCCACTGTTTGCAAGGACTTGCGTCACCCTACAACAACGCAAGCTCGACCCAACACCGCCGCCATGGCGCCTCAGCCATGAGTCCCCGCCATATTCCGAACCTCATCTCGCTGTGCCGGATCGGGCTGGTCTACCCTGTGATCCACGCCATTCTGGCCCGCACTTTCGATACCGCCATCGCACTGTTCATCGTGGCCGGCCTCTCCGATGGCATTGATGGCTTTCTGGCACGTCGCTACGGCTGGCAATCGCGACTGGGCTCCCATCTCGATCCGATTGCTGACAAACTGCTACTGGTGTTCAGCTATCTTGCACTGGCCTCGCTGCACCTCATTCCCATATGGCTAGCGGCCTTGGTGGTGGTACGGGATGTGTTCATCCTTGCCGGCGCCGTCGCCTATTACTGGCTGATCGGCCCCTATGTGGGTGCCGCGACCCGCCTGAGCAAAATCAACACCGCCGCCCAGTTATGCCTGATCGCGGCCTTGCTGGTGCATCCGGGCCTGATGACCCTGCCATCTTCAGTCCTGTCCGGCCTGATGGGGCTGGTGGTGGTGACCACCCTTGGCAGCGGACTGGATTATGTCGTTCGCTGGGGCCGGCTGGCCTGCCGCCTCCGTCGCGAGTCCGCCGGCAGACGGCCGGAACCCTGACGGTTCGGGAAGCCCGATGGACTGGGTGCAGCACTGGTCATCCCGTCTCAAATCGACTACTGTTTTTGCAGCCCAGACCGGCAGCCGCTATCCACGTCACCTGCATCAAGCCACGCATGCCCAAACCAGCCCATCTCAAGGCCTGTGCCGAATCTCATCAGCACCACACCCTCGCGCCGTATTTCTCCGTATCCGGGCCAACCCCATCGCGGGCTGGGCTCACTGACCCCCGCTCTCAGACCTCATGAAACTGCAAACCCACCTGATGGTCACCGTATTGCCGTTTCTGGCTGTGACGGTGCTGTCGCTGTCACTCGGACTCACCTGGTACTCGAAGCAGACCGTTCTGGAACAGGCGCGACAGGATGGCCAACTACTGGCCAGCGTGCTTGGGCGCAGCATAGAGGTCAGCCAGAACGTGGAGCAGGCCTCTGAAGAACTGATTTCCCGTGATCTGGCTACCTCAGCCACCATACTCGCGCACTTCATCGCCGTTGCCGAGCAATGCCGGCTGCCCCAGCCCACCATCACCCAACGGCTGACGCGCATGGTCACCGCCGATAATCTGTCGGAAATCTGGATTACCGATTCGGCCGGCAAAGCCTATCTGCACACGGTGCCGGGTGACGATTTCGTTTTCTCGCCCGATCCGCTCCGGCAACCCCAGGCCTCGGCCTTCTGGCCGTTACTGAACGCCGGGGAACCTTCGATGGTGGCCCAGGACCTCAAGCCGCGCGAAACCGATGGTAGACCTTTCAAGTATGTCGGGGTATCGGGAGTCGATCGCCCCCGCATCGTGCAGGTAGGAATGGACGGTCACATGCTGACCCGCATGCGTGAGTCGCTGGGCGTACAGGAATTGCTGGAACACGTCGCCGAGGAGGAATCACTGCAACAGATATGGGTTGTGAACAGACGCCTCGATATCGTGGAATATGCCGAAAAAGGCCACGGCCACGTTCAGTCGGACCCCTTGTCCCAGGGGGACCGCGATATGCTCAATGAGGCCATGGCCAGCGGCAAGGCCCTGAGCCAGATCGAAAGCAACCACATCACGGTCGCGGCACCGCTGGAAGAGGCACCCGATAGCGACGAAGCTCAGGTTGACGACTTTATTGATCACCCACCCCATGCCACCGATGACGGGGCACAGCGGTTCAACCGAAGCGCCATCCTGCTCTACATGTCCAACGATCTGCTGGATCACTTGATCATGAAGGAAACCGCCTTTGCCACCGCCACCGCAGTCGTGTGCCTGCTGCTCGCAGCGCTACTCCTGATGGCCTACACTCGCCGCCTGCTCAAACCGATTCGTACCGCTGTAGACGTTGCTGAACGCGTCGCGGCAGGCGATCTCTCGGTTGATCTGGCCAGTGACGGCAACGATGAAATCAGTGTCCTCATCAATGCCTTGGGCCAGATGGTGAGCTATCTCAACTCGCTGATCGGTCAGGTTAAACGCTCCACCGGCGATCTGATTGCAACCGCCAATAGCCTCAGCGCCATGGCAAGCATCCAGAGTGAGGGCATCAACAACCTTGGCGCAACGTCCCATGAAATCGCTGCAGCGACCACCGAAATCTCGGTGACATCGGAAGAGTTGCTGAAAAACATGGACAGCATTACCGAAGTCGCCAACCACACCGCAGCACTGGCAAATTCAGGGCAGATCTCGCTGGGTGAAATGAAGGGCAGCATCGGGCAGTTGTCCCATGCCACCCACTCCATTTCAGAGCGACTGGGGCTGATCAGCGAACGAGCGAATACCATCAGCACCGTCACCACCACCATCAGCAAAATAGCCGACCAAACCAATATCCTGTCGCTCAATGCATCCATTGAGGCGGAGAAAGCCGGCGAATATGGTCAGGGCTTTGCCGTGCTGGCGAGGGAAATCCGTCGCCTCGCCGACCAGACTGCAGTCGCCACGCTTGGCATCCGGCAAATGATCAAGGAAATGCAGGATGCGGTCACTTCGGGCGTGATGGAGATGGACAAGTTCTCCGATCAGGTCCAGCAGAGCGTCGCCGATACCCATGACATCAGCCTGCGTTTCACCGACATCATCCATGAAGTACAGGCTCTGCTACCCAGGTTCGACGCTGTCCATGACGGCATGCGTTCGCAGTCCACCGGTGCTCGCCAGATCCGCGATGCCATGATGCCGCTCACCAAAAGCATACGCGCCTCCATACAGTCGCTGGACGAAACGACTGCCGCCACCCGCAAACTGGAGGCGGCCATCCACGATCTCAGTAGTGAGATATCGGCGTTCAAGTTGCGCTGAACAACGGCCATGCCCCATGGGGCGCATCGCCCTCATTCCTCCCACTGAAACAGCAGGTCACCGCCACTGTATTCACCGGTTTCGGTCTGGACTTTCCAGTGGCGGGTCAGGTCGTAACGCAGACGAAAGACGTAGGCGTTCTGAAACAGACCCATGCCGTATTGAACATAGATGCGAGGTGTCAGGTATTTGCCGAGAAAAAGAGCTGTGCCCTGGGTGCCGCCGAAGGCGCCACCGCCGGTATAGCCTTGCGCCAGCGAGCCCTGGTTTAGCGAGTTCTGCATGCTGATATCGACAAAACCGCCAATCCCGAGCCGGTTAGCCAATTCCCGCGCCACCAGACTGCCGGCGGCGCCTCCGAGGGCGCTGGCAGCAGCCTTCATCGCCGAGCCTTCCTGTTGGGTTAGCGTGTCAGATGCGGACTTGCCGCTGACCAGAAAGGCCAGAATATCCGTCTGTGACATCGGCCTGTCGGCAAACAGACTCAGGCTCGGCTTGCTAAGGGTGCCCAGTACTTTGGCACCTGCCTTCAGGTCGTCGGTAGTGCGGTTGGCGCTAATCTCAAGCGTGGGATTATCGAGGGGTGAACGGGCATAAATGATTCGCCCGTCGTCAATGGCCAGTTCCACCCCGTACAGCGAATACCGACCATCACGAATGACAATCTGGCCGGTGCCGGTTGGCGCCTGCCCATTGGCCTGTTCGATGGTCAACTGACCATCCAGCCGCGCCTTGTAGCCGGGACCGCTGACCGTCACCTTGTTGCCCAATACCACAGCCACCCGGGTGGCCAGTGGATTCTCAACCGCTGCCGGAACCGCACCCCCGACCATCACGGTATCCTTCGAGGGCTTGATCGCCCGCTCTTCATCGGGAATCGTGATCGTCGCCTCAGGTATCGCCAGCGTGCCGGTGAGGCTGAACGCATCCGGCTCATGCCTGATCACCAGATCGGGGGACAGCAGGACTTTCGCCTCGGGATTATCGACGGCGAGAAACCGTTTCCCGCTGAGTTTGAGGGTTAACGGCCAGCCTGCCCTGGCACTGAGACTCGCGATGCCATCCAGCCCAATTTCGCCACCGCCCGATACCGCGCGCCCGGTGAGCGCGAGCTGGTTGTTGTCGCGACTGACTGCATCCAGTTGTAGATCACGAACATGGATACCCAGTTGCGGCACATCAAATCCGGCATCGTACAAGGTCGCATGCGCAGTGATGCGCGGCGACAGCGCTGTACCCGTGATCCGCACATCCGCTTTAACCCGACCTTTTAAGGCGTCGACATCGTGCGATGGGGGTAGCAGCTGGCCGATGGCATCCATGTCCAGATGCGCCTCGGCCGTGATAGGCGTCTGCTGAAGGCGGTCAAGGTCAATCGGACCCGCAAGGCCAATAGTGGTGCGCAAGTGGGCCATTCCGGGTTGCTCACAGACCAGATTGAGATCAGCGCCGCGCGCATTCACGCTGGCGCGCAGCGTGACAGGATCCGGCTTGAGGATCAGCGGGGGCTTGCCCGGGCGCCGGTATTGCACATCCGCCGACACCAGTTCGACATCAAACCGACCCTGCCCCAGCCGAAGGGCTTTGCCGGACAGCACCCCGCCGGCATTAAGCGCACCCTTTACCATGAGGTCTTTTGGCAACCCGCGGGTGAGGCGCGTCAAGGCGAAATCCTTCACCCGGCTTGATAGCTGCCAGTCGCCCGTGGGGGTGTAGGTTCCCTGCAGGCAGACTTCGGATTCTTCGCTGTTCCAGCAGGCTGTCCCTACTTCGGCTGCGCCCTTGCCGAGCTGCAGCGGCACCGTCCGGTTCAAGTGCCAGTGACCCCATAGCGGCAGATCAAGGTCAAACTGGCCAAGCTTACCGGCCCAACGCTCGTTACTCAGTCCTCCCTCGGCCATCAGTGTAAGTTCGGCATCGCCCCTTATCCGGCCACTGATACGATGCCTGGCTCGGGTGCCCAGCCCATTTAGCGCAACATCAAGCGCCGAACCCCGCCAACGGAGTCCGTCCGTTTTAAGCTCAAACGCCAGCGGGGCATCGGCCTGAACCCCACTTTTCAGCGTTGCGCTGACCGATCGTGCGCTGCTGCCCTGATACGCCGGCCCACGCGCCTGAAACATCGCCTCCAGCGGCGCCCCTTGCAGTTGCAAGGCACCATCTCGGTAGCTGAGGCCCGCCGTCAGGCTCAGTTCAATCGCGCGCGCCTGGCTGCCTTCGATCCGAAGACCTTCTGCGT
>JBKCCF010000083.1:0-2172 GCA_046305255.1 Methylococcaceae bacterium
GCGAAGTTCTGACCGGTGAATGAGATCGACAAATACTGATCAGACTTCTGCTACCGCTTCTACCGACCTCGCCCACAATGAGGTCGACGACAGAGCTACGATGAGCCAGAAATCCTCCCTTCCTCAAGTCATACGGTTTGTCTCAGAAGCGCTGATGCCGGACACGATTTAATTTGGATGATGGCGGGACAATTGTCTAAGTATCAGCCAAGCGTTTTCTACAGAGGATAGTATGAATATACTTCGATGCAAATCAACAGATGAAGCCGCTCAGCAGGCCTTCCGGTTGCGCTATAAAGTCTTTGCGGCTGAGCGAGGCTATGGAGTTGAGGAAAAAGACCACGAATTCAGTAGCGCCCGGGACATTGTTGACGATTACGCCCATATCTATGTGGCTATTAAAGATGGCGAAGTGATCGCAACCGTGAGAACGATCTATTCTCGCGACTGCGACTTTCGAAAAATGATTCCTGGCGAAGTGGCCGAGGCATGGAAGATAGAGGCCTTCTTAGAGAAGTTTCCGGATGCTCTGGCAGCTGCGTCGCAGTTTGCGATTTTGCCACAATATCGAGGATCACTCGCGGCTGCGCTTATCATGTCAAGGATATACTCAGATTTGCTGGACGATGATATCGACTTCCTGTTCTCAATTTGCTCGACCTATTTGATCGAATTCTACTCGCAAATCGGATTCCAGGTCTATTCCCCCACCTATGCGGACGACGTTGGCTTCACGACACCCATCATATCCGTCGTCCGTGACTGGCGTCATCTAGAAGCGATCAAATCTCCAACGCTGAAGCAATTGGCCAAACGGAACCTTTGTACGGGTGAGCACCCATCCGTAGCCTGGTTCCACGACACCTACGGGGACAAACTCAATGCCTTTGTTTCAGGCCACACTGAAGTGAATCTCAACAAGATGCTGGCATTAGGAGCAACACCTGAGGCATCAGACTATGGTCAGGTCAGCATCTTTCAGTCAATGTCAGCGGAGGACATCACGGACATCACGGCATCGGGAAAGCTGTTCAACGTTGCTGCAGGCCGGCACATACTCCAAACCATGCAGCAAGATGACGAAATGTATGTCGTCGTCGAAGGAGAAGTCCTTGAGCGCCGGCTAGATGGCGAGTTGCCTTCGTTCAGAATCTCCCAAGGGCAGGTTCTTGGCGAGGTGGGCTTGTTTACGGGAACGATACGGTCTACTGACTTCATTGCCGTGACGAACGTGCAACTAGCCTCCATCTCGCGGCAGAGGCTGGAACGCCTGATGAAGACCAAACCAGAGTTATCCTGCCGATTGCTCTTCAATATTGCGCGCATTCAATCGCTTAAACTCATCCGCGCCAACCAAGACATGCTCGCACTTTATCTCAATCTCTAGCATCAAGTGCCCAGCCGATCCCGCCCCCGATGATCTGCAACACATTGTCGATGCCTATTTATGGGAAGCCCTGCTATTTATTTACCGGTTAGACTGACGACGATGCACGGTAAAGATCAGGTGTTCGGCGCAATGATTTCGACTAATAGCGAATGAAACCTGTCGTCCATGTGGATGTCCAAGCCTGTTTTCGAGTGAAGGCAGCCAGCTACGAATCCGTTGCATATGGAAAACGGATTGTGGCGTGTCACCCCAGTCTCTCGAGTTGCACCATGAGTGACGAATAACCGTTGACGATGCACGACTTCACCCTCTCCGGAGGACCGAGTGTGCGGACCTTGAGTTTTCGCCGCGCCATCTCTGCCCAGAATAACTTAAGCTCCAGCAAGGCAATATTCTTGCCGATGCAGCGATGCGGACCATGACCAAAGGCGAGATGATGGTCGTGATCCTTGCGGTTGATGTTAAACCGCCCTGGCATCTCGATTTCATCCTCATCCCGGTTGGCAGAGACATACCAGAGTATGACCTTGTCGCCTTTCTTAATCGAATGCCCGTGGAAATCGACGTCGGACTTAGCCGTGCGGCGCATGTGAGCGACTGGCGTCTGATAACGAATGACTTCAGATACAAAGGGACTGAGCAAATCGGGGTTTGCATAAAACATCGCCAGTTGATCGGGGTTTTGTTCGACGAACAGGGCGCCGCCTGTCAGGGAGTGACGTGTCGTATCATTTCCGGCAAGAAGAAGGATCAACATGTTCAGGAAGACTTCCTCGTTGCTC
>JBKCCF010000084.1:0-9433 GCA_046305255.1 Methylococcaceae bacterium
GTGTACCGCCATAGGCATAACTGAGTTCAGCCAGCGCAAACAGCAGATCACGGCGCTCGTCCTTCAGGGCAACCTGATGCAGGGCTCGGGTCGCGTCAGCCGGTCGGGTTTCATAAGCCTCGGTGAGGTTATAGCGGTGTAAAACTGATTTGGCATCATTGCTCAGCTCGCCGCTTTCCGTCAGCGGGCTGGTAATTGCGGTCTGGTAGGATTCCTCTGGCGACACCCGTGTCAGGCCAATGGGTTGGGAACAGCCCGACAGCATGAGAAGCAGACCGACGAACAGGCACGCGGCGTGTGGACAGCGAGGCAGCATGCGGGCGGGCGGCAGGGTTCTTTTCATGGTTTCGGCAGGCGATTGAATCGAAAGAAAGATGCAGGGAAACGGAGCAGACCGATGGCCGCAGATACATGGCGACCCCTGCAGTGTTACATTTCAGATCATTTTGCCATAACCGGCTCACAGATGGCGGGCCGTCATAACCGACCCTGCCTGTCAGAGGGCTATGGCTAGCGTGAGCCGTGACCCTCGCACGGCGACAGTGCGAGGGAGAAACGGCCCTACAGCACCCGCCCCTGCCCTGACCGTTCGGTGTAGATAAGCTCGGCGGGGGCGGTTCGCCAGCGTGTGGCGGGTTTATTCCTTGTTTTTCACACAGCGAAAGCCGGTGTGAACCAGCCCGGTATCGGGGCTGGCTTTCATGCGGGCACTGGGCCGGTAACTGGCGCAGAAGTTGTCGTCACAGAGGAAAGAACCGCCGCGCTGGGTGCGTTTTTTGATATAGGGTTCTTCCGGGTCAAAGCTGTCGATCGGGCCTTGCGGGTTATCGACCGTTTTCTTGCCCGCGACTTGACTATAGGCATCTGCACGATACCAGTCCTGGGTCCATTCCCAGACATTGCCGGTCATGTCGAACAGGCCATACCCGTTGGCTTGAAAACTGCGAACCTTGCTGGCGCCGGTATGACCATCGCTGGCAAGATTCTGCTGCGGGAATGTCCCCTGCCAGATATTGGCGCGGGGTTTACCGCGGGCGGGGTCCTCGTTACCCCAACTGTAGGTTTTGCCCTTGAGCCCACCGCGAGCGGCAAATTCCCATTCCGCTTCGGTCGGCAGACGCTTGCCCGCCCATTTTGCATAGGCTTCGGCGTCAAACCAGGACACCTGCACCACCGGATAGTCGTCCTTGCCCGCTATGGTGGTGTCCGGCCCTTCGGGGTGGCGCCAATCGGCACCTGGCACCCATTTCCACCAGTATTCACCGCCCGACGGTGGCGCTGCGAATACCAGCGAACCCGGCTTCAGGTTTTCCGGCGGAGGTTCAGGCGTCCCCGGCGGCAGTTGCGCCATGATTTCTTCCTTGCTCGGTGGTTTTTCTGCCGTGGTGACGTAATGGGTCGCTTCGACAAAGCGGCGGAATTCACCGTTGGTAATTTCTGTGGCATCCATCCAGAACGGGTTGACCCTCACCTTGTGAACCGGCCGCTCGTCGGGCCGTGCCAGCCTGGATTCACTGCCCATCATGAATTCACCGCCAGGGATCAGCACCATTCCGGGCGGTGCGGACGGGGCGGCAACCGTGCTGTTCACCATTAGTGCCAGCAGCCAGGCCGCCACGGCGCCGCGCCGCCCCAGCGGGGGGGCGGCTCCCGTTTCAGTTAAAGAGTGAGTTGTCACGTGCAGCATTTCCTCGGAACTGGGGCCTGCTCAGGGGTTCTTTGGGGTGCTGTCAGCAGATTTTGCCGGGGCCATGGCTGTTTTGCCGGGTTTGCAATGGGTGCCGAAGTTCTGCTGGATAATCTGATAATCAGATTCGTTGGTAAGTCCGTCCAGGTTGAAGTCATACCAGCTGGAAAGCCCGTCATTGATCTTGCTGAACTTCTCCCATTCGGCCATATCCTTCTGGTTGACCACCCCGTCAAGGTTGCCGTCACCCTCGCAATCCACGTCGGTTTTCAATAGCAGGCCCAGTTTTCTGGTCAGCGCAGCATAGTTGCGTTTCTGGTCTGGGGTCAGATTCGCCGCGCCATCGGCCAGCAAGTTATTTTTCTCCAGATCTATTCTGGGCTTTTTGTTTTCATTGATCTCATAAAACTCCCTGGTTTCGCTGTTCATGACGCAACTATTGGTTGTGGCGTCGTAGGCATTGGTGGAGTTGATCACCAGCTTGTAGCGGTTGTTGCGAATACCCATTGAGGCCAGCGAATTAATGCTGGGCAAGCTGTAGTCGGTAATGTTGTTGGCCTTATAGTAGTTGGTCAGATAAATATTCACATTGCAGCAATAGGTTTCCGGCACTGGACCTGGGCCGTCGGCGTCCGAGTCCTGCGCACCTTCGCCCCACCAGACACCGCCGTTATCCTCGCACACGCTTTTATTGACAGGGATCTGCGAACAGGAGGCGCCACCCGACATGACGCAGGGGCCATTGATGGTGCCATTGGGCTGCAGATTGGGCGCAATCTGGTTGAAATTCCATTTGCGGATACTGGCCTGCTGGGGATTTTTGATGTAGGGCATCAGTGCCTTGGCATCGACATGCCAGGGCACGACCTTGTGCACATCGATGCCGGCGATCTCACCAAATAACTGGTAGATATCCGCGATATTGGTCATGTGCTTTACATCCCGGCCCGGCTGAACCACCATCGGTCCCGCCACCATTAGCGGTACCCAGACGCCGGTCTGATAGGACGTACCCTTGGCCCGGGTCGGGTCAAACGGCAGCTTGACGGTGTTGCCGAGAGAGCCGTTATCGCCCACCACCACAATCATGGTGTTGGTCATTTTGGGCTGGTATACCAGCACGCCATCCTTCTCTGTGGCCAGCCCGGTTTCAACCAGCAGTCGGCCCACCTCATGATCCATGGCTTCTATCATCTGGTTACTGAGAACCGGCCAGTTGCTGCTGTCTGCGCAGTTGAATGTGGTGGTGTCGGTTGACCCTGGCGGCAGTTGCTCGATGGGCGGCGGTTGCAGCGGGGTATGGTCGGTAGCAAAGCTGACGGTTGCCATCCACGGCTGGTCTTTCTTTTGTCCCTTGATCCACGCAATCGCAGCATCCACCGGTGCTGTGCCGCGGTAGGTGCGGGCACGCTTGTCGGTGACGGGAACCTGGTAGACCTTGCCCTTCTCATCGTTGATCCAGAGCGGTGAGACGAAGTGCGCGTTGTAATTCTGGAATCCTGCCGAGATGTTGGCGGGCATCGGGCTGCCCTGGGCGACACAGGCGGCGCCGGGGTTGAAAATGCCACCTCTGTCCCGACAGATGCGTCCCGGTGGGTTGCTCGCGCTGGTCAGGGTCATGTTCTCGCAGCTGCTGTCTGCCGCATAGCAGGCCCCGCTGTCGGCACCGCCGTCATAGTTGGCCCCCGGCACATAACCACACGCATAGGACTTGCCATTGCCGCCACTGCCGCCCACACCGCCTGCAGTGAGGTCTATCGACTGTGGGTCTCCTGTCTCATCAAGCCAGCCATAGTAGTAATCCCACCCCAGGGAACGGGGCATGGCTTCCTTGTCGGGACTATTACCCTGCAGTCCCAGATGGAATTTACCGAACAGCGCGCTTTTGTACTTGCGCTCTTTCAACAGCTTGGGTGCCGTGTAGTCGAAGGGCGAAACCATGGAATTGGCGGCGTCGTATGGCCCCAAGGCCCCCATTACATTACTACGCATGGGGAAGCGGCCTTCGAAAAAGACGGCGCGACTCGGCGAGCAGGCGGGCATCGACCAGTTGTTGCGGAAACGAATACCCTGGTTAGCGATTCCGCTGATGTTCGGCATGGCTGGCATGGCCTGCGGGCCGGGCGATGCATACCAGCCCATCTGGTCAATTCCTACATCATCCATGATGATGAAGAGGATGTTTTTGGGGGTTGAACTCGTTTTGGCCGCAACGCCTGCGGCAAAAATAAACATCGTCGCCGCCACAAAACCCGCGAGGGTAAGTTTGACCCGTTGCGAACACATGCGCATAAGTATTCTCCTGATTTGTACAAAAACGCCAAACCACGCCCTGGCCACTCGGCATGCAGCAGCGGGATTTGGGTTCGCTCGCTGCTTTCTTACCACGACTTGACGCATAAAGCTTGCACAATCTTTCACGGGAACCGCTCATGTGTCGATTTCCTGGCCGGTTACGGCACGCAGGACTGGTGGCCTCGGCCCCCTGCTGTTTTCTGATGCGGGGTTAGGGGCGTGATACTACTGACACCCCTCCACGCCTAAATCCTGGTCTGACTGCCCTATACTGACGCTTCGGCATCCGCGTGAAAATTAATGGGGTGTGGCCTCTGCCAGGACACCCGCATGACTCCTCACAGCGGACCGCTCTGTAGCGAGCACACCCTCAATGGTTCAGGCCCGCAAGGTCGGCAGTCAGTCGGCTGGCGGGTATCATCAACGCCTTTTCGCAGGGGATCATGATCATGACAGCACGCGTCCTATCCCCCCTGGCTTCCGATCATGTGGGGCGCCGTCTCGCGTCTCTACTGCTGGTTTTGGGCACGGTCATAAGTACGGTCGCTGAGGCCAAGACCGTGATGGTCGGTGGTTTGCTATCCAGGACGGGTAACTGGTCCTCTCTGGGCCTCGCCAGCGAGGTGATGATGAACATGGCGCGGGATGACATCAATGCCTACCTGAAGCAGCATGGTTCGAATACGCGTATCAAGCTGATGATCACCGATACCGCACTCCAGCCTGACCAGGCGGTTCGTAATTATCGTCACCTGGCTGAAATGGGCGCGGTGAGCGTGGTGGGTCCGCAGTCCAGTAGCGAGGTCATGGCACTGGAGGCGGTGATCGGTCAGCGTCGAGTGCCTATCATCAGCCAAGGCAGCACCGCCTCCTCTCTGGCCAAATCCGGCGACCGGATTTATCGGGTGGTGCCGGATGATAGTCACGAGGCTGAGGCCATGCAGGCATTGTTGAAAAGTCGAGGCGTTCTCACCGTCCTTCCTCTGTGGCGCAACGATCCTGGCAATGGCGGCTTGCACGATTCACTGAAGACCAGGCTGGAGGCCGCCGGTGCCAAGATGCTGGCGGGGATCAATTATTCCAGCGACGATAGTCAGGATTTCGTCCCGGTTGTCGATGCGGCACATCGTCAACTGGCGGCCGCCCTGGCTGAACCGGGTGCCAGCAGTGCCACGATTGCGATCTATGTGGCCGGCTTCGATGAGGTGGTGAAACTCATGAATGCCGCTACCCGGTTCCCGCTGCTGAGAACGGTCAAATGGTATGGCAGCGACGGCATCGCCCAGAGTGATGCCCTGCTCAAGGATGAGGGTGCCGCCCGCTACGCGATGGCGGTTGATTTCCCTAATCCGAATATCGGGTTACCCACTGCCGCCAGGTCAAAATGGCAACCCCTAGCCGAACGCTATTTCAAGTTGACCGGGAAAAGGCCCGATGCGTTTGCCATGGCGGCGTATGATGCAACCTGGCTGGCGGCGCTGAACGCCAGCTACAACCCTTCCGCACCCCGCATCAGTCGCAGGGATTTGATGGCTGAAACGGCCGGGCTTTTTTTCGGGGCAACGGGCTGGACCGAACTCAACAGTACCGGCGATCGCACGCGGGGCGATTACGAGTTTTGGGCGATTCGCCCGGATAGCAGCGGAAACCCGGCTTGGTCTGTGGTTTGCCATTACGAGAGTGCCTCGGCTGCGGTCGGCGGGTCGGATTGCCCCGCAAATTGAGCCGGGTGTCCGATGACTCGGGGTGCTGTTGGAGGGGAAGGGCCAATTGTCGCGACACGACGTTCGATGTCTGGTAGCCCTGCGGGGCAGTTGGATCGCGCGAAGCCGACTCCCGGACAGACGAAAGCTTCGGATTACGACGCTTTCGGTGGGTATGGCGCATCAGCAACCGCCTGCGTACCCCACGGATAGTGGCGCAAAAGGCCGGGATTGGTGCTTAAAATCAGGGTGACAGCATACGAAAGATGGGTGCCAGCGCCATGTTGACGCTGGCTTGAACAGTTGGCCGCAGCCATGGCCCGAGGGGCGGTCGTGGCCGTAAACAGTCTGGTGAGCCCTTTATGAATCCCGCTAGTGGGATGAGCTTCACTTTTTCAATCGGATTGCGGGCAGGGGGAGGATCCTGTCTCCAGTGCCCCGCCCGCGGGTGAGTCGTGGAACTGACGAACGCCTTAAAAGCCAATATATTAAAAGTGCTTAGGCGCCGCCGCCGAATTTTGGAGGGCCGGATTTCTTCATATCGCTCATGGCTTCTTCGACCAGCGCGGCACCTTCATTCAACTTACCTTCCTTCCCCATCGCCACCGCCCGTTTCAATTTGCCGACAATGCGTTGCTGGGCGGCCGAGTTGTTCTTGGTCTTGGCAGCCTCCAGTGCTTGCTCTGTCTCCTGTGTAAATGCTTCGGCATTCCCGGTCCTGGATGCGTCAAGAGCCTTCTGGGCAGGGACGGCAAGAGGCGTCAGGTCCTCATTCATCGGTCCACCTGCAGCATGTACGCCGCCGCTCAGGCAAGCAAACAGAAGAAGGCTCCAAAACGATGTTTTCATGTTCATTGGTGTATATCCGGATATCGCGCACTCTTGCGGCGTAGAGTGTGCCGGGTGAGAAAAACTGGCAGTCAGGAAGGAACCAGACTGACATTTGTGTCGCGTCTGGCAGACTAACACGTATTTCTGACGGTAATGGCTCTAAGTCAGAAACATATTTCCAGGGTCGGCTGTTTGCAGTCGGGGTTAAAGCGTTCAGCTTTCCGGTAAGGGGCCTGGTCCATCGGCGGCCTTTGTGGGTGATCCCGTGTGGGGAACCTCGAAAAACCCATCTTTTCACCCAAACAATGAGTCTAACGCACTGATTTATAATGCGTCGATTTCACAATTTTGAGGTTTTTCGAGGTGCCCTGTGGATGGTTTGCCCCAAGCGTCAGCCAACATGCTGCAATCAGGTCCCAGCCCTGCGCATCTTCAGGAAGGGTCGGCTCCTTGATGGTGTGGCGATATTGTCAACGCTGGTTCTGGTCAATCCCACATATCCGATTTGTTTTCGTGTCAGCACCCAAACCGCAAAGCGAGCAAACCCTGGCCCGTCACAGACAGACGAAAGCCCCGGATTACGGGGCCTTCGGTGGGTATCGAAACAGGGGAGCCCCTGTTCGACTTACAGGCTGTAGTAAAGATCGTATTCGACTGGATGAGTGCTCATGCGCAGACGGGTGACTTCCTCCATTTTGAGGCCGATATAGGCGTCGATGGTATCGTTGGTGAATACGCCGCCCTGAGTCAAAAATTCGCGGTCAGCATTGAGGGCATCCAGAGCCATATCAAGCGAGTGCGCGACCTGCGGAATGGCTTTTTCCTCTTCCGGCGGCAGATCGTAGAGATCCTTGTCCATGGCTTCGCCCGGATGAATCCTGTTCTTGATGCCGTCAAGACCCGCCATCAGCATGGCCGCAAAGGCGAGGTAGGGGTTGGCAGTGGAATCAGGGAAGCGTACCTCGATACGACGCGCCTTGGGGTTTTGTACATAGGGGATGCGGATTGACGCCGAGCGATTACGGGCCGAGTAAGCCAGCATCACCGGTGCCTCAAATCCGGGGACCAGACGCTTGTAACTGTTGGTGGAGGCATTGCAGAAGGCGTTGAGTGCCTTGGCATGCTTGATAATGCCGCCAATGTAGAACAGAGCGGTTTCTGACAGGCCACCGTAGAGGTCGCCACTGAAGAGATTCTTACCGTCTTTCATCAGAGACTGGTGAACGTGCATGCCGCTCCCGTTATCACCGACCAGGGGCTTGGGCATGAAGGTGGCCGTTTTGCCGAATTCATGTGCGACATTCTGGATGACGTACTTAAGATTCAGCACCTCATCTGCCTTCTTTACCATCGTGCCGAACTTGACGCCAATTTCACACTGGCCGGCGGTGGCCACTTCGTGATGGTGAACTTCGACCACCTGGCCCATGGCTTCCAGCGTATTGCACATGGCAGCACGCAGATCCTGCATGGAGTCTACCGGCGGTACCGGGAAGTAACCGCCCTTTACACCCGGACGGTGGCCGATATTGCCGTCTTCGTAGACTTTTTCAGAGTTCCAGCCGGCCTCGGTAGAGTCTATCTTGTAAAAAGAACCCTGCATGGTGGTGCCCCAACGAACATCATCAAACACGAAGAATTCGTTTTCAGGGCCGAATAGTGCGGTATCGGCAATGCCTGAGGACTTCATATAGGCTTCAGCCCGCTTGGCAATGGACCGCGGATCGCGCTCGTAACCCTGCATATCGGCCGGTTCGATAATGTCACAGCGCAGGATCAGGGTGACGTCATCAAAGAAGGGGTCCATGACAGCGGTGCTGGCATCCGGCATCAGGATCATGTCGGATTCGTTGATGTGCTTCCAGCCTGCGATGGAGGAGCCGTCAAACATTTTGCCGTCTTCGAACATATCCTCTTCCACGGCGCTGGCAGGCATGGTGACGTGTTGTTCCTTGCCCTTGGTGTCCACGAAGCGGAGGTCCACATAGCGAACCTCGTTTTCCTTGATCATGTTAATTACGTCTTTAGGGGTCGTCATGTTGGGTTTTCCTCTGTGTGAGTCGGTTTAACCGGTCATTGATGAATGGCATGCCTTGGTCAGCAATAACGGTGCCATCACTGGATGGCCCGGCCGGCCGGTCTACTACAGCCCTGCGGCATTCGGTACGCGCTGGAACTGCCCCATACTTGGGCAAATTACGCGCTATAACCGACCCTTTATCATGGGCGCAAGATAATGAAATAAATGGGGAAAATGTGCATCCAGTGTCAACCGAATGCGACGCGGGCCCCGATTGACAGGCCCCCGGCCGGCTACCACCCTATGCTCGGGTTGGGCGATACGGCCCTGCGGATTAATCCTATCGGGGGCACTTTGAGCGCGTCACAAGCGCCGCGTCGAGTCATCACCGGCTTTTTGGTCTTTACGTTTAACCTGACGGTTGCCTGGCTGGGCTATCTGAGTTACGGCTGCAGGCCGCTTGATGCCATTTACATGGTCATCATCACGGTCTTTGGTATTGGCTATGGCGAATACTGCCCGGTCAGCGATGCCAGTCGCTGGTTCACGATGTTGGTCATCGTCGTTGGCACAGGTTCGGTACTGTTCACATTTGGGCACCTCGAAAAACCTCCCTACCTTGGGACGCTCCGGTAAAATTAGCATCATTTGGGGCCATATGGTGCGGATGAGATGAAGAAGCGCTCAGCGATCAAAAACGACCTCTTTGCCTCTCATCAGCGTGAGAGCCAGATCGATCACGTGGGTGATCCTCTGGCGGGGATTGAGGCCTGTATCGATTTCAAAGCACTGGCGGCTTCGGTGGCTCCGCGTGGGGGGTGTGCGAAGGGTGGCCGTCCGGCCTATCCGCCGGAGACCATGGTGCGTATTCTGGTCTTGAAGCGACTCAACAATCAT
>JBKCCF010000085.1:0-3936 GCA_046305255.1 Methylococcaceae bacterium
GCCAGCGCTTTGCCTTCGGCTTCCTTCAGATTCGCAGTTACCCGCGACACCCTTGCCGTTCAGCTAGCTCTTCCCCTTGCCGGGTGAGCAGAGGACTTTCACCTCCACGTAATTGCGCCCTGCCGGGCGCACCAAAAAAAAGGGCCCGAAGGCCCCTTTTTCTATCGGAAGCGCTGGCTTAGAAGCCCAGACCGATATAACCGCCGACCTGCAGGCCGTTGGTGGTAGTAGAACTCAGCACGGTATTGCCGTCTGCGGTCTTCGCACTGTACTGAAGGTCGCCACCGCCAAATTCATAGCGGAAGTCGGTACCCAACCACAACTCTTTCCAGATGCGGTATTCAACACCAGTGCCGAGCATCAGGGCCGGGTTGAGTACGGTTACGCCGCTGGAGGGCGGGCTTACGACCTGCAGAGCCAGACCGAAGGGGATGATCCAGGGACGGAGGTTGTTCTCCATCAGGTTGAACTTCAACTTCGGCGAAGCAGACAGGGTGAACATGGTGACCTGATTGGTGACGCTGACAGCACCACCAGTGAATGCACTCACCAGACCATTCTGAGCTGTGCCATAGTTCTGGTACTGGAACATCAGTTCAGCATCCAGAGCCATCAAATCGGTCGCGCCCCAGAGATCATCAGTCACGCGGTAATCAAAACCGGCGCCCACATACCAGCCATCCTGATTGTAGTCGCCCTGGCCGTTGTTCAGAGCTGCGCTATTCGTGAGCAACTCGTTGCCACGCTTCTGAGCCAGCTGCGCGAAACCGCCCCGGAAGAATACCAGGTTGTTCTTGGCGTTTTCCTTGGCAGCTTCCTCAGCGACCTGGGTTTCCAGCTGCTGCTGCTTGGCTGCAACTTCGGCATCTGCGGCCTTCTGTGCGCTCAACTGGTTACGCAGATCAGCCACTTCATTTTCAAGGTTGGTAACACGTGCGTCCTCGGCTGAAATAGCGCGGCGCTCGGCACGAACCTGACGCTCAATGGTGCTGGTGCTGGGAGCCTTTGCCTTCTTGTGGGTCGTGGCCATTGCTTCCTGGGATGCCATGCCAGCCAGGGCCACGGTGGCGCCGATGACTGCCGACAGGCTGGCGGTATTCTTGATCATTTTCATTTTCCGGGTCTCCTTAATTATAGGTTTTAGGAGTGAGTGGTCAGTTGCGTGATGGCAACAAATAGTTGCGCAGCGGATGAATAATACCAAAAGCAAATTGAATTACAACATTACCGCAACACTTTTACGGCTGTTTCTCGTTATTTTAAGGCAGCAACCCGGCCCGTGTTCTGAAACCTTGGCAGGACTTGTCGTATAGGGCCCCGGGAATGCGACATTTCCGAGCCAGAGCGCTGTTGCGCACCAACAACGCAGTGGCCGTTTGGCGCCCTTTTCAGGTTATAATCGCCGCCTTTAATGCGTCCGGCCCGGCGCATCCACGGGGAAAGCAGGACTGACCGAGCCCCATACGTTGACGGCAGCCTGCCCCTCGCCGCCTGCGCCTGCCACACCATCACCTAACAACACATCACCCAGAGGTACAGACATATGGCGGTAAAGAATCGCTTGCATCGCAGCGAACTGGCAGTTCCTGGCAGCAACAAGCGCATGCTCGAGAAAGCTCCCGATTCCGGCGCCGATATCGTTTTCCTGGATCTCGAAGATGCGGTAGCGCCCGATGACAAGGCGCAGGCCCGCGAGAACATCATCGAAGCCCTTAAAATCTACGACTGGTCCAGATGCGCCGTATCCATCCGCATGAATGGACTGGACACCCACTATGCCTACCGCGACCTGGTTGACATCGTCGAAACCTGCGGCGACAAGCTCGACACCATCCTGATCCCGAAGGTTGGCAGTGCCGCTGATGTTTACTTCGTTGCCACCCTGCTCTCGCAGATTGAAGCCTATAAGGGCTACAAACAAATCAACATTCACGTCCTGATCGAAACCGCAATGGGCATGGCCAATGTCGAGGAAATCGCCCGCGCCTGCCCGGAGCGCATGGAAGCCATGGTGTTCGGCGTAGCCGACTATGCTGCATCGGTACGTGCCCGCACCACCCAGATCGGCGGCGCGAATCGCGACTACGGCATGCTCACCGATGCCGATGAAAGCGGTGCCCGCCAGTATCATTGGGGTGATCAATGGCATTACGCCATCTCCCGAATGGCAGCCGCCTGCCGCGCCTACGGTTTGCGTCCGATTGACGGGCCCTTTGGCGATTTCAGCGATCCCGAAGGCTATAAAGCGGCCGCTCGCCGGGCAGCAGCGCTGGGTTGTGAGGGCAAATGGGCCATCCATCCGTCCCAGGTCGCTCTGGCGAATGAGGTCTTCACCCCCACCAGCAAGGAAGTCGACCGCGCCCGCCGGATTCTGGTCGAAATGGAAAAAGCCGCGAAAGAAGGCAAAGGCGCCGTTTCGCTTGATGGCCGCCTGATTGACGCCGCATCCATCCGCATGGCAGAAAACGTGGTTACCCAGATTGAGCAAATCGAAGCGCGTCAGGCCTGATTGCTAAAACCCTGCTGACTGATTGTTATTGAAGAGGTAGTACACCGAGTGAACATTCATGAATACCAGGCAAAGGAACTGCTCCAAACCTATGGCGTTCCGGTTCCGGCCGGCGGCGTAGCCTTCAACCCTACCCAGGCCCGTCAGGCTGCGGAAGAAATCGGCGGCAACCGCTGGGTCGTCAAGGCCCAGATTCACGCCGGCGGCCGTGGCAAGGCGGGCGGCGTCAAAGTTGTCGAGTCGCTGGAAGAGGTCAAGAAAGCTGCAGATGCCATGCTGGGCACCCGCCTGGTCACGCATCAGACCGGACCTGAAGGCTCCATCGTCCAGCGCATCTGGGTCGAGCAGGCCAGTCAGATCAAGCAGGAGTTCTACCTGGGCTTCGTGATAGACCGCGGCACCCAGCGCATAACGGTTGTCGCCTCCAGTGCCGGCGGAATGGATATCGAGGAGGTGGCCAAAACCACTCCCGAAAAGATCATCAAGGAAGTCATCGACCCCGCCATCGGCCTTCGGGATTTTCAGTGCCGCAAGGTTGCGACCGCGATAGGCCTCAAGGGCAAACTGATGCCGCAGGCGGTCAAACTGATGAAGGCCATCTACCGTTGCATGCGCGACAAGGACGCACTGCAGGCCGAAATCAACCCGCTGGCAGTAGTCGGCAGCGAAGACGGTGAAAAGCTGATGGTGCTGGACGCCAAGTTCAACTTTGATGACAACGCCCTCTACCGGCAGAAAACCATCACCGATATGCGGGATCTGGCTGAAGAAGACCCCAAGGAAGTCGAAGCCTCAGGCCATGGTCTCAACTACATAGCGCTGGACGGCAATATTGGCTGCATCGTCAACGGCGCAGGCCTTGCAATGGCATCACTGGATGCGATCACCCTGCACGGTGGCCGCCCGGCCAATTTCCTTGACGTCGGTGGCGGTGCATCACCTGAAAAGGTGACCAATGCCTGCCGCATCGTCCTAGAGGACCCCAACGTCAAGTGCATCCTGGTCAACATCTTCGCCGGCATCAACCGCTGCGACTGGATCGCCAAGGGCCTGATCCAGGCCTGCGAAAGCCTCAAAATCAAGGTGCCGTTGATCGTACGACTGGCCGGCACCAATGTCGAAGAAGGCCGCAAGATCCTGGCCGAATCGGGGCTGGCCTTCATCACCGCTGAAAATCTGGATACTGCGGCAGCCAAGGCCGTTGCCATCGTCAAGGGGTAAGCCGCAATGAGCGTATTTGTAAACAAGGACTCCAAAGTCATCTTCCAGGGATTCACCGGCGAACACGCCACTTTCCACGCGCAGGATGCCATTAGCATGGGCACCCAGGTGGTCGGCGGCGTGACACCCGGCAAGGGCGGCACCACACATCTCGGTCGGCCGGGGTTCGATACCGTCGCCGCCCACCTGGGTGCCCATGCTAATGG
>JBKCCF010000086.1:0-6886 GCA_046305255.1 Methylococcaceae bacterium
GGTTCATCAGTTTTGGTTACGGGCACAGTTAGTAGTCTCCTGTGCAGGTCTACGTGCTCCCATTGCATCGAAACCAGTTCCCCACGCCGAAGCGCGGTCTCCAGACTAAAGACCATCATTTTACCTATGATTTCAGGCAATGCCCGCTCCAGCCGCACCTGCTCGCTTTGCTCAAGTCTCCTGCTCCTTCCTCGTGGAAGCTTGGGCAGTTTTATAACCGGCACACCGTTGGGCAGGGTATAGCCCCACTCGTTGGAGGCTAGGCGCATTACACGCAGAACAAAGCTCAACTCATGTTTAACCGTTTGGCTACTGACTTCGCGCAGCCGTGCCTGTCTGTACGTCACCAGAGTTGTCGGGCTTATATCCATCAGAGGTTTTGCAGCGAATGCGGCGCGTAGCTTTTTAAGCCTCGAGACTTCTTGAGTCTGGCTTCTGATGTGGGGTAGGTGCAGCTCTTCGTAGCGGTCTAGCAGCTCACCGAAGGTGATCTGAGGTCGAGATATGGGAAGGGTTGAGGGGGTGTGCTCGGCGTCTAGGCTACGGTCGGTTCGCGCATAGTAGGCGCTGGGGCTTTTATGCTGTTGGCTAAGGCTGTGGTCAACCACGCCAGCTTCCATCTGTGCGGCCCACAGTCGGGCTTCTTGTTTCGAGCTAAAGGTCTTGCTGACTGATACGCCATTCGCCCGCACCTGTGCTTGCCAGCGTGCGCCACGCTTCGTAAAACTCGCCATTTTTCTCTCCATTTGCAGCAGATTTGCAGCAGATGAAGGTTTTTTGCAGTGGGCGTAGGCGCCCTTTGGGTGTAACTCGTTGTTTTGGCTGGAGCGGGTGATGGGAATCGAACCCACGCTATCGGCTTGGGAAGCCGAAGTTCTACCATTGAACTACACCCGCTTGTGCCCTGATTCTACACGTCGAGTTGCCGCTGGATCAATCATACTGACGGGCAAACACTCCACATTGGCGCCTCTCTGGGGCATTTGCCGAATGGCCATCACCAGCACTGGGTCTACTGAAAACAAATCTACTGCCGAAGCCCGGCATCACGTTTTAAGGCAGTTCCAGCGGTTCCGGCAACAACCAAGGACCTTGACCGCGATTTGGGACGGAGCCCAGTTTACCGTAGAATCATGGCCGTTCCGGTGCGATGACAACCTTCGCTAACACCATCGTACAAACGCCCCTCTCTTAATAAAGGCTTGGCATTGAAAGGCCCATCAGCATGACTGCGAGCAGCTATCCCATCATCTCGAGTGCCGTTTCGGCAAACGCCATCTCCCCGGCTGATTACAGTCGCGACTATCAGCGATCAGTCGAAGCGCCCAATCCGTTCTGGGCTCAGAAGGCCGAGCAGTTCGTAAGCTGGTTCGAGCCCTGGCATACCGTCAGTGACTGCGACTTTGCTACAGCAAAAATACGTTGGTTTGAGGGTGGCAAGCTGAACGTCAGCTACAACTGCCTGGATCGGCACCTGGCGGAATATGGCGACCGCACCGCCATCATTTGGGAAGGTGATGATCCGATTCATGAACGCAAAATCAGCTATCGTGAACTCCACGAGTTGGTCTGTCGCTTCGCTAACTGCCTGTTACAGAATGGCGTCCAGAAGGGCGATAGCGTCTGCATCTATATGCCGATGATTCCAGAGGCCGTTGTTGCCATGCTGGCTTGCTCACGGATAGGTGCAGTCCACTCGGTTGTTTTTGGCGGCTTTTCGGCTGAGTCACTGCGCGAGCGGATCGTGGATGCCAACTGCCGTCATATCATCTGTGCCGATGAGACCTCCCGCGGTGGACGTCGCATCCCATTGAAAGCCAACGTGGATGAGGCGCTGGCCAGTGGTGCGGATGTCAGTACCGTTTTCGTGGTGCGCCATACCGGTGGCGACATCGCCTGGCGCGAGCGGGATCGGTGGTATCACGAGGTCATGGCGACATCTTCTGCACACTGTCAGGCAGTCAGTATGGATGCGGAGGATCCTCTTTTCATACTGTATACCTCGGGCTCGACGGGTAAGCCCAAGGGCATACTGCACACCACGGGTGGCTATCTGGTCTATGCTGCCGTGACACATCGGTATGTGTTCGATTACCAACCGGGTGAGGTTTACTGGTGCACTGCCGATGTCGGCTGGATTACCGGTCATACCTACTGCGTTTACGGGCCACTGGCCAATGGCGCGACCACGGTCCTGTTTGAGGGCATACCCTCCCACCCCACGGCTGATCGTTTCTGGCAGATCATCGACAAGCATCAGGTCAACATCTTCTACACGGCACCGACGGCACTCCGCTCGCTCATGGCGCAGGGCAATGCTTTTGTCCGACGGCATGATCTTGGTAGCCTTCGCGTACTCGGGTCAGTCGGTGAACCCATCAATCCAGAAGCATGGGAGTGGTACTACCATGAGGTAGGGCATTCCAAATGTGCGCTGGTGGACACGTGGTGGCAAACTGAAACGGGCGGCATTCTAATCACTCCCCTGCCCGGCGCCACACCGCTGAAACCCGGTTCAGCCACCCGGCCGTTCTTCGGTATCGTTCCTGCCATCGTAGATGCTGAAGGGGTTGAACAACCCGGCGAAGCGGAGGGCGTCCTCACCCTCTCTTGTTCATGGCCGGGTCAGGCAAGAACGATCTTCGGTGATCATAAACGGTTCTTCGAGACCTATTTCTCGACCTATCCTGGACGCTACTTCACCGGAGATGGTGCCCGGCGCGACGAGGATGGTTATTACTGGATCACCGGGCGAGTCGATGACGTGCTCATGGTTTCAGGCCACCGTATGGGTACGGCAGAGATAGAAAGTGCGCTGGTGTTGCATGTGAGCGTGGCAGAAGCCGCCGTGGTCGGCTATCCTCATGACATCAAGGGTCAAGGGGTCTACGCTTATGTCACACTGGTGTCCGGCGTGGAACCCTGTGAAGACTTGAGGCGTGAACTGATTCAGTGGGTCAGAAAGGAAATCGGCCCGATTGCCAGCCCCGACATCATTCAATGGGCACCAGGATTGCCGAAAACCCGTTCCGGTAAGATCATGCGACGGATTCTCAGAAAAATCGCCGCCAACGAGACCACCTCTCTTGGCGATACGTCCACGCTTGCCGATCCTGCCGTGGTGGATGAACTGATCAGTAACCGGATCACCCCAAAATAACAACGACGCAACGACCGTGGAGGAAGCATGAAATTGATCACCGCCATCATCAAGCCGTTCAAGCTCGATGACGTCAGAGAGTCTCTGTCAGACCTTGGCATCACCGGCATTACAGTTACCGAGGTCAAGGGCTTCGGCCGTCAAAAGGGCCATACCGAACTCTATCGGGGCGCTGAGTATGTAGTGGACTTTTTGCCCAAGGTGAAGGTAGAGGTTGCCGTATCGGACACCCTGCTGGACGAGGCGGTCGATTGCATCATCAAGGCTGCCAATACCGGCAAAATTGGCGATGGAAAGATTTTCGTCACCAATCTGGAACAGGTTGTCCGGATTCGCACCAGTGAAACAGGCGAACAGGCGCTCTGAAAACCATACGTAATTGAACCGTCACATGAGGGGGGGAGTGGCGCAGCGAATAATTTATTCTGAGGTCGCCTGGTTCGGGGACAGGTGCTCACGACAGATTTTTTCCGCATCAAAATCGTCGAGAATCTCCTGAGTCAGGCCGCACTGCCTGAGTCCGTCGTTACGTCGCTGGTGGTGGACACAGGTCTTGCAGGTTCCAAAGGTTTTCAGCTGGTTTACCTGCTGAAGGCTGCGCAGCAAGGTGGCCATGGTCTGCTCCATATGATGCCGTTCGGCGTCTGGCATCCGGGCCAGGGCCGCCTTGAATAGCGGCGGCGGAATCGCCTCATCCAGCACCTGCCCCCCCAGGAGGGTAACCGTCAAATGCACGACCCGCCGGTCGTGCAAGTCAGTCTCTTTTTCTACGAGGCCGTAATTTTCGAGTACTCGCAGTGTTTGAGACACCGTGCCTTTGGTTAATCCAAGAAACTCCGCAACAGCTACCGGTGTATTACTATAGCGATTGCACCGGCTGAGATAGTGCAGCGCTTCAAGCTGAATGGGCTGGAGATCCCTAAGCTGTCCACTTTTCCGCACACTGGTCCGGATCAGATTGGAGATCCGCTCAAGGTACTCATACATTTCACAGGCATTCATAAACTAGACATCAACGCAGTGGGCCGGGGCGACACTCATTCCGCAAGCAGATCTGGCTGGTCGAGATGAGGTGCCCATCAGGGAGACTTGGCTCACGCCTTGCTCCGTAACGGAACAAACCGGCCGCACCCGCCAATGCCCAACTCAGCGCCGGGTAGCACCCTTGGGCCGGCCAAATCGCTTGAACTGCGGCATAACTCAGGGCTTTTGACCGGTTTCCGCAGGGATCGCGGCAGGTGCAGGAGTAGCCGTCGCATCTCGATGTCCATCGCTGGCAGCGCCATCAATAGCCTTACCCATACACGTCATCACATGATCTGTAATGCTGGTCGCTGCCTCTCTGGCCCTTTGGACGGAGCCGAACAACTGCTGAAAGTCAGCGACTGATTTTTCCGCATCAGCCGATGATTTGACGTTCAGAAAGCGGGCATAGGCTTCAAAGAACTGGGCTCGGCGGGGATCTCCTGCGAAACCGGGCAAACTGCTGGAGATTTCATCGACGACACAATCCGCCACAGCAGCAGGGTGTAGTTTGTAATCCTTGAGGTCCTGATCATCCTTGAAGCGCTCAATCAAAACATCACGCAGACCGGTTTTTTCTTTCTTGGCGCAACCCGCCACTGCAAGCGTGGCGAGGATGACTATCAGCAATTTGTTCATAGGTGGCTAGAGTGGGGTGGCTAATAAAACAAGGGGGCGATTATGAGGCGAAGTTTGCAATCTTTCCACCCATGAACGAGCTTCAGACCAATCCTTATCACTGTGCGTCGGATGATGCGGTTGCGCGTTTCAACAAATCAGCGATGGCTTCCGGATGTGACAGGTCAGCGCCCAGGCTGATGACAAAGGATGAAGCCTCTTCAATGGAAAGGTCACAGTGAATAACCTTGGCTTCGTCAACGATGATGGTAAAGCCCGACGTAGGATTGGGTGAGGTTGGGACGTAAACGATCAGCATGTTCCCGATCCGATTGGTGATATAGGCCGGCACCCACAACTCGGCACGGGGATACTCAATGAACACCACCTCCCTGATTTGATGATCGCTATCATCGTGAAACAGCCTCAGAATCTTCTGGGACACACGGTAAATTGAACCGAGTAATGGAATCTTGTGAATGATCTTTTCCAGAAAATAGAGAATGTAAGCCTTGTCCTGTTTGAGCAAATAGCCGGCATAAATCACTAATCCGACGGCCAGAACAAACAGCAGGGCGGGTACTAGAATGCTCTCATATCGGCCGTAGATACTCAGAACGGTATCCATCAAAAGGCCTTCGATGTAAAAAACGATCTGGACGATGATCACAATAGGTAACAGACCCAGCACGCCTATCAGAAAATACTCGAACAGTCTCTGCAATTTACTCTTCATGTTTGACTCCAGGTTTCCGTGATTTGACTTTGCTGAGGCCTCTGTGCCATTTTCGACTCGGGTCGTCGATGCCCCAGCCTGACAGACGACCCGCGACTCACAAGGCGGTGCCAGGCACCGCAAGACTCCACCGCCCCTCACTTCTTGAGATTGCCCATGAGTATAGTCACTCTTTATAGCACCGCAGTCTGTCCCTACTGCATCATGGCCGAGCGACTGCTCCGCGCCAGAGGCGTCACGGACATCGTGAAACTGCGCGTCGACCTCGACGAAGGGTTGCGCTCTGAAATGATGGAAAAAACCCGCCGCCGTACGGTGCCGCAAATTTACATAGGCACTGTTCATGTTGGGGGATACGACGACCTGGCCAGGCTTGATCGCACCGGAGAACTTAACGCATTACTCGCAGCTGCCGCAGATGATCCTGACGGCGACCAGGGTAGCCGCGAAGTCTAGTCGCGGATATCAACCACCGTGCCGTCATGGCTTAAAACGAAATTCCTGCTTTGGGTAGCCACATTCCCCAGCACGTTTTTTGACCGAAAACTGCAACGCACCTGAAAGCCTTCCGGTGCAGCCTGCACCTTGCCCCACTCAATGATTTCGAGCGAACCAGGGTCATGCGTGTGGCGTTTGAGATAGCGCTCCACCTGTTCTACCGAGTGAGTCCAGGGGCTGTTGAAGACGACCGCTCCCAGCGGCATATCAGCTTCAGGATGTGGCACGTCACCAACCGACACTGTTCGCTGGTCCGGCACCTGTGCCGATGACGGGGGATCAGTCAACCGTTGGCGCGCGTTCCCCACGACCTGCGCCGATGGCGGTTTCCCTGGCCGAGGTACCGGTGAAGGATCATGTTTCGGACTCTGACGGGTGGGCGCATTGTCCGGGACGGCTTCCGGGTCGGACTCGGGCGATTGCTCGACGGCAAATTTCGGTAACGAAACTGATAGCCTGCCGACCGGTGATGCGGCATGACCCGCAACGGTGAGCAATTGCTGGATACCGCTGGCGATAGTCTCCAGCATCTGCTCAAAACCAGGCTCGGAACTCTGCGCCGCTTTGGACCCGGGCTTTGCCTGACCCGGCGGTAGCACAGCGCTGGCGCCAGGCTTGCGGGATGGCTTATCGGCTGGCGTGGTCGGTTGGGGCGACGGCTCACCGACCGATTCCGCCTTGTCATGGCTTGCCCCCCCCCTGCCGGTGTGAGGCAGCAGCTTTCCGGCCAGGGCCACCGCGGTAAAGATTACGATCAACGTGCCACAACCCAGATTGAGCCGGTGCGGTTCAAGGGAGGCGGCTTCCCGTCTGCCTGGCTTTGTGGCAGGCGACTTGTCCTGCGCCGACTT
>JBKCCF010000087.1:0-35700 GCA_046305255.1 Methylococcaceae bacterium
GTTTTCTCGGGTTCCTCTGCAACATCGTGAACTTCCGGCGCTTCGCCTGGGAGGGTCAATTGCTTGATTCCATGCAGCAGTGGGTGATGCTCAAAACCATCATCGCTTTTGTCAAGGTAGTCCAACAGGGACTTTTTGAGATCTGTCGGAATGGTCGGCTCGACAAAGGCAGGGGTGGAGTAAGCGGCGATGGCGTCCAGATCTTTCAGCGTCAGCAGGTGATTTCGAATCTGCCAGCGAAGCGCTGTATGGGCACTGGTGCGCAGCAGCACCATCTTTTCGGCCAGAGCAGGTACCTCAAGCAACATCACCACATTTGGCATGCGCTTGCTGTCGTCTTCATTTTTACCGATTTTCCAGGTCTGAATGGCTGCGAGTAACTCATTGATCCGGGCAATGCGCGCCTGCAGGTACTCCCGTATTCCGGTGTAGGTTGCCGCAGGATCCTTGGGATTTAGTCGCGGTTGGCGGACAGGGTCACCGTGTAACGTGTTTAGCGCCAGTTTCAGGGTTCTGGTTTCATTCGACGTCATGTGGAAACGACTAAGACCCCGCTCAGATTTCCAGCCATCTGCAGTGGGCACCAATGTCTTCAGCAATAATTCACCGGCAGGGCCGAACTGACCCTGTTCGTTAAACAAGCTGGCCGCGAGTAAATTCCAATACTGGTTCGCATCCTGCTTCCATTGCAGCCAAATCTTGTCTTCATCACTCTTGTCCACGAAGCGCGTTATGGCGGGCACCCGAAATACAGGGGCTTTGGGGCGCTGCTGATTTTGCCGCACTTCAGCACAGGCCCATAGATTGAAGGTCAGCGAATACAACTGTGCCATCGCCATGAGATACCGAGGCGCCTGAGGGTCAAGAGCGTCACCAAGGCCAGACATTTCCGGCTGCCCCCTCAAGCATGACTCATATAACCCTTTCAAGGACTGCGCATAGGCAATCTGTGCCTTCCGGTGTTGGGCCCGATCCTCAACGGTACCCAACGCCTCTACCGCACCGGTGAGCGTGTTATTCAGGGCATCCATACCTTGACGAATTTGCTTGATCTTTAAACCCTCCTGAACTTGATCTGGATCCTCGTTCAGGAGTTTATGGGTGACGCTATCATTGAATTTCTGCTTGAACGTGAGAATCAGCTTATTGCGCGTGGATTCTGTTTCGGAATACTCCTGCCACAGGCTCTTCCAGTCCGGCGGGAACTGCCGCAATCCGTCCGCCATCAACTGCAGCGATTGCGGCGTCAGTGCTTGTTGCAGCGAAGCGTTCAAAGCCGCCTGGGAGGCCATGACCCCCGACAACCAGCTCAACCTGTCCTTGGCCAGTAATCTGCTCTTCGCCTCAATATCTTCAAAGGGATTGGCCAGTCCTGGGCAAAAGTGCGAGAAACAGTCCTCCCCCAACTTTCTGGCTGCATTACGCAAGGCTGCAGATTTTGCATCCACCGATTTATTGGTGTAATCCTCGGCAATCTCGGAAAAGGCCCCTGAGCCTACCAGCGTGACATTTTTCAGGAGATCGGCAATTTCAGGCCAGTGCAGCGTCAGATAAGGCTCCATTAAGCCGGTATCAGACCAGCCCAAAAGCGCTGCAGAATCTGTCATTCTCTTGTGAATCATTTTGAGATAGCTAAACGTGTTGGTACCCAACAATTCGTATTGGGAGACTTCACGCTTACACTCCAGTTTCAGGCCGAAATAGGCTGACAACCCGGGAATAATGGGCACATCGGGAATGGGCAAATCAATTTTGGCCATATGCAGGCTGTAACCCCTGAACACCTGTGGCGTCCAGGCTTTCTCAGTCGAACGGCTCAATGTCCCCGTAGCATCAAGGCTGAAACGCGGTTGATCAATGTAACGGACGTAGCTGGAGGATGACGTGCCCAATTTTACGGACTCGGTGACCGGTTTGGCTGCTTCGGAAAAGTCACTGGAGTGGTCAGCAATTGCCTGAATCATATCGCTGCCAGCCACCTGATTGACCTGACCCAACCTTTCGCCCACCTCCCCGATCTGATCCGGCAGCGCCAGCAGTCTTTGCAGCACCGCACTGTCCTCCCCTCCGCTTTCAATCAATTCCAGCCGCAACGCCACTTCGGTTGCAAAATTGAGCTGGTCAGCAACGGCCACCGGTACATCAACGTAAGCTTGCTCGGGTAACGTCACTTTTTTACTGCCCTCGGGATAGGTCGCCATCGGCGTAAAATTAACCGCGCTGGAAAGCCGGTACAGCGCCTGAGGGTCCCTCGGCGGATCACGCATGACAGTGACCCACGCCACCTCGGAACTGCCGACCGTTATGCTGCTAGTCTCCCGTTGCATGACTTCCAGATAATGACGTTCGCCTGTATTACCCAAACTCTGCGGGGTGAATTTATGATAGACGGCATGCCCCTGAATGGCACCCGCCTCATAGAGACTGATGAATTCATCCAGAGAACCGAGCATTTCACGCGAACCGGTCCCAGCGCTTGTACTCCTTTTGAAGCGAAAGTTGGCCTGCTGCGATGTCGCCTTGCTTGCCAGTTCATAGCCCACAACTTCTAGCCCACCGCTCCACTTGGTGCGATCGACCGGTTCGAAGTGCAACTGCTTATAGGGTTGCCTGAGCAGAGTGATAGTCTTGTTATCGCGGTCAATGGCCTGCTTGATGCGGGCCTGAACGTCATCACCAGAAACGGCATCCGCCCCTACCGCTGCGGCGATATCCTTCATCTGCCCGTCGAGCCAGTCCGGGGTGATAACGACGCCGGGTGTGTAGCGATTCAGGAATACAATGCGGCGGGTAATCTCGTGACTCCACTGGGCGGCCCAGTGCTTTTCGCTGGCGTATACATGGCAGGCCTGACGGTTTATCAGATTACAACTGGCCTGTACCGAGGCATTAAGCAGTTCCGGTGGGGATGGAATGGACAGGGCCTCCAGTTGCTCCGAAACGTCCGCCGGTGTCCCCACCTGCGCCTTGGCTTCCATGCAGAGATAGAGGGCCAGACGATGGCTGAACATAACTTCCCGGCTTTCAAGAATCGCGAGTGTGCCGCTCAGAGCTAAGGTCATGCCCACTTTGGCATAGAGCGCTGCAATACCAAGATCGTACCCTGCCCGTACACCGGCCTCGAACAGTAAAACCACATTGATACTGCCGACGACATCCAGGGACGAATTTCCACCGCGCAGCTGGTCGGCTAACTTGGCAAGTGTTGCGCCGACGTCATCACTCAGACTGAAATACAACACCAGAACCTTGGCTTCTTTGTATTTCTGATGAGAGGCATCCAGCCGGGTTTTGTAGTCGTTTATTTCCGCCTTCTTTTCATCACAGAATCCGAGTATCTGCATCATCTCGGCGATACCCAATTCGGCCTGTTCTATTGCCTCGACTATGGCATCCCGCTCGATGTGCTTGTCGGCTATTACCTGTCGCAGCCTGTTGATCTCAGCCACTGGTGCCGGGGGTTGAACAACATCGGTATCCCCGCCTTCGGGCCCTTTCTTCAACTCCAATTCATACTTTTTTAGCGACTCATCATGGCGTTCGAGTAATGTGTCGAGGCTTGTTTGATGGGTGTCAATCTCGCCCTGTATGGCGTCTAGCTTCGTCTTCTCTGCTTTGATCCTGGCATCCAGAATAGCGATGCGTTTATCGAGTTGATTGGCAAATTCGCTGATCTTTGCGGCATTACCGGTGAAATCCCGGGTCAGGCTTTTTGCTTTTTGCTCATAATCACGCAGTCTCTCCTTAAATTGCAGGCGAGTTACCAACTGTTCCCGGTACTCCGCAATCTTAGCTAACTGCGCCTTGCGCTTCGGATCCGTGTCAATCTCCGCAAGACCCGTAGCTGATTTTTGGAGAGCGTCACGCAAATCCAGCAAGGGCGCGTGATCAGTTCGCAGATAACGCCGAAGGCCGTGTACACCGCTTATCCCAAAACACGCCTTATACTCAGGACTTTCGAATAAAGCCGTAATATTCTGCTTCAGTGTGGCTTTCTGGGTGAAGGGCTGCAGATTGTTGATATGGGTCTGAGTCTCAGCGGTAGGGGTGGGAGCCAAAGCCGTAAGACGTTCAATCAATGTCGCCGAGGGGATATGGTCAGACCGCCCAACCAGAGCCCTAAACCTCTCTGCAAACGTCGGCCCTCCCTGCGTCTTCAGGTACTCAACCGCTTCATGCTTGCTGGCCCTTTTGCTTTTGGTGGCTTGAGCCAGGGCCTTGGCCTGCTCCAGCAGGGTAGTGACCTGAGCAGAGAGTGGACCTACCTGTCCGTCATTGATGACGGTGATGGCTGCTGCTGCCTTGGCCAGCGCAGCATCGTAGATCTCGGAACTGCCAGTGCCCAACCAAGGCTCATCGGGCGCGTACTGCTCCAATATGGGGCTTGTGTCAAAAAAGGCGGTTATATTTTTTTTCAGCGCGCCAAATTCGCCCCGGTCTATCTGTATTTTGAGCGCCAGCGCCTGGTTGTACGCGGTTTGGGCAGCAATGAATTTCGGATCGGCAGCCATATAAACATCCAAAAAATTTACGCACTAATGAGCGTCTTAAACTCAAACGCAATACATATGCCAGTAATAGGGTCTGCCAGTGTCGACCCTTTAAATTGGCGCTCAGGGTCAGCTAGCCACGTCTGCGCCATAACCACCCTTATGTCAGCCATTACAGCAAGGGCTAGAATAAGCGCTCCTGCAACATTTCACTAACATTTAATGACATGAAGCCAATCGCAGTATTGATGAGTGCCGCAGCGTTTCTTGCCGGCTGCCAAAATCCCCCGGAGACCGAACTGTCAGGCGCCATTCAAGGGACGACTTACCACATCAAGGTGGTCATGGAGGGCTTGGCTGTAACACGGGATCAGTTGCAAGCAGATATTGATGCGGTATTCAAACGAGTAGATGAACATCTTTCCAACTGGCGTGATGACTCAGAGATTTCGCGCATCAACCGACTCAAGACCACGGAATGGCAGTCGGTTTCGCCTGAAATCATGGAATTGATCAGCATCGCGCGGGATATTCATGACAAAACCCATGGCTGTTACGACCTTACGGTGAAGCCTCTGTTCGAACTCTGGGGCTTTGCAAGGCATACGGATACCGTGCCTACAGAGGCTGATATCGCCCGCGTTATTCAGCATGTCGGCATGGATAAACTCGAACTGGACCCGCAAGGACTGCGTATCCGCAAAAAAGACCCGCAACTGGAAGTCAGCTTTGATTCGATTGCTCAGGGCTATACCGTCGGTGCCATCGCCAAGGCTTTGGAAAGCCGCGGCGCAGAACACTATCTGGCTGAAATTGGCGGTGAAATGAAAGTCAAAGGACACAAGGCGAACGGCCAACCCTGGCGTGTCGCCATCGAAAAACCTTCGGCCACAGAACGGGGTATTCAGCGCGTACTGAGTCTGGAGGGCGAAGAAGGCACATCGGTCATGACCTCCGGTACCTATCGCAATTTTTTTGAGGCAGGCGGCCACTCTTTTTCTCATATTATCGACCCCCGCAGCGGCAAGCCCGTAACACATACCCTGCTCTCCACTACGGTTCTGCATCAAGACCCCACCCTGGCCGATGCCTGGTCTACCGCCCTGCTCTGCGTCGGCGTGACGATAGCCGCTGACATTGCCGACACCACCCCGATTCAGGCGCTGTTCATCTATCGGGATGGCGATCAACTCAAAGAGCAACAAAGCGCATCCTTCCCCGCCATGAAGCAGGAGCAGAACTAGATGACGGGTTTTGACCTTATTGCTAAAGGCCCAAAACGGAGCAGCAATACGTTTTAGGGGGTGGATAATCTGGCCTTAACCCCAACCGCCTGCACAGATCAGAGTATCTCTGCGTCAGATAGGCATAAAACCAATATCCTGATAGACTCGAATCGTGAGATATACTGCTCACTGTTACCTTATGAAACATATACCCGATAACACCGCATGAGGAATACCCACGATGAGAATTATTTCATTTATTTGCATCAGCATATTAAGCCTTTCCTCCATTTCCAGCGCCCAGGCACTCACCACCCAACAGGAAAAAATGAAAACCTGCAATGCGAGCGCAAAGGAAAAAGCGCTGAAGGGGGATGATCGGAAAGACTTCATGAGCGAGTGTCTGTCGAGTAAACCCGCAGATGGAACGCCGCTGACACCCCAGCAGGAGAAAATGAAAGCATGTAACGCTGAGGCAAAAGCACAGGGCAAGAAAGGCGCCGAGCGGAAAAAGTTCGTATCCGAGTGTTTGACCGGCACAACTGCACCGGCGGCCGCCCCCGCTCCAACGGCGACTCCAGCGACCCCCGTACCGGCTACCACGCCGACTCCAGCACCGGCGACCACCACTCCGACGGTACCTACAGTCCCCGTAACTCCTCATGCGGTTCCACCTGCAACACCTGCGGTTCCGGCCAAATAGCTCCAAAGCCTGCCTACTGGCTGATAACAGCAACAAAAAAACCCGGCTACAGGCCGGGTTTTTTGGCTGGCGTGGAGGCTAACGATCAGAGTTCACGGGTCGCACTGAAGCGTATGTCCGGCCAGCGCTCCTGGGTCAGAGATAGATTCACGCGACTGGTCGCGAGATAGACCAGATAACCGCTGCCATCCTCCGCCAGGCCCTCGAAAGCCTTGCGTTTGAATTCTTCAAGCTTCCTGGGATCATCGGCACTCACCCAGCGTGCAGTCGTTACCGGCACAGCATCATAGACGCACTCGACGTTGTACTCCGATTTAAGACGAAAGGCTGTCACATCAAACTGCAGGATACCCACTGCACCGAGTATAAGATCGTTATTCTTGAGCGGCTTGAATAACTGGGTTGCCCCCTCTTCCGTCAATTGCTGCAACCCCTTTTGCAAAGCCTTTCCTCGCAACGGATCTTTTAGCACGACCCTTCGGAATAATTCCGGCGCGAAATAGGGGACGCCTTCATATTTAAGGGTTTCCCCTTGGGTGAAGGTATCACCAACCTGGATGGTACCGTGATTGTGCAAGCCAATAATATCGCCCGGATAGGCATCATCCACATTGATGCGACTATCCGCCTGGAATGTCAGCGCGTTGGCAATCTGCACCGTCTTACCAGTACGAACGTGGTGCATCTTCATACCCTTGCTGTACTTGCCCGAGCAGATTCTAAGGAAGGCGATCCGGTCGCGGTGTGCGGGGTCCATGTTCGCCTGAATCTTGAAGACGAACCCGCTAAACTTGTCTTCCTGAGCTTGAACCATGCGTTCGCGGGCCAGCCGCGCCTGCGGTGCAGGGGCATAATCGGCGAAGGCATCAAGCAGTTCCAAAACCCCGAAGTTGTTGATACCGGAACCAAAGAATACCGGAGTTTGCTTGCCCGCCAGATAGGCGTCATGGTCAAACGTGTGGCTCGCGCCCTGAACCAGCTCGATTTCCAGCCGAAGCTCATCGGCCTGGTCGCCGAGAATCTCGTCAAGACGGGGATTATCAAGACCCTCGATCATTTCACCTTCAATGATTCGGTCACCGTGCGAGGGACTAAATAACTGCACGGCATTACGATAGAGGTGATACACCCCCTTGAACCGTTTACCCATACCTATGGGCCAGGTCATCGGTGCACACTGGATGGCAAGGATGCGCTCCACCTCATCCAGCAACTCGATGGGCTCTCGCCCCTCGCGGTCCAGCTTGTTGACGAAGGTCAGAATGGGGGTATCGCGTAACCGACATACTTCCATCAGCTTGATGGTCCGTTCCTCGACACCCTTGGCGCTATCAATCACCATCAGGGCGGAGTCCACTGCCGTCAGTGTGCGGTAGGTGTCTTCCGAAAAATCCTCATGGCCCGGGGTATCAAGCAGGTTAAAGATGCAGTCCTTATGCTCAAACTGCATGACCGACGTTGTCACTGAAATACCACGCTGCTTTTCCATCTCCATCCAGTCAGAGGTAGCATGGCGGGCAGCTTTGCGGCCCTTGACCGACCCCGCCAACTGAATGGCGCCACCGAATAGCAGTAACTTTTCCGTGAGCGTGGTCTTGCCGGCATCGGGGTGGGAAATGATGGCGAACGTCCGTCGCCTATCGAGTTCCGAGAGTATTTCAGACATTGAAAGCGTTGTGCAAAACGCTGATTATAGCGTGATCCGACCCGCCACCGGTGACTTGGGTAGTCGGGTGCATCCATACGCCCAGGATTACCGCAAGTCCCTCAAAACCTGAGTTCAACATGCCAATAGAAGATACCACCGGGGCGCTACACAGCCTGGCCAAAGCACTCAAACTGAACCATACCGAACGCCACATCTTCCTCTGTGCTGACCAGAGCAAACCCAAGTGCTGCAGCACAGAAGAGGGGCTGGCCTCCTGGGATTATCTCAAGCGGCGACTGGACGAACTGGGATTGGCGAGACAGGGGCAGATCGCCCGCACCAAGGCGAACTGCCTCCGGCTGTGCCTGCACGGGCCTATAGCTGTCGTCTATCCGGAGGGGGTCTGGTACCACTCCTGTACCCCTGAGGTACTGGAACGCATCATTCAGAACCACCTGATCGGAGGGCAACCGGTTACAGAGTATGTTTTCTCAGGGCCTGGTGAACATCTGGCGAGGCACCACGACCGGTGACCTAGACTTGGCGAGGCGGCGAACCGCGACCCTCCCGACACTGCGACACCAGCCGCTCCAGATTCTCAAGCTGGTCAGCCGTACCAAGCGCCAGAATCCGGTCATCAAGCTCCAACCTGACCGCAGGTTCTGGATTGGGAATCACCCGGCTGCCGCGCAAGACGACCAGCACGGTAGCACCGGTCATTTCTCTGATGCCAATCTCGGCCAGAGTCTTGCCGATAAGTCCCGAATCCTGGCAGACCTTGATCCCCTCCAGATTGAGACTCTCCTCGCCGCGTGAAATAACCGTGTCGAAAAAATCGACGACCGTGGGACTCAGTATCAGATGGGCCAGACGCCGCCCACCGATGGCGTAGGGGCTGATCGCACGATCAGCCCCCGCCCGTATGAGCTTCGGGACGCTGTTTTCATCGACTGCGCGGGAGACTATAAAAAGGTTTGGGTTCAGTACCCGAGCTGACAGGACGATATACAGATTGGTGGCATCGTCACCGCTGGTGACAATAAGACCCCGCGCCCGGCGAATCGCGACCTGCTCAAGCACCGAGTCGTCGCTGGCATCGCCGACCACCATAAGGTGTCCGTGCTGCAGAGAGAAGGCATGGGCCTCCTGACGGGGATCAACGATCACGAAGGGTATAGCCGACTCGTGTAACTCCACTGCCGCCTGCCGCCCTACCCGACCGAGTCCGGCGATGATGATGTGATCGCTTAGTTGCGCAATTTCACGCTGCATTTTCCGTGTTCCCCATGGATCTGACACCCTGCTCATAACCAGATAATCCATGATGACGGTCAGGCTGTAAAAGAGGCTTCCGATACCGGTGATGGCAATGAAAATAGTGAAAAACCGGCCCACTTCGTCCAGCCGGATGACTTCACCGTAGCCGATGGTGGTAATCGTGATAACCGTCATGAACAGCGCATCCAGCACCGTTGCACCTTGCTGACGACCCAGCCAGTAATAGCCACACGTACCCAACACGGTAACGCAGATCACCAGTATCACGGGGAGCGTAAGACGCTCCCTGAGTTTGATCGGGAATTGCCGCGGGGTATCGGGTGTCATGCAGCGTTATGCTAAACGGCAGATAGGTAGGAAAGCTCCGCCCCGGGCTTACGGCTCACCCGAGACGAACCCCGGTTCGCGGCGCCATCGCCATGCTCATGCACGGGCCAAAATCTGACCGAGGTGATTCAGTGACGAACGGTGGTCGTCAGGTCAGCAGTCTGAGCGTCCCCGCCCCATAATTTCTCGAGCTGGTAGAACTCACGAATCTGTGGCCGCATGACATGGACGATGACATCACCAAGATCGACCAGCACCCACTCGCCGGCATCTTCCCCTTCCATACCAATCGGTTGAGCTTCATGTTTTTTGGCCTCCTCGGCCACATGCCCAGCCAGCGATTTGACATGCCGTTCCGATGTGCCGCAGGCAATGACCATAAAGTCGGTGATGGCTGTTTTTCCGCGTACGTCGACGACGGTGATGTCGCGACCTTTGCCACCATCCAAGGTGGACACAATGAGTTGCAGTAAGTTATCTGTATTCATTCTTATGGGTATCTTCGATCAAGCGCGATGTCCTGCATGATGGTTGGTAACCGCGAGCAGGGACGACACGGGAGAATGGCCATCAGTGCTTGCGACTCTTGGGGTCTTTGTCATGGCTTTTACTGGTGGGGTGATTATCCCTGCTCTTTTCGGTGGCCGTGACTTTACTCTCGCTTTTGCGCGGTGACGAAGCCGAAACCTTGCGCGGTTCATCGGCAACCTGCCGCGCATGATGTTTTGTGGCAGGCTGGGTCACTGGCTGGGCTCGGCGTGCAGGCGCTTCCACACTACCACGCTCTTGATGACGACTCGCCTTGCTGCTGTGATGACTGGAAATGGGCTCAGGTACTTCCTCCACCTCGTTACCGGACAGTATCAGCCGCTGCCCCGATCGAACCTGGGTATTGACCGGAATGTGGTTCCACTTGGCCAATTCGGAAAGCTCGACAGCGTTTTCCCTGGCAATGGAATAAAGCGTATCGCCCTTCTGTACCGAATAACTAACCGGCCTTGCCGAGCGACCAGCCTGTTTCGGTAACCGGGCGTCGCTTCGGGTCCCTGCTCTGGCGGAATGCTCCTGATAGGCATCGTCGGCATTTAGCCCTTTGCGCGACGCAGTGTCGCTACGCACAGCAAACCGTGGCTCAGCCTCTCGATCGGATACGGGTACCCGGGCTGCCAAACGGTTGGAACGGGAGGAAACGGGTGACTCGACCTCAACGGCAGGGGCCCTCGGATTTCCATCAGCATCGCCAGCCGAACCCGAGTCGGCCATCATGCGTCCTGTTTTTTCACGTCGAAACGACTCGAACGAACCAGGCTCCGGCTCCAGCGCATCCTGTAGCGGATCTGTACGGGTAAACAACCGCCTCTCCATTGATAGACGATCTACTTCCTGACGGAATTCAGCGGCCTTTTTATCTGCCGGGATGTAAATGTGATAGCTACCTTCCACATCGGCGAACTGGCCATGGAAGCCCGGGTTAAGTTCGTGCAACTTATCCAGCGAAATGCCTGCAGCCTCGGCGGCCAGAGCAAGATCAAGCTGGGAACTGACTTTCACCGGTTTGAATTTGGCCGAATTAGGCATATCCCGGAGGTTGATGCCGTATCGCTCGGAATCGGCGAACAACCGGGAAACCGCCAACAGTTTAGGAACGTAAGCCCTGGTTTCCTGGGGCAGATTGAGCGACCAGAAATCGGTCGGCAGACCACTGGCCTCGTTCCGGCGGATAGCCCGACCCACCGCACCCTCACCACAGTTGTAGGCGGCAATGGCCAGCAACCAGTCGCCAAAATCGCGGTGTAATTTCTTGAGGTACTTGATAGCAGCCTTGGTCGAGGCATAAACATCGCGCCGCCCGTCATAGGACCGACTGCGCTTGAGGCCGTAATTGTGGCCGGTAGACGGGATGAACTGCCAGATACCTGCCGCACGGGCGGGTGATACAACATGAGGCTGGAATGCGCTCTCAACGATTGGGAGCAGAGCAATTTCTCCCGGTACGTCCTGTTTCTCTATCAGTTTCACAATGGAGTAGAGAAACGGTTCAGCCCGCGATTGTGCACGTTCAATATAGTCCGGGTGATTGGCAAACCAGCGCAACTCGCGATCAATATCGCTGTTCTCTATGGGGGGCAGCGAATAAAGAGCAAACAGCCGATCCCACAGTGTGTCGTACTGGGAGCCTCTTGAGTCTTTTTTTCGTTGCCACCGCCCTTGCGCCGTTGACTCTGACTGACCTTTATCGGTTATATTGGGGCCGTTCTTGACCTCGTTTTTTGAGCATCCGCCCAAAACCAAGGTAAGCACCGAAACACAGCAGATCACCCTGACGGCAGATTTTGGCAGTTTCATCGTGTCCTGGATTCTAACTTTCTTCAATTCACTCTGCTGCGGCAGTGTGCCGGCGTTTGATTTATGAAAACGATACAACCGGCCAACCCTCTTACTCGTCAAGCCTTTCTGAAATGGTATCACGTCGCAAGCCTCGGACAAGCGCTGCAGGCACGTGAGTCCAGGTACCTGAGGTCTACTCTGAAGCTGACCTACAGCCGAAAAACCCTGCAAGTAGGCCGGCTTGGCTCGGAAAGTCATTACATTGATCAGGACTTCATCGGTGATTTTGTTCTGGCCGACAGCAGGGGACCCCGCAGCCATCCGAACTTCGTGCAGGCCGATGCCAATGACTTGCCGTTCGCAACTGAAACTATCGACACGGTCATTCTGCCACATGTGCTCGAATTCGAATCGGACCGGCATCAGGTCCTCAGGGAGGTCGAGCGGGTACTGAAACCGGAGGGACGACTGTTCATCCTCGGCCTTAGCCCCTGGAGTCCGCGCCGACTATTCCGGCTGGGACGGCGGGACTCGTTCTGGAATTCGCGCCTGATCGCGAGTCATCATTTGCTCGAATGGCTCAGCCTGCTCAAGTTCGATGCTGACCTTGAAGCCGCATTCGGCGTTTCGGGCGACCGCATCCTGAAAAACCCGGAGACGACCTGGGCTGAAATTGCATCCAACCTGTCTCTGGGCTATGCCATCAAAGCCATCAAACGACAATACAATCTGATTCCCATCGAATCCAGCTGGATCAGCCTGCCTACCCTGGCCACCGGACAAGTGATGGAAAGCACGGCAACAAGCACCCGAACGAACAATGACTGATTCGATTTTTATCTATACCGACGGGGCCTGCAGAGGCAACCCGGGACCCGGCGGCTGGGGCGTATTACTCCGCCACAAAGAGCGCGAACTGGAACTCTTTGGGGGCGACCCGGACACGACCAACAACCGCATGGAACTGATGGCAGCCATCCAGGGCCTCACGTCACTCAAAAGGCCCTGTTCCGCTATTGTCACCACAGACTCCACCTATGTCATGAAAGGCATTTCCGAATGGTTGCCCAACTGGGTACGAAGGGGCTGGCGAACCGCCAGCAACAGCCCCGTAAAAAATGCCGACCTCTGGCAACTGCTGGTCAAGGCCCAGGAGCCTCATCAGGTCGACTGGCGATGGGTCAAGGGCCATTCCGGCCATGCCGACAATGAACGCGCCGATCAGTTGGCTAACCGCGGCATCGACGAGATGCTGAGTTCACTCAAAAAGTCCCGTCATGCGTCAAGTCCTGCTTGATACCGAAACCACCGGACTGGATCCGGCATCAGGGCATCGCGTCATTGAAATTGGTTGTGTGGAATTGCTGGATCGCAAACTGACAGGCAATCGGTTTCATGTCTATTTGAACCCTGAGCGGGAAGTGGATGCCGGCGCTGTGGAGATTCATGGGCTCAGCACTGCCTTTTTAGCGGACAAGCCAAAATTTGCTGATGTTGCATTGGATTTCGTGAGCTTTGTCGAAGGTGCCGAGTTGGTCATCCACAATGCACCGTTTGATGTGGGTTTTCTCAACCATGAGCTGACTTTGCTGGGTTCGGGCTATAGCCGCATCACCGATTACTGTGCGGTACTTGATACCCTGACGCTGGCCCGCAAAAAACATCCTGGGCAGCGCAATAGCCTGGATGCGCTGTGTAAACGCTACAACATCGATAACACGCGAAGAAATCTGCACGGCGCATTGCTTGATGCCGAAATTCTGGCGGAGGTCTACCTCGCCATGACCGGCGGCCAGACCCTGTTAATACTGGAACCCGACGCGCCAAGCGGGCCGGATGTAAAAGCTGTAGAACAGGCCACGCGCTCGCTGGGCCCAGCATCTGAAAGGCCCCCTCTCAGGGTGATCGTCTGCAATGATGCCGAAGAACGGGCTCACGCCCAACGACTGGATGCCATAAACATATCCAGCAGCGGACAGTGCCTCTGGAACACGGAATGAGCGTGCACCAGCCACTTGCGGAGAGACATTCGGGTGTCAGAGCACGTCCAATCTGCAATAATCCACCGTGTTGTCCCTAATTCGAGTCATTGAGCGAGCAACATTATGCGTATCCCAGCAACCCTTTTCCTCTGCGCCCTGAGCCTGTCACTGACATGCGAGGCCGCCGGAAAACCCAAAAAAGCGGAGAAAACACCCGTGAGCCAAGCGGCCCCTGAAGTTAAATTACACACCACTCTCGGCGACGTCGTCATCAAACTGGATGCAGCCAAGGCACCCGTGAGCGTCGAAAACTTCCTGACCTACGTCAAAAACGGTCATTACGACGGCACCATCTTCCACCGTGTCATTCCCGGCTTTATGGCTCAGGGCGGCGGTTTTACCGAGAAGTGGGATCAGAAACCAACCGGCGCGCCGATCAAAAATGAAGCGGATAACGGCGTGCTGAACAAGCGCGGCACCATCGCCATGGCCCGGACGTCCGACCCTCAATCAGCCACCGCCCAGTTCTTCATCAACTACTCCGACAATGCGTTCCTCGACTTCAAGAGTCCAAACCCGCAAGGTTGGGGTTATGCCGTGTTTGGTGAAGTGGTCAGCGGAATGGATGTCGTCGACAAAATGGCCACCGTGCCAACCGGTCGTGGCGGCCCGATGCCGACCGATGTTCCGCAAACCGCCATCGTGATCGAAAAAGCCAGCGTGGTAGAGGCCCGGTAGTCGTCCCGATTTTCTATATCCGACTCTGGTCAACAACCGGACCAAGACCTGGAACGCGCGACGTGAAACAGGAAACGCTGTTCATATCCGACCTGCACCTAACTGGAAGTCGTCCTGATGTGGTTCAGCGTTTCCTCCACTTTATTGATGAACGCGCCAGTTCGGCGCAACGACTCTTCATATTGGGCGACCTGTTTGATGCCCACATAGGCGATGACAATAACGCCTGGCCCTATCCTGCTATCAGAGCTAGTCTGAAACGTCTTTCCGCCGGCAATACTGCCCTTTTCATACAGCAAGGCAACCGTGATTTCCTGCTAGGACAACGTTTCTGCAACGATACGGGAGCCGGTTTACTGGGTGACTACCATGTCATCGATCTCTACGGCACCCCGACACTGCTCACTCATGGCGACCTGCTGTGTACTGATGATGTTCACTATCAGGCTGCACGGCTTCGGGTGCGAACAGAAACCTGGAAAAGCCATGCGCTCTCCAAACCGCTGTGGCTCCGCCAGCTGTATGCACGGTGGTATCGTTTCAAGAGTGGACGTGACAAGGACAGGAAAAGCCTGGAGATCATGGATGTGAATCATGAGACCGTATGCGCCGTCCTGCTTGAGCATGGCGTCACCCGTATCCTCCACGGCCATACCCACCGCCCTGCTGTCCATGATTTTGAGGTCAACGGTCAATCCTGCCAGCGCTTTGTCCTACCCGAATGGGCGGGGCAGGAATGGGTATTATGCTGGGATAAAACCGGCTATTGGCGTGAACCCATCGCCCCGTCATGACGACGCGTGGTGACTCGCCCTATGGCCTTAGCTGCCCCGCATCCCGCTGCTCCAGCCGCGTCAGTTCACGCTCGCTAAAACCCGCAAGCCTTCTGGCATCGTGATTGAAAGGACCTCGAATCTCCCCGGCCAGATAGTGATCTATCAGAGAGAAATACGCCTGCTCAGACTGAATGCCCCGCTGTTCACAGACATAACCAAACCAGCGACTGCCGATGGCCACATGACCAATTTCCTCGCGGTAGATCATCTCCAGAATCTCCACGCTGGCACGATCACCGAGTTGCTCGAGCCTGGCGATCATGGCAGGGGTAACATCCAGACCCCGCGCCTCCATGAAACGCGGCACCAACGCAAGCCGGTGCAGCACGTCATCAGCGGTACTTTCAGCGAGTTCCCACAGACCCCGATGGGCGGGAAGCATGCCATAGTCTGAGCCCAAAACCCTGAGCTGCGCGCGCAGCGCCTTGAAGTGGCGTGCCTCCTCAATCGCCACTTGCAACCAGTCCCGATAGAAATCGGCCGGCATCTCGCGAAAGCGATAGGCCATATCCCATGCCAACTGGATTGCGGTAAATTCGATATGGGCCAATGCATGGAGAAAAGCCACTCGACCCGCTGCTGAATTCAGGCTCCGTCTCGGCAAATTGCGAGGATCAACCCGGAGAGGATGTTCCGGAAAACTCACCTCTGAGGCCGACCGTATAGGCGCTCCACCCGTGCAATCTATACCGTCTTCCGCCAACAACGCCGCCAGCCGGTCGGTTACCGCCAGCTTGGTCTCTATTGATGGGTCAAAAAGGCAAGCCTCAGCAAGTTCGTGAAGTGTTTGGGTTCTGGGCGTGGGCATTTGTCATTGCGCTGTGAAATAAAGGTAGGACTATTATTCAACAGCGACGGTGGAATCCCAAAGCTATTAGTCTGCCAACTGCAACCGGCCCGGCTGGCGGGGTTACAATAGTGCATCATTTGCTGTGCCCCGAATATTCTCTTATGCGTGAGATCAATCGGTCATTGAGGCCACAACTACAGCGCAATCTGCGCCGGCGGCGTATTGGCGGCGTTTGCGCTGGCCTATCGGATTATTTAGGCTGGGACGTGAGCCTGGTCCGTGTATTGTTCGTGCTATCCCTGTTCTTCGGGGGCCTCGGGTTTGCGATTTATCTTGCACTCTGGCTAACCCTGCCAGCAGCAACTGAAATGCCGATCTCAAAAGTTTCCTGGCAGCTACAGCGCCAACTCCGAAGAATGCAAAAGAAAATCAGGCAACTGTATCGTACGCATGATCCGCTGATCGCGGATACGGCCCATGAGTCCTTTGAGGCCATCAATATCCTGGCCGCACGATTTGAATCAGAGCAAAGCCCAAGACTGGCGGCATCTTTAATCAAGAGTGCTCTGCAGGATTTTCCCCAGCTACTCGACAGTATAGGGGCAATCCCGCCCCGTAATTTAAGACCGAGTGAAGTCACCGGAACGGCGATGCCAGCCGGAATTCTGCTAAATCAACTGGCAGACTTTCGCGCCCGCTTTCAGGAAGCCGTTCAAGCCAGTCTGCAAACCGATTTTAATGTCACGGTCTCCCACCAGACTGCTGAGACACCTGAACTAATGGCTTGGCGTGAAATGCTTCGGCCCTTGCAGCGTGAGGTGGCGGCCCGCAGCAAGCCTGAGACGTTGGCTGTATTAGTGGCCATTGAAGACAAACTCGGCTTCCTGCTACAGCGACTGGACACGAACGATGCACTACTGGATTTGCGACCGTTCGAGGTGAGGAAAATAGCCTTCGAATACCTGCCGGATACCCTCAACAAGTTTGTGCAATTACCCGTAACGATGGCCCGAAGCGAACGCCTCATCAGCGGCAAAACCGCAGAGGAATCATTAAGCGAACAACTCTCGTTGCTCGATAACAGCCTGCACAATCTGGCAAAAAGCCTGTTCGAGAAGGATGCAAAAGGCTTGCTGGTGCATGGCCGTTTCTTGCGGGATAAATTTGCAGCACATCCTTTAGCACTGGATGATGATCAGCAAAAAATTCCGACCTGAGCCGGCATTAGCGAATCACATCAGTCGCTCGCATCCCGTGGGACTCCTCTAACCACACCCCCATTTCCGCCGCACATAACCAACCGATATCATGGATACACTGCTACTACTAAAAGCCCTGGTGCTGGGCATCATCGAGGGACTGACCGAGTTTCTTCCCGTGTCCAGCACCGGTCACCTCATCCTGGTAGGTGATCTGCTCAACTTCAATAACGAGAGAGGCAAACTGTTCGAGATTGTCATTCAGTCTGGCGCCATCCTTGCCGTATGCTGGGAATACAGAAAGAAGCTGGCGCACGTGCTCCTGAGTCTGCCGTTCAATCGCGATGCTCAACGGTTTGTCCTGAATCTTGTGGTGGCCTTTTTACCGTTGGCGATACTGGGGCTAGCCTTCGGCAAAACGATAAAAGCCCACCTGTTTCAACCGGTTCCGGTGGCTTTAGCCTTCATTCTGGGCGCGTTTGTCATTTTGTGGGCAGAACGTCGACCTCACCGGATTACAATAGAATCAGTCGAGGATATAGGCCTATCAGATGCCCTAAAGCTTGGGCTGGCACAGGCATTTGCTCTGATTCCAGGCACATCCCGCTCCGGCGCCACCATCATCGGCGGCTTGCTGTTTGGCTTGTCGCGTAAGGCCGCAACCGAATTTTCGTTTTTTCTGGCAATTCCGACACTGATCGTAGCCACGGCCTACCAGTTCTACAAAGAACGCGACCTGCTGAATATGGATGATCTCGCCATGTGGGGTACGGGTTTTATCTCGGCCTTCATCTCAGCCTTTATCTGCGTTCGCTGGCTACTGCGTTACATTTCCAAGCATGATTTCACCCTTTTCGCCTGGTACCGCATCATTTTCGGGATCGCAATTATTGCGACCTGGCAACTCAATCTGGTCGATTGGTCTCAGGGCTAGGGTCAGGACTTCGAGCCAAGAACCCGACTAAAAGCGCGGGGCAGTACTAAACAGCCTGAAAAAGTTGTCATTCGTCACCTTCGCCAGATGTTCCACCGACACCCCCCTAAGCTCCGCCAGGAATTCAGCTACATAACGAACATAGGCGGGATAGTTGGGCTTACCGCGCATTGGAATCGGGGCAAGGTAAGGCGAATCTGTTTCGACCAGTAACCGATCTTCAGGCAATCTTCTGGCAACATCCTGGATCGTCTCTGCGTTGCGAAAGGTCAGGATACCCGAAAGGGAGATATAGAAATTAAGTTCAAGTGCCGCCTTTGCTGTTTCCCAGTCCTCGGTAAAACAATGAAGAACACCCCCCACACGTTCAGCGCCCTCCTCGCTGAGGATCTGTAAAGTGTCGGCTCTGGCCTCGCGGGTATGAATAATCAGAGGCTTGCCCACGGCAATAGCCGCGCGAATATGTGTTCTAAATCGCTCCTTTTGCCACACCAGATCGCCCTCGCTACGAAAGTAATCCAGCCCTGTTTCCCCTATAGCCACGACCCTGTCATCCGCAGCAAACTCAACCAACTCTTCCGTGCTAGGCTCATGACCGGCGGTTTCATTCGGATGCACCCCCACAGAAACCGAGATCTGGGGAAACGGGTCAATCATCCGCCTCATGTCAGGGTATTTTTCCAGATTAATAGCGACACATAGCATGTGACTGATACCTTGTTGGGAGGTATCAACCACGCAGCGCCCAAAATCATTCTGGTAGGGCGTGAGATCAAGCCGATCAAGATGGCAATGGGAGTCAATCAGGGCGACTTGTGACATAGGAGTGGAGTAGCAGTTGCTGGAAAGAATTCGAAAAGCCGTGGCAACTCGGCAGAAAGACCTACGCCGGTTCGTGCCGGGAGTCTTGGCTACAAAAAAGGCCGGCTAAGCCGGCCTTTTCAGTTGATTCCAAGCCTTATTTAATTACCGGGTCAAGTTTGCCCTGTGCATAAAGCTCGGTCATATCAGCCAGACTGATGGGCTTGATTTTATGTGCATTGCCGGCAGTACCAAAGGCCTCGTAACGGTCCTTGCAGATCTGCTTCATTGCCTTGGTAGCAACGGTCAGGAATTTACGAGGATCGAATTCCTTCTTGTTCTCGGCGAAGAACTTACGCATTGCACCAGTTGATGCCATACGCAGGTCCGTATCGATATTCACTTTACGGACACCATGCTTGATGCCCTCCACGATTTCTTCCACCGGTACGCCATAGGTTTCACCCATATCGCCGCCGTACTCGTTGATAATCTTCAGCCAATCCTGAGGCACAGAGGAAGAACCGTGCATGACCAGATGAGTATTGGGAATGCGTGCATGGATAGCCTTGACGCGATCAATTGCCAAAATGTCACCTGTGGGCGGACGGGTGAACTTGTATGCACCGTGAGAAGTACCGATCGCAATAGCGAGCGCATCAACCCGGGTTTTTTTAACGAAGTCAGCAGCTTCTTCAGGATCAGTCAGCAACTGTGAGTGATCAAGATGGCCACCTCCCTCAAGGGAGCCCAAGCAACCCAACTCACCCTCGACCGATACGCCACACGCATGCGCCAGTTCAGCAACGCGGCTGGTGACCTCGACATTGTATTCGTAGGAAGCCGGCGTCTTGGCATCTTCCTGCAGGGAACCGTCCATCATGACGGAACTGAAGCCACTCTGGATAGAACGGAAACATACGGCAGGTGATGCACCATGATCCTGATGAACACATACGGGGATTTCCGGATACATTTCCAGCGCCGCATACATCAGATGGCGAAGGAAGGGCTCGCCGGCATATTTCCGCGCACCTGCTGAAATCTGCACGATCACAGGGCTGTTAGTTTCCTTGGCAGCTTCCATGATGGCCTGGATTTGCTCAAGGTTATTGACGTTGAATGAAGGAACACCGTAATTGTGTTCAGCAGCATGATCAAGCAGCTGCCGCAGTGAAATGAGCGCCATTTATTGAATCCTCTATAAGCGGTTCATAAACAGGCGGGGGTCTCTCAAAGATGCGCCCGCCTGGATCGGTTATCAGAATAATTCTTCGACAGTCTTCACGACGTTCTCAACCGTGAAGCCGAACTCCTTGAACAGTTCGCCAGCGGGCGCCGATTCACCGAAGCGATCAAGCCCAATAACAGCACCGCCAAATCCGACGTACTTGTACCATGCATCGGTTACCCCCGCCTCAACAACGACGCGACGAACAACGGACGGAGGTAGCACAGTGTCCTTGTAGGACTGGCTCTGCGCCTCAAACACATTGGTTGATGGCATGGATACCACACGAACATTCTTGCCCTTCTCGGCGAGTGCTTCCTGTGCTTTCACAGCCAACTCAACTTCCGAGCCGGTGGAAATCACAATGGCGTCGGGGGTGCCCGCGCAGTCACGGAGCACGTATCCACCGTGCTCAATAGCAGCGATCTGTTCTGCCGTGCGACTCACATGCATCAGATTCTGACGCGAGAATACCAGGGTGCTGGGTCCATCTTTACGGTCAATCGCACATTTCCAGGCAACAGCCGATTCGACCGCATCGGAGGGACGCCATACATCCATATTAGGGATCATGCGAAGGGTTGCAGTCTGCTCAACCGGCTGGTGAGTGGGGCCGTCTTCGCCAAGACCAATTGAGTCGTGAGTGTAGACAAAGATTGAAGGGATCTTCATCAGCGCCGCCATACGCAGAGCGTTGCGGGCGTACTCCGAGAACATAAGGAAGGTAGCGCCATAAGGCTTGAACCCGCCATGAACGGCAACGCCATTCATGATGGCCGACATGCCGAATTCACGCACACCGTAGTAAACGTAGTTGCCATCGAAGCCTTCGGCATTGACGTCTTTGCAGCCACTCCACAACGTGAGGTTGGAACCGGCAAGGTCTGCCGAGCCGCCAAGCAATTCAGGCAGTAGAGGACCAAAACCATTGAGCGTGTTTTGTGATGCCTTGCGGCTGGCGATAGTTTCAGCCTTGGCATCGACCTTGGCGATGAACTCGGCAGATTTTTGAGCCCAGTCATGCGGCAGATCACCGACCATGCGACGTTCAAACTCGGCTGCCAACTCGGGGAATTCGCTGCGATAGTTTTCGAAACGATCATTCCAGTCAGCCTCGACCTTGGCACCAATCTCCTTTGCATCCCACCCTTCATAAATATCGGCAGGAATCTCGAATGGCGCTGATGTCCAGCCCAGGTTTTCACGAGTCAGGGCAATCTCGTCATTTCCAAGCGCAGCACCATGACATTCTTCCTTACCCTGCTTGTTTGGCGAACCAAAACCGATGATAGTCTGGCAGCAGATGATGCTGGGCTTATCGGTAACCGCACGGGCAGATTCAATCGCAGCCTTGACAGCCTCAGGATCATGACCATCGACCTTGGGGATGACATGCCAGCCGTAGGACTCGAAACGCTGGGGCGTGTTGTCCATGAACCAACCCGGGGTGTTCCCGTGGCCACGAACCTCGCCATCAATGGAGATATTGTTGTCATCGTAGAACGCAATCAGCTTGCCAAGCTTCATGGAACCTGCCAGGGAGCAGGCTTCGTGGGAGATACCCTCCATTAGACAGCCATCACCCAAGAAGACGTAGGTGTTGTGGTCAACAATAGTATGTCCCGGACGGTTGAACTGACCCGCCAGCGTACGCTCGGCCAGCGCCATACCAACTGCATTGGTAATGCCCTGACCCAAAGGACCGGTGGTAGTCTCCACGCCTGGCGCATAACCGTACTCGGGATGGCCCGGGGTCTTGGAATGCAACTGACGGAAACGCTTCAACTCATCAATTGGCAGTTCATAGCCGGTCAGGTGCAACAGAGAATAGATCAGCATCGAGCCGTGTCCATTGGACAGGACAAAGCGGTCGCGGTCAGGCCATTTGGGGTTGGCCGGATTGTGGCGCATATAGTCGTTCCACAAAACTTCGGCAATGTCGGCCATTCCCATCGGCGCTCCCGGATGCCCGGAATTCGCTTTTTGCACGGCGTCCATGCTCAATGCGCGGATGGCGTTGGCAAGTTCTCGGCGCGAAGGCATGATGTTCTCCTTATGATTGTTGATAAATGGGTAACGCTGAATTATCTAACATAGCCACATGCTTTGTCACGATATTCACCCTGCAACGCCAAACGTTGAGCCATTTGACAACCTGACTTCAGGGTTGGCACAAGCTTGGTGCAGTGTCGCGTTTCGGGGCTGGACACTGTAAACGTTCTCTCGTATAAGAAGAAGTAAGAAATACTTACCGGCATCATAAGGCCATGTTTATAACCATCGGGCTTCACCCATGAACATCACCCTGCGGCAACTTCAGGTGTTTGAAAGAGTTGCCCGACGTCTTAGCTTTACCCGTGCAGCAGAGGAACTGTTCCTTACTCAACCAGCAGTGTCCATGCAGATCAAGCAGTTCGAAGAAGCTATCGGCCTTCCGCTGTTTGAGCGTCTCGGGAAAAAGATCTATCTGACACCCGCGGGTGATGAGCTTTACCAACTCAGCCGCAGTATCGCTCATCAAATTGAGGAGGCTGAACAAATCCTGGAGGAGCTTAAAGGCTCTGAAAGCGGTCGCCTGAATGTCTCCGTTGCCAATACCGTACATTACTTCGCGATTCGCATGCTCGCCGAATTCTGCAGACGGCATCCCAAAGTCCGAGTGAGTTTCAAGGTCACCAACCGCAAGGGCTTGCTGAAGAATCTCGAAGATAACGAAGCCGATATTCTGCTTATGGGGCAACCGCCGGACAATCAGGATTTGCAGGCAGAAGCATTCCTGAAGAACCCACTGGTCATCATCGCCCCACCCGGTCACCCTTTGTCAGGTCAGAAAAACATCGCTCTCAAGGCGCTTGCGAGCGAAACCTTCATTATGCGTGAAATGGGTTCTGGCACCCGCTATTCGGTGGAGAAGTTTCTTGCCGAGCGGGGGGTACACCTGACGGTCAGCATGGAAATGAATACTAACGGTGCTATCAAACAGGGTGTCGAGGAAGGCTTGGGATTGGGGATAGTATCCATCCATACACTGGAACGAGAGCTCGAAAGTAGCCGACTGGTGGTACTGAATGTCGAGTCATTCCCGATCATGCGCCAATGGTTCATTGTCCACCGGGCGGGCAAGCGGCTTTCGGCCGTAGCAACAGAGTTCGCCGAATTTGTGCGGCTTGAGGCACCCAACTTCGTTCGCAACGACATTATCGAAGCAGCTTTGGGACATCCACTAGGGAGTATCAAGCCAACACCGGCACTCTCACCTTGAGATTATCAATCAACCGCGCCCGACCGAGCCGTACGGCAGCCATGACGATCAATTCGACATCATCAACTATGGGAGCCCCAAGGTCTAACTGACGGCGAATCGAAAAATAATCGGTCGCAAACCCCGTGGCAATCAGGTCTACCGTGCGCTCATACTCAATAGCGACAAAGTCGCGACGACCACCCCTCATCGCCGCTGCTGCCAGATTGAGATTTTCGTAGAGCAGAGAGGCCGATGCGCGCTCATCTTCCGACAGGTAAATGTTACGGGAGCTCATGGCAAGCCCGTCCCACTCCCTCACGGTCGGCACGCCGACGATGCGAATGGGCATATCGAGATCGGCAACCATGCGGCGAATTATCAGCAGTTGCTGATAATCCTTCTCCCCAAACACGGCAACGTCCGGCTGCACCTGATTAAACAATTTGCAAACCACTGTCGCAACCCCACGAAAATGGCCAGGCCGGTAACGACCGCACAGTTCCGACGAAAGCCCAGGCACTTCGACAAAACTCATGTCTGCAATCGCTTTCGGGTACATGTCCTCCAGTCCCGGCAGGAATAGCAAGTCGGCACCGGCCCGGCGCAATTGCTGCGCATCAGCGTCCTCCGTGCGTGGATACGCCAGAAAATCTTCACTCGGACCAAACTGGGCGGGATTAACAAAAATACTGACGACCACACAGTCAGCCAAAGCCCGTGCAGCATGGACCAAACCGATGTGCCCCGCATGCAGATTACCCATGGTTGGCACAAAAGCGATCGACTGCCCCTGGCTACGCAGCACCGCGACAGCCTTTCTCAACTCATGAACTGAGCTCAAGGTTTGCATCATCGGAAATATCGGACAGAGAGTGAGAATCTAAAATGAGTGATCAGCTCCAGGAAATACGCCTTCCCGCACATCAGCCACATATTGCCTGAATGCCTCCCTCACCTCGCCGGTCTCACTCAGGAAATTTTTGCAGAACTTCGGACACCGCGAAGACACGCCGAGCATGTCGTAACTGACCAGGATCTGCCCGTCGCAGCCCGCTCCCGCACCGATACCGATGGTCGGTATCGACAGGGCAGCAGTCACTTCGCCAGCCAGTCGTGTTGGCACACACTCAAGAAAGAGCACAGATGCCCCGGCATCCTGCAGTATCAGCGCATCCTCAAGCAAGGTATCGGCGCTGCGCTCATCGCGCCCCTGAACCCTATAGCCACCCAGTCTATGTACCGACTGCGGCAACAGCCCTAGATGGGCACATACGGGTATGTTTTGCTGAGCCAGAGCACGGATGACCTCTTCCCGCACACGCCCCCCCTCAAGCTTGACCATCTGCGCGCCACCCTCCCGAACCAGTCGGGCGGCACTGTCAAGGGCAAGGCTGACGGTGGCATAACTCATAAAGGGAAGATCGACCGCCAACACAGGACGATGGCCACCTCGCGCTACGGCAGCAGCATGGTAAACCATATGATCCAGACTGACCGGCAGCGTAGTGGGGTAGCCCTGGATGACCATGCCAAGAGAATCACCCACCAGAATCATATCCACCCCGGCATCGTCCATTGCCGCCGCGAAACTCGCATCATAAGCGGTAAGTGCGGCAATCTTTTGCCCACCAGCCTTCATAGCCAGTAAACCGGGCACCGTCCGGGAACGTAAGAGTTCAGACATCAGCGATAACCGACAAGCCCCGCCGTGGACAACCCTGTACCAGAGCCCCAAGCGGACCCAAACCCGGTATATCAAGCGCTGGCGCAATCTCCTGCAGCGGATAAAGCACAAACTCGCGCAAAGCCAGCCCCACATGGGGAACAGTGAGACGTTCGGAAATCTGCTGCAGATCACCGTAGAGCAGAATATCAAGATCCAGCGTACGCGGACCCCAGTGATCTCCCAGCCGCACCCGCCCAAAAGCGTTTTCCACGGCCTGCAATTCATCAAGCAGGCTCAACGGCGCCAGCGTGGTATCTGCCGCCATGACAGCGTTAACATAATCGGGCTGATCAGAAGGCCCCATTGGTGCGCTCCGATAGAGGCTGGAGAAGGCAACTTCATGAATACCGGGAATGGCCGTGACCACCGGACGGGCGGACCTGATCCGCTCAGCCGGCTGTTCGAGGTTGCCGCCGAGACCGATATAGACCCGGACAGGCTGAACATCAGGAGACCGGCGCATCCTGTTTCTTTGCTTTGCCGCGGAATCTGCACTTGCGCGATCGATTACGGCTGGGTTGGCGGCGACCATTGCGGACCATTATTTTCTGTTCGCTCTCAGGCACACTCTGGAAACGGGTCCACCAGGATGCCAGGTCCGGATCGGCCTCGCCGGTTTCTGCCCGCAGAACCATAAAATCATAGGCCGCCCTAAACCTCGGGTGCCCCAACAGACGGAAGGGACGCCCGCCCTCAGTCATTTCAAAGCGGGGCTGCATAGCCCAGATATCCCGCATCGGCAGGGTAATGCTTTTGGGCAGGGCGGTATATCGTAGCTGGCGACCAATCATCTCACTGCCGGCTTCCTGATAGGCTACGAGTGGCGCTTCACCTGAGGCGATTAATTTCTGTGCATAGGCGCGGGTGGGCTCCCACAACAGAGAAGCAAACAGGAAGTAGGGGGTTACCGGCTTACCGTCAGCAATACGACTGTCGGTTCGCTCCAGTGACTTGGCTACGAATGTCAGCGGGAATCCCTCCGGCTCCCTCGCAAGACTGGCTTCAGTATCGGGAAAAAGGGCGGCGAACAGACCGAAATGACGTAACTGCTCAAAGGTCTGAACGGCATAGCCTGACAGCAGCAGTTTGATCACCTCCTCATAAAGCCGGGCAGCAGGGATTTCCCGCAGCAGCCTGGCCAGGCGGGGAATCGGTTCGGCACAATCGGGGTGAATGCCGAAACCCAGTTTCACCGCGAAACGAACCGCCCTCAGCATCCTGACGGGATCTTCGCGATAACGCTTATCTGGATTGCCAATCAGTTTCAGCATGCAGGCCTTGTGGTCATCCATGCCACCCACGAAATCAACGACCGAGAAATCATTAATGTTGTAGTACAGCGCATTGACAGTGAAGTCGCGACGGAAGGCATCTTCCTCAATGGAGCCGTAGGCGTTGTCCCGCAGAATGCGGCCATTCTGTAGCACTCGCTCTCCCTGTTCTTCCTCGCCAGCGAACGCCCTGAAGGTGGCAACCTCAATAATCTCATTACCAAAATGGACATGTGCCAGGCGGAACCTGCGACCAATCAGGCGACAATTGCGGAATACTGCCCGGATTTGCTCGGGATGGGCGTCCGTCACAACGTCGAAATCCTTGGGTTCACGTCCCAATAGCAGATCCCGGACACAACCGCCGACCAGATAAGCCTGATAGCCCTCCTTTTTTAGGCGATACAGTACCTTGAGCGCATTTTCGCTGACATGCGAACGGGAGATGCTGTGCTCGGAACGGGCATACACCTTAGGTAGATGCGCGTCGATCGGTGAAGTCACCGGCTCTGATGCCTGAGTCGGCCCGAACAGGTTCTTGATGTAGTTGAGAATGGACAGGGGAGTGAGTTTGCTGGTGAGTCTTTACGTGGCGGGGATATTAACCTACGCGGCCAGCCTGCTCAATCCATCTGCCAGCAATTCACGGAGCAGCCTTTTTTGAACTGTTGCCCGTTGCTGGCTATCCCTCGCGATTGGCAGACTTTACTGACTGTCTCATGGGCACAAAACCGGCTATGATCATCAATCCTCTTCACGAAAACCGAGATCTTCATGACGATTTCCACGAATCATGTGGTTAGCATCCACTACACCCTCACCAACGACGCAGGCGAAATTATCGACAGTTCCACGGGCGGTGATCCTTTGGCCTATATCCACGGCATGGGCAACATCATCCCAGGTCTGGAAGCCGCGCTCACGGGGCGCGCCCTCGGTGACAAATTCAAAGTCAGCATCGCCCCGGAGGATGGCTACGGTCTGCGTGACAACGAAATGATGCAGAATGTACCCAAGAGTGCCTTTCAGGGCGTTGACGAGATTGTGCCGGGGATGCAGTTCCAGGCTCAGTCGCCCCAGGGCATGACGCTGGTTACAGTGGTTGATGTGGATGGGGACGAGGTCATACTCGACGGCAATCACCCGATGGCCGGCATGACCCTGCATTTCGATGTCGAAATAGCAGATATCCGCGATGCTACCAGCGAGGAAATGGAACACGGCCATGTCCACGGTCCCGGTGGCCATCACCACTAACCAACCGTCAACGGGGTGGCGGCGCAGGGTGACTCTGGCGCCGCCCCGACCTGACAACGTCAAAGGGCGGTCACTTGACCAGCATGCCCCACATATCGTGTTCGTCCACCTCCTCAATGACGACATCGACAAAATCGCCGACCTTCAGATGTGTCGCGCCATCAATGAAGACTTGACCGTCAATCTCCGGAGCATCCGCGCGACTTCGGGCCACAGCCCCCTCATCCACCACCTCATCGACCAGTACCCGCTCAATACCCCCCACTCGAGACTGTAGACGCCCGGCGCTAATCTGTGACTGAACGTCCATAAAGCGGGCGAAACGCTCCTGCTTGAGTGATTCCGGTACCGGATCCGGCAAGTCATTAGCGGCCGCACCGTTGACCGGCGAATAGGTAAAGCAGCCTACCCGATCCAGTTGCGCTTGCGCCAGAAACCCGAGCAACTGCTCGAAGTCTGCTTCAGTCTCACCCGGAAAGCCGACGATGAAGGTGCTACGCAAGGTCAGGTCGGGGCAAATCTCGCGCCAGCGCTGAATTCGCGTCAGGACATCCTCGCTGGCAGCAGGCCGTTTCATGAGTTTGAGGATGCGCTCGCTGGCGTGCTGAAATGGAATATCCAGATATGGCAGGATCTTACCATCGGCCATCAGCGGGATTACCTCATCCACGTGAGGGTAAGGATAGACGTAGTGCATTCGCACCCAGGCCCCAAGGTCACCCAACGCACTGGCAAGATCATAAAAACGGGTTTTAACCGGGCGACCATTCCAGAAGTCGGTCCGATACTTCATGTCGACACCATAGGCACTGGTATCCTGGGATACCACCAGTAATTCTTTCACCCCCGCAGCCACCAGTCGCTCGGCCTCCCCCATCACCTCGCCCGCCGGACGACTGAACAGATCACCACGCATGGACGGGATGATGCAGAAGGTGCAGCGATGGTTGCAGCCCTCTGAAATCTTAAGATAGGCGTAATGCCGCGGCGTCAGCTTGATCCCCTGCGGTGGCACCAGAGCAACGAAGGGGTCGTGTCGGGGTGGCAGATGCTCATGGACCGCGGTCATGACCTCCTCATAAGCATGGGCACCCGTGATCTTTAGCACGTCCGGATGTCGTGCCCGGATTTCATCCTCACGGGCGCCAAGACAACCCGTCACCACCACCTTGCCGTTTTCCTTCATCGCTTCACCGATGGCGTCCAGCGACTCCTCAACGGCCGAGTCTATGAAACCACAGGTATTGACCACCACCAGATCCGCATCGCTGTAGCTTGGCACCAAATCGTAGCCCTCGGAGCGAAGTCGGGTCATGATACGCTCGCTGTCTACCAGCGCCTTGGGACAGCCGAGACTGACGAAACCGATGCGGGGTGTACTCATAAAGAAGGTCCAAACTAATACGAACAGACGGCTATTCTAGCCGAAGGGAGGGCATGGGACTCAGGGACTTTCTGCCAGAAAGATGGCGCGGCGCGGCGCGGGCAAGCCTTCGAGTGTCAGTTCGGGATTATTCTTATCCAGAAAATCCGTGAGCGACTGAAACCGCATCCAGTCAGTCGAGCGCTGCTCGTGCGACGTGGTTTTAGCCACTTCAATTAACCGCACATTGCGAAAACCGCAACGCTTAAGCCAGCGCTCAAGCGTCAGACAGGACGGAATGAACCACACATTTCGCATTTGAGCATAGCGATCTTCGGGCACCAGGACTTCGCCCAAACCACCTTCAATCACCAGCGTCTCCAGCACCAGTTCTCCGCCTTGACGCAGGCACGCTTTAAGTTCCAGCAGATGATCCAGCGGCGAACGCCGGTGATAGAGGACACCCATGGAAAATACAGTATCAAAGGCCCGCAATTGTGGCGGCACATCGTCGATGCCGACCGGTATCACAGAGACCGGATAGTCGCCAACAAAATGCCGTACCGCCAAAAATTGGGCCACGCTCAACAGGGTAGGATCAATCCCGATCACTCGTCTGGCTCCGGCCCCTACCATGCGCCAGCAGTGATAACCACTGCCACAGCCGACATCCAGCACGGTACGGCCCACCAGAGGCTGGATATGCGCTGCCAGCCGATCCCATTTGAGATCGGAACGCCACTCGGTGTCTATCAAAACGCCCTGCAGTGAGTACGGTCCCTTCCGCCAGGGGTGCAACTCCAACAGCAGATTTTTGATCAGAAGCCGGTCAGCCACGCTGCAAGGCCCATCGACCCGAACCACTGGAGCCGTCAAGCCGACTTCGCTGGCCGATATCACGGGTAACCCCCGTAATACCCTACGCCATTTTTGCCAATCGCCATGGCGGCCGTCATCAAAAGCGCTGGCGAGTTGCCGCGATAAAATATCAGCCCAGGGCCTGAATAAATCCTGCTGCAGAAAAGTCTGCAATGAGGCATAGGCCGAAAGTTCCGAAGTGTCAGACACCGCCATCAGGCTGCTCTCATTGTGATTAGGGCCGGATTTCACCCGACTGGCAGACTCATGACCCCGCCGAAGCCCCCCGCCGATCATGCTAGAATCCAAGCGTAGTTTAGCCCCGCCTGATCCGGCCTGCACACTCTATATAGCTTGTAGCAGGCGAGCCTGACCGGCCGATCGGCACCTTTACGCCAAGGACACGCCCATGAGTACGCCCGACCTGGATGCCGTAAAATTCTACCTACAGAACCTGCAGGACCGGATATGTCAGGGTATTGAAGGCGAGGAACCGGTAGCCCGCTTTCAGGAAGACAACTGGACCTATGCCAGCGGGATCGGCGGCGGCAGAACCCGCGTACTGGCGAATGGCCAGACCATTGAACAGGGCGGCGTCAATTTTTCCCACGTCATGGGTAAAACCTTGCCCGCCTCTGCCACCGCACACCGGCCGGAACTCGCCGGCCGCAGCTTTCAGGCGCTTGGGGTCTCGCTGGTCATCCACCCGCGCAACCCCTATGTGCCAACGTCTCATGCCAATGTGCGTTTTTTTATCGCCGAAAAGGAAGGCGAAGCGCCGGTATGGTGGTTTGGTGGCGGCTTCGACCTAACGCCTTACTATCCCTACGAGGAAGATGCCATTCACTGGCATCATGTTGCGCGGGAGGCTTGCCAGCCCTTCGGCACGGAGGTTTACCCAAAATTCAAAGCCTGGTGTGACGAGTATTTCTTCCTCAAACACCGCAACGAAACCCGTGGCGTCGGCGGCCTGTTTTTCGATGATCTCAACGAGTGGGGTTTCGGGCAGTGCTTTGCATTCCTGCGCAGCGTCGGCGATCACTTTCTGAAAGCCTATCTGCCGATTGTGCAAAGACGCAAGGAAACGGTTTACGGAGAGCGGGAGCGGGAATTTCAACTGTATCGGCGAGGCCGCTACGTCGAGTTCAATCTGGTCTACGACAGAGGCACACTGTTCGGCCTGCAGTCGGGCGGCAGAACAGAGTCCATTCTGATGTCACTACCACCCGTCGCCAACTGGCGGTACAACTGGTCACCGGAAGCCGGCAGTCCAGAGGAAAACCTCTACGCCAACTTCCTGAAGCCGCGCGACTGGCTATGAGCCGCTTTTGTCGCCTACGGGTTCTTTAAGAGCACCAGAGTTGCGCTCGGCAAGATGCTTGATCAGCTGGTCAAGTGAACCGGTTCGTTCAACCTCATCACCAAAGCTGGCGCGATAATTCTGTAGCAGACTGATTCCTTCGATCAGAATGTCGTATACCTTCCAATCGTTGCCATCCTGAACCATCCGGTAATTGACCGCCACCGGCTGACCACCCGATTGCAGAATTTCGGTTTTCACCATCGCCTTATTGTCGGACGTCTCGCCGTCCATCGGCAAATAGCGAATCTTCCAGTCGGCATACTCGGTGAAAGCGGTGGTATAGGTTCGCACCAATAGCATGCGGAATTCCTTTTTAAATTGCTCTCTCTGCTCGGGCGTGGCGGTGCGCCAGTTTTTGCCGAGAACCAGAATGGAGACACGATCGAAATCAACATGTGGGTTGATGATTGAATCCACCAGCGTGGTAGCCTTTTTGAAGTCCGACTTATACTCGGGTTTCTGCAGGGAGACCTGGAGTTGATCCGCCGTTTTCTGGATCACCTGCTGCGCCGGTGTCAACTGTTCCGCGGCCATGGCAGGGGCACAGAAACTGCTCAGAATCAGCGACAGCGCACTCATCCAGATCGCCATACCCAAAGCTGGTCTCATCAATTTCATGACTGCATTTTCCCTAAAAACTATAGTCTTTCTATCATAACGCGGTAGGCTCGAATACACTACTGGCCACCCACTTGTTTGCCCCAAGAAGTTACACGATGACATCCCACCCTCACTCAAACTTCCCGCGTCTGCGCCCGCGGCGCATGCGCCGCGATGATTTCAGTCGCCGCCTGATGCGGGAAACACTGTTGACGCCCGCCGACCTGATCTACCCGCTTTTTGTCATCGGAGGTGAACAGAAACGCGAGGCCATTGCCTCAATGCCGGGCGTTGAACGACTGAGTATCGATTTGCTGGTGCAGGCGTGTCAGGAGGCCGCTGCACTTGGCATTCCCGCCGTTGCCCTGTTTCCGGTAACCCCGGCCGACCGTAAAAGTCTCGATGCGGCCGAAGCTTACAACCCCGATGGCATCGCCCAACGCGCCATACGCGCCATCAAGACAGCCCTGCCCAGACTAGGTGTGATCTCCGATGTCGCGCTGGACCCCTTCACGGCCCATGGTCAGGACGGTCTGATTGACGCGGCCGGCTATGTGATGAATGACGAGACCGTCGCCGTACTGATCCGGCAAGCCCTCTCCCATGCCGAAGCGGGTGCCGACATCGTCGCACCCTCGGACATGATGGATGGCCGCATCGGCGCCATCCGCGACGCACTTGAGGCCGAAGGCCACATCCACACCCGCATTCTGGCCTATTCGGCAAAATATGCCTCGGGGTTTTACGGCCCCTTCCGTGATGCCGTAGGCTCAGCGGCCAATCTCGGCAAGGCGGACAAGGCCAGCTATCAAATGGACCCCGCCAATAGCGATGAAGCCCTGCGTGAAGTCGCGCTGGATCTCGACGAAGGGGCCGACATGGTGATGATCAAGCCGGGCCTCCCCTATCTCGATATCATCCACAGGATAAAGACTGAATTCGGAGTTCCCACCTTCGCCTATCAGGTCAGCGGGGAATACGCCATGCTCAAGGCGGCCGCGCAGAATGGCTGGCTGGACGAGCGTAGGACCGTACTGGAGGCTCTAGTGTCCCTGAAACGCGCCGGTGCCGATGCCATCCTCAGTTACTACGCCAAAACCGTGGCCGAGTGGCTGCAAGACGGCCAGGCCTGAACACCTTTACGAACCCGACCATGCTAGAGCCCGACCGCTACGCCGTCTTTGGCCATCCCATCAGCCACAGCCAGTCGCCCCGCATCCACACGCTGTTTGCCGAACAGACCGGACAGGCGCTCCGCTACACAGCACAAGATGTCCCGCCACAGACCTTCGATAGCGCGGTCCGGGCTTTTTTTGCCAGCGGCGGCAAGGGACTCAACTGCACCGTGCCGCTCAAGACCCTGGCTTTTGGGATCGCCAGCGCACACAGCGAGCGGGCCCGCCGCGCCGAAGCTGTCAACACACTGGCACTCAGATCAGATGGTGAGATTTACGGTGACAACACCGACGGTGTCGGGCTGGTGCGCGACCTGCTGGAGAACCATCACATTCCGATCACCGCCCGACACATCCTCATACTGGGTGCAGGCGGGGCGGTGCGGGGAATACTGGCACCATTGCTGGAACTCACCCCGGCCCGCCTGACCATTGCCAACCGGACGGCCACCACCGCTGCTGAACTGGCTGAAGCCTTCAGCGACCTGGCGCCCATAGAGGGGGGCGGAATGGACAGCCTCCAGGGCCGGAACTTTGATCTCATCCTCAACGCCACCGCCGCCAGCCTCAGCGGCCAGTTACCCGAACTGCCTGCTGACCTGCTGGCCGCAGGCGGCCATTGTTACGATCTCGCTTATGGCAGGGAACCCACGCCCTTTGTGCGCTGGGGCGAACAGGCGGGTGCGGCACTGAGTGTTGACGGGGTCGGGATGCTGGTGGAACAGGCAGCAGAGGCCTTCGCTCTTTGGCGGGGTGTAAGGCCGGCAACGGCACCGGTCATCCGGTTGCTGAATCAGGCCCGTGGTTTGTGCACTAACAGATAAGCATTAGGCCGCTCAGGGCGCGACCTGCTCGGAATCGGCCTGATGATCGTTCTTCAGCCTCACATAGCCGGCAGCGGAATAATCGAGATAGGCCCGTTCATCCTCCCTGAGCAACCGTGACGGCCGCGCCGGGCTACCGACGTAGAGGTAGCCACTGGCCAGCCGCTTGCCCGGCGGCACCAGTGCCCCGGCCCCTACCATAACCCGATCTTCAACCACTGCGCCATCCATGATGATGGCACCTATGCCGATCAGGCAGAAATCGCCAATCCGACAACCGTGTAACACCACCTTGTGCCCCACCGTGACGCCCTTGCCGATGATTAGCGGGTAACCCTCGGGGTTGCTTACACTGCGATGGGTCACGTGCAGAATAGCACCGTCCTGGATATTGGTCTCATCACCTATGCTGATCGAATGAACATCACCGCGCAGCACCGCCATCGGCCAGATAGAAACATCCCGCCCCAGCGTGACATCACCGATCACCACCGCGCTGGCATCGACAAATGCGCCAACATCCAGCGTGGGGGTGCGGCCCTTGTAGGTTCTGATAGCCATGATTGTTGCGTGGTTGAAATCGCGGGTTCAGGCTTCGGGCCGGGAGGCTTTTTCCGCAAGCCCGGACAAACCAAAGCGCCGTTGCAGTTCCGCCAGCACCTGATCAGGGCTCAACCCCTGATGCGCCAGCAGCACCATGCTGTGAAACCACAGATCGGCTACCTCGTAGATGATCTTGTCCGGCACGCCATCCTTGGCGGCCATGACGGTTTCAGTCGCTTCCTCACCAATTTTCTTGAGGATGGCATCAAGTCCCCTGGCGTAGAGCCTGGCCACATAGGACGAATCAGGATCCTGACTTTTGCGCTGTTCCAACACCGCTGCCAACTCGGTCAATACATCCATGCTCAACTCCTGTAGATCATTTCGGGGGCCTTGAGGATCGGCTCCACCGACTCCCAGCGACCCTCGCGTAGCGTGCGAAAGAAACAATGGTGCCGGCCGGTATGGCAGGCGATGCCGCCGACCTGCTCAACCGTCAGCAGGATAACGTCCTCATCACAATCCAGCCGGATCGCCAGCAGCTTCTGCCGGTGCCCGGATGCCTCACCCTTGCGCCAGAGTTTCCCGCGCGAGCGCGACCAGTAGACGGCATACCCTTCGGCGGCAGTCAGCGCCAACGCCTCCCGGTTCATCCAGGCCACCATCAGTACCTGACCGCTCCCCTGCTCCTGGGCAATCGCCGGTACCAACCCATCAGGGCCCCAGCGCACGTCGTCCAGCCACTCGTTCATAGTCGCACCTCAATACCCTGATCGGCCATATACTGCTTGGCTTCGCGGATGCTGTGTTCGGCAAAATGGAAGATGCTGGCAGCCAATACGGCATCCGCCTGCCCTTCAGTCACCCCGTCTGCCAGATGCTGCAAACTGCCGACGCCGCCGGAAGCGATCACCGGCACCGCCACCGCCTCGCTGATCGCGCGAGTCAGCGCCAGGTCGAAGCCC
>JBKCCF010000088.1:0-10123 GCA_046305255.1 Methylococcaceae bacterium
GTGCGGCCCAGTGCCAGCAGCAGATCATCGCCGCGTGGCAGGTGGAAGTGCCGCGCCAGATCGTCCATATCGACCTCGCGTACGCCAAGTTTCTGACGCTCGCGGTCGAGTATGAGCTTGCCCGCCCGAATATGCCGATCATGGTCCTGCTGGCGGAACCAGGCGCGGATCTTGTTGCGGGCATGAGCTGTGCGGATATAGCCCAGATGCGGGTCTATCCAGCCGAGACTGGGCCCTCCCTGCTTGACGGTGATGATTTCGACCTTTTCACCGGATTTGAGCGCATGCGTCAGCGGCACCATGCGGCCATTGACCTTGGCGCCACGGCAGCGATGACCGACTTCGGTGTGGATGCCATAGGCAAAATCTACCGGTGTTGCCCCTTTCCGCAGACGGATGACCTGACCTTTTGGGGTCAGGACAAAGATCTGGTCCTCGAACAGTTCGGAGCGGAAGGAGTCGAGAATGCCCTGTTTATCTTCGTCCCGTGCTTCCAGCAATTGACGCAGGGTGCTGACATTATGGTCCAGTGCCCTGTCCTGCTTGCTGCCTTCCTTGTAACGCCAGTGTGCCGCGACCCCGTATTCGGCAAAGCTGTGCATGTCCTCGGTACGGATCTGGATTTCCACCGGTCGACCTTCTGCGCCGACGACCACCGTGTGCAGGGACTGGTAGCCATTCGGCTTTGGGTGAGCGATGTAATCATCGAATTCGCTCGGAATATGGAGCCAGTCGCGGTGAACCAGGGCCAGTACCGCGTAGCAGGTAGGTACATCCCTGACGATGACCCGAACGGCATGCAGGTCGAACAGCTCTTCCAGCGGCACTTCCTTCCGATCCATTTTGCAGTGAATGCTGTAGATATGCTTGGGTCGCCCAAACACCTGTGCATGGATCTCGGCAGCCTCCAGCTTTTCCCGCAGTTCGGCCATGAAATGGTGAATGAAGCTTTCACGTTGGGCGCGATTAGCGGCCAGCGCTTTGGCTAGCCGTTTGTATTCATCGGGCTCAAGGTAACGGAAGGATAAATCCTCCAGTTCCCACTTAAGTTGCCCCACGCCGAGCCGGTTAGCCAGCGGGGTAAAAAGATCCAGCGTTTCCAGCGCGATTTGTCGGCGGATCGCCTCATCGGGGTTTTCCTTCAGCAGCCGCAGCCGCTGGAGTCGGTAGGCCAGTTTCACCAATACCGCCCGGACATCGTTCACGACTGCGAGTAGCATGCTGCGCAGCAGTTCAGCCTGATCGGGCTCTTTGTTTTCTACCTTGTGATATTCATCGAAGGTATTCAGCCAGTTAACCTTTTGCACCAGCTCGGCGGTTGCGGCACCAAAGCGGCTCTCTATGGCCCGTTCGTCGGTACTGTCGCGTATATACGGATCGCTTAGCAGGGCTACGATGATGGTGGTAGCGTCTACTCTGAGTTGATGCACGATGTGGGCGACGTCAATACCGCGCGGGCGCATGGCGGTATCGTTATCGCGCGCATTGAGCGCCATCTCAAGGGCTGCCTCAATCAGTTCACGTTCGCTGTCGTCGTAGCCAGCAGACAGGCGGTTCAACAGATCATGGCTGGGTTGCGACGAAATATCGGCTAGATAATGGGTGTGTTTCATGGTGTTCGCTTAGGCATGGTCGCCCTGATTCAGGACGGCCAAGCAGATTCCAGGCCACGATTTTAGCAAAATCACTCGCCATGATCCCTGATCTTTGCCGACGCCAGTACCATTGAGGCGTTGGTTCTGTGGCGCGTTGATGTCGGGCGAGTATCGAGTGTGATACCCGGTATTCGGCTGCGGGGCGGGAATGCCCTGTGGCACAGCCGGTTGTTAATTGTTGAGACTATTTGGGGCCAAAATCACTATAATCTTCCCCACCTCCCCATTTTCATGGGTGTATAAAGAATTGACCGGACGTGCGGTCAATATGCCGCCCTTGCTGGCGTCATTGCCTAAACAACCAACAATAAAACACTTTAGGAGGAGATATGTCGGACGAAGAAACCAAAAAGGAGTGCAGTCACATGGATGCAGCACTCAACTGGCTGAAGATAGTCGACGACTGGACGGTGGCGGGTTACAAAAATAAGTTTCCGCGCATGTACTACGCCGTCATCGGGCTGGTCGTGTTGTTCCTGATCATCTGATCAGACGACAGGTTTTGCGATGTCCGTCTTCTGGGGTTTGCGAAAGCTCCAGAAGACTCTAGTCCATTCGGGGTTCGGATTTAAGTTTTGCGCCTTGTCCAGCGAGGTTTATGTCTGGTCAGGAGGTGAGGGCTTAAGGCCGGACCGAGCAGTCCATCCCTCAGCAATGACCGTGATCCACTGCAGTCCTCGACAATGAGTTAATGAGTAAAGGGAAACCGTTGGAGTTTACCCTCGCCCCAACGCATGCTGACACCTTTCCTGACCTGGATACACTGCTGGCGCTGAAGCTACAGGCGCGTGGTGCGTGGTCGCTGACGCAAGCCTACTACGACAGCTTCGACTGGCGTCTGCACCGAGCCGGACTGACCCATATGGTCGAATACCCGCCCGCCAGACTGTCCTATGCGATCGCCCCGTTGGTGTCGGCCGACTGGCCGGAGCAACTTGCCGCGGGAGACTACCCGCCCTCACTGGCCGATGTGGTCGGCGTTCGTAGCCTGCTGAGACAGGTCACCCTGTCCGGCGAGCGCCGCGAGTGGCTAGGGGAGGCGGTTGACGGCGCTATCAGCTTGCAGCTGGATCTGCTGATGGTCGATACCCCAGGTCATCCCTCGGCCCTGGCACCAAGGTTGCGGCTGTTATCTGAGCCGGGATTTCGCAAGCAGGCCCGTCAACTGGCCGCGTGCATGGCAGAGCGTTTCCCCCTCCATCCTGCCCGTGAGAGCGCACTGGACGAAGCGCTCAGGCTGAGCGGCCGCCTGGCAGAAAATCCATCAGCGCCCATTACTGTAGCGATTGAGCCTGAATTACGGGCGGACCTCGCTCTCAAGCGTATCCTCATGGCGTTGCTTGGCGTGCTCGAAGCCAATACGGCTGGGGTACTCGCGGCGACCGATACGGAATACCTGCATGACTACCGGATTGCAGTGCGGCGTAGTCGTTCGGTGCTGGGTCAGCTGCATGGGGTGTTTCCCCAGCGGCAGGAACGAGGCTATAACCTGAATTTCGCCAGACTGGCTGCCGCCACGAGCGAAGCCCGTGATCTGGATGTTCACCTGCTGGCCCTGACGTCGCTGGAATCGGGCCTGCCCGCCGCCTTGCGGGGCCAGTTCGGCCCCTTGCGGGAGCAGTTGCAGGCGAGGGCGGTGCGTGCTCATGCGACGCTCAATCGGCGGTTGCGGTCGACCGCGCACCGTCAGTTCATGCAGGGACTGGAAAACTATCTGGCGACACCGGCACCGCATCACCCCAGCGCGCCCCACGCCCGTGATCCTGTTCTGCCGCTCGTCAGCCAGCGGATATGGACGTTGTACCGGCGAACCCTGAAGCAAGGTGCAGCCATCTCGGATGAGAGTCCGGCATCGGCGCTGCATGATTTACGCAAGACGGCGAAGAAACTTCGCTATCTGATTGATGCGTTTCGGAGCCTCTATCCGCCCGAAAAGCTGGAACCCTTGCTCAAGAAGCTGAAAAAATTACAGAGTCTGCTGGGCGAATATCAGGATACCGGTGTCATGCTGGCGCACCTTTATAGCGTGGCCGAAACCCTGCGCGCAGGCGCGGCACCGACCCCGACCCTGCTCGCCCTGGGGGCGTTGCTAGGCCAGCTCCATCGTCGCGAAGACAGGCTCAGAGCAGCCTTCCCGGAGTGTTTTCATGGTTACAGCACGCGCAGTCAGCGGCGAAAATGTCGTCATCTGTTTGGTCCGGTTGGCGGCCATGGCGCCGAAAAAGTCGCAGATTAAGTCCAGCCCGACGGACAAGCCCGGCGTCTATGGATACACTAGGTGTCAACCAGGGACAGAAAAAACAATACCCAGCACAACCGGAGAAGCCCCATGAAGAATCGCAGTCAAGCGCCAGTCCCCAAAATCGTGGTTGTCGGTGGTGGTGCCGGCGGTCTCGAATTGGTGACTCAACTCGGGAAGACCCTGGGCAAGGCAAAAAAGGCTGACATCACCCTGGTCGACAGTAGCCGCACCCATATCTGGAAGCCATTGCTGCATGAGGTTGCCGCCGGCACGCTGGATTCCCATGATGATGAACTCGAATATCTGGCGCAGGCCAGTGGCAATCATTTCCGCTTCCTGCTGGGGCGTATGAACGGCCTTGATCGCAGCCGCAAGCAGATCCGGCTGGCGCCCCTGTTCAGTGCTACCGGCCAGCAGATCATGCCGGAGCGCTCTCATCCCTATGACATTCTGGTCGTCGCCGTCGGCAGCATCTGTAACGACTTCGGCATTCCCGGAGTTGCAGAGCATTGCATGTTCCTTGATACCACCGAAGAAGCCGAGCAGTTCCAGAACCGCCTGCTTGAGGCTTATCTTCGGGCACAGGCCGAGGGCGCGCGCCATCAGCCAGGTGAGCTGGATGTCGCGATCGTCGGCGGTGGCGCTACCGGCATAGAGCTGTCGGCCCAACTGCATACGGCAGCCCGCCTGTTAAGCGCCTATGGGCTCGACAACATCAGACCGTCCGATATCAAGATCCATATTCTGGAAGCGTCGCCCAAGTTGTTGCCCGGACTGCCGGACCGGCTGTCCCTTGCCACGCTCAAACAGCTTACCAGTCTCGGCATCCATGTCATGCTCGGCGTCAAGGTGGTGGAGGTGACGGAAGAGGGGATGCGTACCGAATCAGGCCAGTTGATCAAGGCTGCTGCCAGAATTTGGGCGGCGGGGGTCAAGGCGCCTGATTTCCTTCATGAGATAGATGGGCTGGAAACCAACCGTATCAATCAGTTGATCGTCAAGCCTACTCTGCAGACCACGCGCGATGATGATATTTACGCCATTGGCGATTGTGCCGCCTGTCCGTGGCCCGGCAAACAGACCAACATTCCGCCGAGGGCGCAGTCGGCGCATCAGATGGCGAGCCTGGTGCTCGATAATCTCAAACGCAGAATCCAGGGCAAACCGCAGCAGGCCTTCAAGTACAAGGATTACGGATCGCTGGTTTCGCTGGGTAAATACAGCACCGTCGGCAATCTTATGGGTAACCTGATGGGCACGGTCATGATCGAAGGTTTCATTGCCCGCATGGTTTACCTCTCGCTCTATAAAATGCATCAGCTTGCCCTGTTTGGTCCCTTCCGCGTCACCTTGATCATGATTTCATCTTTTTTCCGCGACCGGCTCAATCCCAAGATCAAGTTGCATTAGGGCGGGAGTGCTACCATCCCGGTTTTTCATCTGTTAACACTGACTCATTTCATACGGAGGTCGTTCAGCGACATGGCAGGTCACAGCAAGTGGGCCAATATCCAGCATAGAAAAGGCGCCCAGGATGCCCGCAGAGGCAAACTTTTTACCAAGTTGATTCGCGAAATTACCGTATCCTCGCGGGCCGGAGGCGGCGATCCGGCCAATAATCCGCGACTTCGGGCGGCCATGGACAAGGCGCTGACCGCCAATATGTCCAAGGACACCATAGAGCGGGCCGTCAAGAAGGGCGTGGGTGCGGGTGAGGGCGATCATTTTGAGGAAATCCGCTATGAGGGCTATGGCCCGGGTGGTATCGCCGTGATGGTCGATTGCCTCACCGACAACCGGGTACGAACCGTGGCTGAAGTGCGTCATGCCTTCAGCAAGGCCGGCGGTAATCTGGGCACCGACGGTTCAGTCGCTTACCTTTTCAGCAAAACCGGTGTCATCAGTTACCCGGCAGGCATGGACGAGGATGCCCTGATGGAGGCGGCGCTGGACGCCGGCGCCGATGACGTGATCATCAACGATGACACGTCTGCCGATGTGCTGGTCGGGCCCGAGGTATTTGAAACGGTACGTGATGGCCTGCTTGCCGCCGGACTTTCGCCCGACTCGGCCGAAGTCACCATGCGCGCCAGTACCACGGTGGCGCTGAGTCGGGACGATGCCGAAAAGATGATCCGCCTGATGGAGCGTCTCGAAGATCTGGACGATGTCCAGAATGTCTATTCGAATGCCGATATCAGCGAGGATGTCCTCGCCCAACTGGGCTGAGTCGGGGGTGGTCAGTATTCTCGGTATAGACCCCGGATCGCGCTGCACCGGCTATGGGATTATCCACGATGGCGTCAAAGGCCCGGTGCTGGTGACCTACGGCACTATCCGAACCGATTCCGACCATCTTCCCGAGCGGCTCAAGCAGATTTTCGACGGCATCTATGCCGTTGCCCGCGAACACCGGCCGACCGAACTCGCCATTGAACAGGTCTTCATGGCCAAAAACGCCGATTCGGCCCTCAAGCTCGGACAGGCCCGTGGTGCCGCCATCTGTGCCGGTATGCTGGCGGGGCTGCCGGTGCATGAATATGCGGCCCGCCAGGTGAAGCAGGCGCTGGTGGGGAAGGGCAGTGCCGAAAAATCCCAGGTTCAGCACATGGTGCGTTTTCTGCTGGGCGTCAAGGATGTTCTGCCGGCCGACGCCAGCGATGCCCTTGGTATTGCCATGTGCCATATCCATCACCGGCAGACCCATCTCAAAATGGCGCAAGCTGGGTTGGTGCGGCGATGATCGGATTTCTGCGTGGTTTGCTGGTGGCCAGGAAGCCGCCCGCCCTGCTGATCGACGTGCGCGGTGTTGGCTACGAGGTTGAAGCGCCCATGTCCACCTTCTACGGGCTGCCGGAGTTGGGCGGCGAAGTGACTCTCTATACCCATCTTGCCATACGCGAGGATGCCCATAATCTGTTTGGTTTTATCTCCGAATCAGAGCGCGCATTGTTCCGGACGCTGATCAAGGTCAATGGGGTCGGTGCCAAGCTGGCGCTGGGAATACTGTCCGGCCTGAGTGCCGAAGAATTCCACCGCTGCATCGAGCATCAGGATACCGCCCGACTGGTGCGCTTGCCGGGCGTGGGCAAGAAGACTGCCGAGCGCCTGATGATTGAACTGCGCGACCGGCTGCCGGATTTTGCCACCGTCGCTCTGCCGGGCGGGACCACTCTTGCCATGCCGGCCGCCAGCCCGGTCGATGACGCCACCGCGGCTCTGATCGCTCTGGGATTCAAGCCGCAGGACGCGGCTGGTCTCGTGCGCAAAATTGCCGCCGACGGCAAGACCAGTGAGGAAATCATCCGTTTGGCGCTGCAGTCCTCGGCTCGCTGAGGATGGCCACCCCCATCGGACTTCAGGATAGTTTGTCATGACCCAGCCCCGTCTCATCACCCCTAATGGCAATCGCGATGAAGATAGTATTGACCGGGCTATCAGACCCCGATTGCTGGCCGATTATGTCGGTCAGGCGGCCATGCGCGAGCAGTTGGCCATCTTCATTCAGGCGGCGCGTGGGCGGCGAGAGGCGCTGGATCACGTGCTGATATTCGGCCCGCCGGGCCTCGGCAAGACCACGCTGGCCAATATCATCGCCAACGAGATGCAGGTCAACATCCGTCATACCTCCGGCCCGGTGCTCGAAAAAGCGGGCGATGTGGCCGCCTTGCTCACCAATCTGGATGCCCACGACGTCCTGTTCATTGACGAGATTCACCGACTCAGCGCCGTGGTGGAAGAAGTCCTCTATCCGGCGATGGAGGATTACCAGATTGATATCATGATCGGCGAGGGACCGGCAGCGCGTTCCATCAAGCTGGATATTCCGCCTTTTACCCTGGTTGGGGCTACCACCCGGGCGGGGTTGCTGACCTCGCCGCTACGGGACCGTTTCGGCATCGTCCATCGGCTGGAGTTTTACACGACGGAAGAACTCGCCCTCATCGTGGGGCGCTCGGCGCGGATACTTGGCGTCGAAATGAGCGCGCAAGGTGCGGTCGAAATCGCTCGCCGCTCGCGGGGGACACCGCGCATTGCCAACCGGCTGCTGCGGCGGGTGCGCGATTTCGCCGAGGTGCTGGGTGATGGCACCGTGACCGCCGAAGTGGCCGACAAGGCGCTGGCCATGCTGAATATCGACCGCCACGGCTTCGATCAACTGGATCGCAAACTACTGGCCGCGATGATCGACAAGTTTGAGGGGGGGCCGGTCGGTCTCGACAATCTGGCAGCAGCCATCGGTGAGGAGCGTGGCACCATCGAGGACGTGCTGGAGCCTTTCCTGATCCAGCAGGGTTTCATCATGCGCACCCCGCGCGGTCGGGTGGCGACCCGCACCGCCTATTTGCACCTTGGCCTGAAACCGCCATCCACGCTGTCTGATACCGGCGATCTGCGTGATGTCTGAGCGCATCGCTGCCCAAAGTCCCACCCCAGCGCCGGTGCTTTTCCGCTGGCCGGTGCGGGTTTATTACGAGGACACCGATGCGGGTGGGGTGGTCTATCATTCCAACTATATCAACTTCATGGAGCGCGCCCGTACCGAATATCTGCGCGCGCATGGGCTGGAACTGACCGCATTGGAGCGGAATTACGGCTTTGTCTTTGCCGTGCGCGCCTTGTCGGTGGACTACCGCCGGCCGGCTCGACTGAACGATGCACTGGATGTTACGGTGGCCGTTGATAGCGTTCGTTCGGCCAGTCTTGTCTTCCACCAGACCATCCTGCATGAGAGCGGGGGCCTGCTCTGTGATGGCGTGGTCCGGGTGGTGTCCCTTTCGGCACATAAGTTTCGGCCCATGGCGTTGCCGGATGTCCTGCTTGATAAACTCGGCACCGGTCGTCGCTAGCGACCGAGTGTCTCGCTTCCAACAACCCCGGCGCGCCTGGTCTGTGCCCCAATTTTCAACAAGGTGAGGTAATGTCGTCAGAACTTTCGATGATCAGCATGATGCGGGACGCCAGTCCGGTGGTGCAGGCGGTAATGGCCATACTGACACTGGCATCGATAGTCTCCTGGGCATTCATCTTCTCCAAGTACAGGGAAACCCGACGGGCCGAGCAAACCTCTGTCGAATTTGAGGAACGGTTCTGGTCAGGGCTGGACCTTGCCGACCTCTACCGGCAACTGGCCCGTGAAGAGTATGAAACCGAGGGGTTGGAAAACATCTTTATGGCCGGATTCAAGGAATTTGCCCGCTTGCGGCAGGAGCCCAATATCGGGCCTGATGCCGTGATGGAGGGTGCGCAACGGGTCATGCGGGTGTCGCTCAACCGCGAGCTGGAACTGTTGGACGAGCGCTTGCCGTTTCTGGCGACGGTGGGCTCAACCAGTCCCTATGTCGGCCTGTTCGGCACGGTCTGGGGCATCATGAATTCATTTCGCTCATTGGGTAGCGCCAAACAGGCCACGCTGGCGATGGTGGCGCCGGGGATCTCGGAAGCGCTGGTCGCTACGGCCATGGGGCTGTTTGCCGCCAGACCTGCCGTCATGGCCGATAACCGCTACTCCACCCACATCGGCCGACTCGCCAGCCGCTATGAAGCCTTCGCCGACGAGTTTCTCAGTTTGCTGCACCGCAAGGCCCACGCCCAATGACACCGTTCAGCGGCGGCGGACGCGGCCAGCGCCGAAGACCCATGGCCGAAATCAATGTCGTACCCTATATCGACGTTTCGCTGGTGCTGCTGATCATCTTTATGGTTACGGCGCCCATGCTGCAGACCGGTGTTGATGTTGACTTGCCGCAGGCCGAGGCCAAAACCATCGACGCCAGCGAGCAACTGCCCATTATCATTTCCATCAATGCTGAGGGCGTGCTGTATCTGGACGCTGGTAACGAGGGCGACAGCCCGGTGCCGGATGACCAGCTAGCTGCCCGCGTGCAGGCCGCGCAGGCCAGCAAGTCGGGATTGCCGGTTCTGATTCGGGGTGACAGAAACGTTGACTATGGTCGCGTCGTCACCGTCATGGCGGCACTCAAACAGGCCGGCGTTCCCAGTGTCGGCCTGATGACTCAGCCCGCAGCAGAATGACGCTGTCCAGATCACGCCCGCGCCGCGGCGCGATACTGCTCTCGCTGATCCTGCACGTGGTGCTGGTGGCCTGGCTACTGCGCGGGTTTGACGCTCCGTCGCCACTGATCGAGCCGACCCAGCCGGAGATCATCGAAGCGGTTGCCGTTGATGCCGCGACCCTTGATGATGCGAGGCAGCGAATCGAGCA
>JBKCCF010000089.1:0-6148 GCA_046305255.1 Methylococcaceae bacterium
TCTGATTTCGGCTATGAATTCCATACGTATCACCCCAGGTTGCTCCGGCACAAGTGCCGGATGGTTGCACATCTCCGGGGTGGCAACTTTTCAACGCTGATTTCCCCGGATCCCTGGTAAGTTTTCCATGCTGATTGACACCTGAAGAGGCCTTCGATGGGCATTCACTACGGCCGTTTGGCGAATGTCTAAAATCTGTAATTCACAGCCGCTCTGAACACATTGGTGCTCATGTCCGCGTGGGCGCTAGAGCCTGTCTGGTCAACGGACGCCACATCAGGGACGTTCATATTCAGTGCGCTGCCGTAGTCGGTGTAGAGGTACTCAAGCCAAGCCGTCAGATTCTCCAGCACCCCGTACTCAAGACCCGCGCCCAGCACCCAGCCGGTTTGCGCGGTGGTTTTGCTGTAGGCATTGTTACTCTCGTTGTTGTAATACAGACCCATGCTGGCCCAACTGACCCCGGCGGTTACGAAAGGCAGAAAACGGTCTATCGCATAACCTGCCCGCAGCCTGAGTGAGCCCTGGAGATTATTGCGAACGTTAAACTGGTCATAGGCGGTACCGGTTCCGTTAGTTACCGTGTACTGGCTGTTGGTAGCTGGGTAGGTAAAGTCAGCCTCCCCGCCTACTACCCAGTGTGGGTCCAGCATATGAAGGTAGCCGAACTGGAAACCGGGGTCCACGTCGGTCGCATCCAGATTCTTGCTATAGCCATCGGTACCTGAAAGGTAATTGGGCTGACTGCTGGTCAGGTGGGAACCGGTCCAGATGACGCCGAGGTTCGCACCTGCATAGGCACCGGTCCAGTCGTAGTCAGACGTTTCAGCCACAACAGCTGAAGCCATGACAAGCGAGGATGACAATAACAAACAGGCTGATTTTTTCATCATATCTATCATAGTGTTAGTCAAAATAACTCCTGTTGGGTCCGCTCAATCATCCAATGGCTACGCCATACGGGTGAACGCAAACATCGTCCGGAGCCGTGTCGGTGGGTACCTATTGACGGCGTTGATAGGTCGGGCCACACCGTCCAGCGTCCACCCTCAGGTCAAACGGCAGTGGACAGCGCTGCTGACGCCCCCCGCTATCCGCCAGCCAAAGTGTAACTGGCCGCAAACAGCCGCACTGATTACAGAAAACCGGCTTAACCACCCACTATAATTTTCAATGGGGCCGAGGTCGCCAGGTTATAAAGCGCATCACCCGATTTGGTGGCCGTCACGCTGCAAACGCCCGCGCTCTGGGCACCCGACTTCAGAAAGGTTTTTCCTTTCACTGTCGTGATACTGCAACTGGCTCCCCCACTGGCGACCACGCGATAGCGCAACCGGCCTTTACCGCCCCCTCCTCTGATCGAAAGTATTGTTCCACGACCGGGCTTGATGACTTTGGGACTGGCAGTGATCGTGAGAGCCGGTTGGGTTGCCTTTGTTGTACTGCAACTGACCGTAATGCCTCCTCCAAATCCCTGACAATTCCAGTTAAAAACGGCAGAGGATTGGCTGACCGCACTGGGCGTTCCCACCCGGCATAAACTGGCAGTATCGGGCAGGAGGGGAGAGTAAACGCCATTCGCCGTCCCGCACTGAGCATTGGCTCCAACAAAAACCACAACCGGCGTTGATATCGCAGCGGCATAGAGACTATCAGCGGCCTTGCTTGCCGTGACCTCGCAGGTACCTGCCGTTATGGGTATGAGTGTGGTGCCGCTGATACTGCAGGTGCCTGTTCCGCCGGTGATCGCGTAGCTGACATCGCCGCTGCCACTGCCGCCACTGGTGGAGAGGGTACTGGTTCCGGTAGTCAAAATGTTGCCTGGCGTCGCGCTCACGATCAGAGGCGTCTGGGGCGACAAGCCGACCTGTACTGTAATCGGGGCCGACGTGACGGCAGCGTAGAAACCATCGGCCGCCTTGGTTGCCGTAACCTCACAGCTACCCGCCGTGATTGCGGTCAGCGTGGCACCACTGACACTGCAGGTCCCGGTTCCGCCGGTAATCGCATAACTGACATTGCCGCTACCACTGCCGCCACTGGTGGAGAGGGTACTGCTGGCGGTGGTCAGGATGCTGCCAGGGGTGGCGGTCACTGACAGGTTAGTTTGGGGTGCGAGCGTGTAGGTATAGCTTTTGGTTGCCGTACCCGTGGGCGTAGTCACCACAAGATCGACAACCTCAGCGGCATGTGGCGGCGTAGTGGCATTGAGCCGGGTGCCTTCGGCATTAACCGAGAAAGCGGTTGCAGCAACCCCACCAAAGGTAACGCCTGTCACGGTAGCCATATTGATACCTGTCAAAACAGTCATCGTACCCCCCACGGCAGTGCCGGTCGGAGGCTGTATTTCTGCGATGACGGGCGGAAGAGGCGCGGAATAAAGCTCGGCAATGCTATTGCTTGAGGTACCGTTGTAGACACCAAATCCTCCCGCTACAACGATTGATCCTTGTGGCCTCAAAACCAGTCTATTGACAAAGCTGTTAAAGCCCGAGCCAATGCTGAAGGTAGTATCAAGCAACCCACTGGAATGAAGCCGAGCGATACGGTTCATGCCAACACCACTGAAAGAGGTGAAGACACCCCCCACAAGAATTTTGCCATCGGGTTGCAGGCCGAACGATCCGACAAAATTATTGAACCCGGACCCCACAACTGAGCTGAAAGCCGAGTCTAGCGTTCCATTGGGAACCTCGAAAAACCCATCTTTTCACCCAAACAACGAGTCTAACGCACTGATTTATAATGCGTCGATTTCACAATTTTGAGGTTTTTCGAGGTGCCCCATCGGCATTCAGGCGTGCGATGTCGGTGCTTGTCACCGAATTGACACTGACGCTGAAAACACCTCCGACCAGAATCTTGCCATCCGGTTGCAGAGCAAGCGCAGTCACCTGCCCGCTTCCTGCGGTAATGGCACTGCTAAAACTGGCGTCAGGTGAGCCATCGGCATTCAGACGGGCCACATAGTTACCCCCATTGAATTGGGTAAACGATCCGCCCAGCACAATGTTACCCTCAGGGTCAGCCAGCACCGTGGTCAGGGTATTGTTAAGTGAAGTCCCGATTCTGGAATTGAAACTCGTATCAAAGACCCCGCTCGCATCGAGTCTGGCGACATACTGCGCTGGAATACCATCGAACCCGGTAAATTGGCCGCCGATGATAATACTGCCATTCAGCTGCAAGGTAACCGACTCTGCGGAACCATTGAACCCTGTGCCGACGTTGGCGTTAAAACGGGTATCAAGTTGTCCCGCCGAGTCCAATCGCGCGATATTGCTGCCTACGGTAGCCCCGTTGTAAGCGCTAAACTGACCTACGGCAATCACACTGCCATCAGGTTGCAGCACCAGATCGCTAACGGGACCATTAAAGCCTGAACCCGTAACAAAACTGGCATCAAATGTCCCATCCGGGTTCAGTCGAGCGATATTGTTACTGGCGTGTCCAGCGACGCTGGTAAAGCCTCCCCCGATCAGGATCTTCCCGTCCGGCTGCAGGATGGGCACATTGACTGAGCCGTTGACGCCTGAGCCTATATTCGCGGTAAAGGCAGCATTGATCTCTCCATCGCTTTGAGCCCGGACAGGCTCAATCCAGCAAGAAAGTAGTACAAGAACGAAAACCGCTATCCTGCACTCAATTCGGTCGGCCAGCATCGTTATCTCCATCTCGCGGCATCAGTTGGGTCGCATAAGATTCAGCATCAACATTCAGGGCATCAGGCTCTGGGTCATGCCGGCAAGTTACAGTCGTCGATCAGGCATCCATCACATGCCAAGGCTTATTCAAGAGGGCCATCCTGCGCCGGCAGCCACATGGCAACAGAGCGCCGATTGAGTGCAGGGCACAGCATGCGGCAACAGCCTCGCCTGCCGGATCGGTTAGGAAATGTAACACCTCGCCGTCACCCTTTGAAGCCAATTGGCGGAACCATCAGGCTGTTTAGGCGACGCGCGCTTTATGTAATGTGCTGGACGGCCTGGCAGAAAAACTGCCTGCACTGGCCACGCCAAAGGAGGTGAGGCATGCCCTAATCCCCGCTGCGCTCGACCCTGCCTGGCGCATAGCCTGTCAGTTCAACATAGCCCCGCCCGAGTGGCCGACCGCTTTCGGTATCGGTGACATCCACGGCCCCTTCCCAGTAATGGGCATCGTGACGGAACTCCTGGTCGGCCAGTACCGGCTTGATATCAAGCCGTTGTCGTGTGCGGTTGACGGTCAATCGCCAAAGTGAGGGATAGGAATAGCCGCCCGGACTTTGCCAGTGGTCCAGCACTTCGACGGCGACATCCTCCCGGGCCAGCACGCTTTTTTGACCGTCCAGCCCTACCCATGAACCCGCACTGGCGGGATCATCACTGCCATCCTTGCGGCGGAGATGGAAATACATCAGTTCACTGCCGTCAGCCAGCTGCAGCGAAAACCAGTCCCAGCCGGACTGGTTATCTGCCAGCATACTGGTGCTCCATTCCCGATCCAGCCAGGCCAGCCCCGACACCGGCAAGGCAGCTCCGCCGACCCGAACCGTTCCGGTCGCCGCCATCCGGGTGATGGAGTAGTAGTACGAGGCATTACCCGGCTCGGCGCTTTTCTGGCTGAGTCCCTGATGACCATTGAGCACGATGGGTTTGCGCGGATCAAAGTCGAGCTCAAGCGCATAGCCCTCCTCTGCGGCATGCAGGTGCCAGGGAAAGCCCCCTGCTGACCCGGCGACCAGCGACCAGTCGTCCAGCCAGACTCTGAGGGGGTCGCCCGCGCTGCCCGCCAGCCCTACAGCCTCGCGCGAAACCCGCTGGAATGAGGTGTAGCGCTGGCCCTCAACATCCGTCAGGGCCAGGTGCGCCATCAGAATGTCCTGACCCGACCAGTGTGAGGGCCGGGCTATTTTCCCCCGCTTCAGCCCATGCCGAAAGAAAGTGATCTGGAAACCAAAGCGCCGCCCTGCCGGCCCGTCCAGATTGCCGGTGACATACCACCATTCATCACGAAAATCGGGGTGAGGGCCATGGTCTTTGGGAAAAGAAAACGGCCGGGGCGCATAAGCCCGCTCGAAACCCTCGGTATCGGCCTGTCGCAAGGTGGCCGACACGCCCTCATCCGCAGTGGGTTTGGCATCACAGGCGGCCAGCGTCACAGCAGCCAGCAGGATGATCAGGAATCTTGTCATATCACTCCTCGCGCAAAGCCGCCGCAGGCAGAGCCCGCATCGCCAGATAGGCGGGGTAAAGCCCCGCCAGCAAGGCCGCCACAACCGCCAGCACTACGGCAGTCAGCAGCGGCGGCCATTCAATCGTGAGGGCCATGGTCCAGCCGAACGACCGGAGATTGATAACCCGCACCAGCACTCGCGCCAGCGCAAGGCCCAGCGGAAGCGATAACAGGCCAGCCGTCAGCCCCATGAAACCGGTCTGAATCAGAACCCACAGGCCGGTCTGCAGCGGTGTCAGTCCGGTCGCCCGCAACACGGCCATCTCTCGCCGTCGCTCATACTGCAAGGCCATGATGGCGCTGAGAATACCGATCAGCGCCACCCCGACCGACAGCAGCCTCAGCACCTGGGTAATGGCAAATGTGCGATTGAAGGTCTCGAGGCTGATGTCGCGAATCTCGCGGTTGCTGCGGATTGTCAGGGGTACCCGTTCCTGTGCCAGTGCGGCGTCAATCCGGGCCCGCATGTCGGGCAGGGCGCTGGCATTATCAAGATAGAGCCCCAGTGAGGTGACGCTACGATCGTTCCAGTAGCGGTGGTACAGCGTGCGGTGCATGAGGATCAACCCCTGATCGGAGCGGTAGTCAAAGAAGATACCCGCCACCGGCAGCCGGACGGTGCCGGCGTCGGTCTGAAGGTCAAAACTCTCCCCGACCTTGAGGCCATGCCTTTCGGCATAAGGTTCGGATACGAATACCGCCTGCAGGCTGGGAAAGCGGGTCCAGAGGTTGACGCTATCAGCCGCCTTGAAGCGGAAACCGGGCGCACTGCCCACCGGGGGCGACAGTACCAGCAGTTCACTTTCACCCAGCGACGTGGGGATGAAACTGCGGCGACCGCTGATCGTCGCACGGACACCGGGCAGCTGGCCCAATCGCTGCACCACCGCGTCGGGCAAGGGAACGCTGGCGCGGGGTGAGGCCGTGGGAACGG